>NZ_JAMBOQ010000005.1 GCF_023715685.1 Priestia aryabhattai
CACGTGTTACTCACCCGTCCGCCGCTAACGTCATAGAAGCAAGCTTCTAATCAGTTCGCTCGACTTGCATGTATTAGGCACGCCGCCAGCGTTCATCCTGAGCCAGGATCAAACTCTCCGAAGAAATGTTTGATTGCTCATATAAAATAAAAAAATTAACGTTGACGTTTACTATTTCGTTCAGTTTTCAAAGAACTCTTGTCTTAAAGCGACTCCTATATAATAACACTTTCTAAGAATCGTTGTCAACACTTTTATATAACTTTTTTTAAAAACTACTAAAAAACTCATATGTGTTTTGCTGACTTTTTATATATTACCAAAATAAAAAAACTATGGCAAGGTTTTTTTATACAAAAAAGCCCCTGTTTTTTCAGGGGCTTTTTTTATTCTTCTGTTTCTTCAGCTTCAATTACTATATCTGCCTCTTCATTTTCATCTAATTCATCTAATACTTCGTCTTCATCTTCTGAAGTCTGTACTTTTGCAACCGTTGAAACAAACTCTTCATCTCCTAAACGAATGACTTTGACACCTTGTGTGTTACGGCCCATTTGTGAAATATCTGAAACAGAAACACGGATAAGAACGCCGCTTACTGTGATAAGCATAATATCTTCTTCTTGAGATACGCATTTCAGTGCGACAACATCACCATTTTTATCAGTGATATTACATGTTCTTAAACCTTTACCGCCTCTTGTTTGTACACGATATTCCTCAATCGGTGTACGTTTTCCGTAACCATTTTTCGTGATGATCAAGATATCCGATTGTTCTTCGAGAATTTCCATACCGATTACTTCATCTTCTGAATCGAGAGTGATACCTTTGACTCCAGTAGCTGTACGTCCCATTGAACGAACATCATTTTCATTAAAACGAATTAACATACCCTTCTTCGTTCCAATAACCATATCGCGCTTACCATCTGTCAATTTAACAGAAATTAATTCATCTTCTTCTCTTAAATTCAAGGCAATAAGTCCGCTATTTCGAATGTTCTCAAAAGAAGATAAAGGCGTACGCTTAGAAATTCCTTGTTTCGTAGTAAAGAATAGATACCAATCGTCTACAAATTCATCGACGCGAATGATGGCATTTACCCACTCACCTTTGTCTACTTCTAACAAGTTAATAATAGGTATCCCTTTAGCCGTTCTTCCGTACTCTGGAATTTCGTATCCTTTTGTCCGGTAGACTTTTCCCTTATTTGTAAAGAAGAGAATCGTATCATGAGTAGATGTTGTTAGAAGATGTTCAACGAAATCATTTTCGTTTGTATTCATTCCTTGAATACCTCTTCCGCCTCTTCGCTGACTCTTATACGTAGAAACAGGCAAACGTTTAATATAGCCGTTGTGCGTTAAACTAATAACAATATCTTGGCGAGGAATCAGATCCTCGTCTTCGATAATTTCAGCTCCTCCACTTACGATTTCCGTTCGACGGCCGTCATTGAATCTTTCTTTTACTTCTATTAGTTCTTCTCTAATAATTTCTAATACTTTTTCTTCATCTGCTAAAATAGCTTTTAATTCAGCAATTAGCGCTAATAAAGATTGATATTCCGCTTCAATCTTCTCTCGCTCTAATCCCGTTAAACGCTGTAGACGCATATCCAAAATAGCTTGCGCTTGTTTTTCAGATAACGAAAACTGCGTCATTAATCCTTCACGTGCAATATCTGTTGTTTGAGAACCTCTAATTAAAGCAATAACAGCATCTAAATTATCGAGAGCAATCTTTAAACCTTCTAAAATATGCGCACGTGCTTCTGCTTTTCGAAGTTCAAATTCAGTACGACGGCGAATAACCACTACTTGGTGGTCTAAGTAGTACTGTAGACATTGCTTCAAGTTCAATACTTTTGGCTGTCCATCTACTAATGCAAGGGTATTAATACCAAAACTTGTTTGAAGAGATGTCTGCTTATATAAGTTGTTCAATAAAACATTTGCATTTGCATCACGTCTTACTTCAATAACAATACGCATACCCGAACGGTCAGACTCATCTCGTAAGTCCGTAATTCCATCAATCTTCTTATCACGAGCTAGCTCGGCAATTTTTTCAATCAGCTTTGCTTTATTTACTTGGTATGGAAGTTCATGAACAATAATGGTTTGTTTACCATTGTTTTGTTCTTCAATTTCTACTTTTGCGCGAACAATAATAGAACCTTTTCCAGTTTCATAAGCTTTGCGAATTCCGCTGCGGCCAAGAATTTGTCCTGCTGTTGGGAAATCCGGTCCTGGAATAATCTCCATTAACTCTGCAATTGTTATATCAGGGTCTTGACTTACAGCTAAAACGCCGTCAATGACTTCTCCTAACTGATGCGGAGGAATATTTGTCGCCATACCTACCGCAATTCCGGCTGAACCGTTTACAAGTAAATTTGGAAATCTAGCAGGCAATACAATTGGTTCACGCTCAGAACCGTCATAGTTGTCTTGGTAATCAATTGTATCTTTATTGATGTCACGTAACAGTTCCATCGAAACTTTTGACATTCTTGCTTCTGTATAACGCATAGCTGCTGCTGCATCTCCATCAACAGATCCAAAGTTTCCATGACCGTCAATTAGCATATAACGATAGCTAAAATCTTGTGCCATACGAACCATTGTTTCATATACAGCTGAGTCACCGTGTGGGTGATACTTACCAATTACTTCTCCTACGATACGAGCTGATTTTTTATATGGCTTATCCGACCCCATACCTAAATCATTCATTGCATATAAAATACGACGGTGCACAGGCTTAAGTCCGTCTCTTACATCTGGTAAAGCACGCGATACAATTACGCTCATTGCATAATCTAAAAAGGAAGCGCGCATTTCTTGACTAATATTTACTTCTCTTATTTGAGAGTTTGGTTTATCTGACATCGATAAGAACCTCCTTCGCGAAGTTCAGTATAGTAATTCATATATATGTAAACGCAGGATAGAACCTATCTCTATCCTGACGTTTATATACCCTTTATAAAAAATATAAAGGGTATTACCGTTCATTTAAATATCAAGATTTTTCACGTACTGAGCATTTTCTTCAATGAAATTACGGCGTGGTTCTACTTTATCGCCCATTAAAATTTCAAACGTCTCATCAGCTTCAATTGCATCTTGCAAATTCACCTGAAGAAGGGTACGGAATTCTGGATCCATTGTTGTTTCCCATAATTGTTCAGGATTCATCTCTCCTAAACCTTTGTAACGTTGAAGGTTTGGTTTTGCGCCTTCAGGGAAAGAAGCTAATACCTCTTCTAATTGACGATCGTTGTACGCGTACTCAACTTTTTTACCTTGTGAAACTTTGTAAAGAGGCGGCTGAGCAATGTACACATATCCATGCTCAATAATCTGTCTCATGTAGCGATAGAAGAACGTTAGAAGAAGCGTACGAATATGAGCGCCATCTACGTCTGCATCTGTCATAATCACAATTTTATGGTAGCGAGCTTTCGAAATATCAAAATCGTCACCAATCCCTGTTCCTAGAGCGGTAATGATTGTACGAATTTCGTTATTAGATAAAATTTTATCTAAACGCGCTTTCTCTACGTTGATAATTTTACCACGTAAAGGCAAAATAGCTTGGAAATGACGGCTTCTTCCCTGCTTAGCTGAACCTCCGGCAGAGTCGCCCTCTACTACATAGAGTTCACTAATAGAAGGATCTTTTGATGAACAATCTGCTAATTTACCCGGTAAGTTTGAAATTTCAAGCGCGCTTTTACGTCTTGTAAGCTCACGAGCTTTTTTAGCTGCCATTCTTGCTCTTGCAGCCATTAAGCCTTTTTCAATTACCTTTTTCGCTACAATAGGGTTCTCTAGCAAGTAAGTTTCTAAATGCTCTGCAAACACAGAGTCAGTAATTGTTCTTGCTTCACTATTTCCCAGCTTTGTTTTCGTTTGCCCTTCGAACTGCGGATCTGGGTGCTTAATAGAGATGATAGCTGTAATTCCTTCACGAACATCTTCACCCGTTAGATTAGCGTCACTGTCTTTGAATACGCTATTTTTACGTGCATAGTCGTTAATTACACGTGTTAATGCTGTTTTAAATCCTGCTTCGTGCGTTCCACCTTCATATGTGTGAATATTGTTTGCAAAAGAATATAAATTGCTTGTATAGCTATCGTTATATTGAATAGCAATTTCTACAGAAATGTTGTCTCGATTACCTTCAATATAGATCGGCTCTTCGTGAATTACTTCTTTCGAACGATTTAAGTGTTCAACGTAAGACTTAATTCCGCCTTCATAGTGATATTCACGTCTTTTATCTTCTTCACGTTTGTCTTCAATCGTAATTTTAATGCCGCGATTTAAGAAAGCTAACTCACGCAGACGATTAGCTAACGTATCAAAATCGTATTCAAGCGTTTCTGTAAAAATTTCACTGTCTGGATGGAATTGAATAACAGTACCTGTTTTATCTGTTTCTCCAACTACTTTTAAGTCAGCGGCCGGTACACCTCGTTCGTATTTTTGATAATGAACTTTACCGTCACGATGTACGTGTACTTCCAAAGAGGTAGAAAGTGCATTAACAACTGAGGCACCTACACCGTGCAACCCACCAGATACTTTATAGCCTCCGCCGCCAAATTTACCTCCGGCATGAAGAACCGTTAAGATAACTTCAACGGCAGGTCTGCCCATTTTTTCTTGAATACCAACCGGAATTCCACGA
Organism: Priestia aryabhattai; assembly: GCF_023715685.1. Taxonomy (NCBI): domain Bacteria; kingdom Bacillati; phylum Bacillota; class Bacilli; order Caryophanales; family Bacillaceae; genus Priestia; species Priestia aryabhattai. Next base: position 4,708 of record NZ_JAMBOQ010000005.1, read on the forward strand.
CCGTTATCTTTGACTGTAATACTATTATCCTTTTCGATAATAACATTAATTTCATCGCAATAGCCGGCCAGCGCTTCATCAATACTATTATCTACAATTTCCCATACAAGATGATGTAAACCTTTTGCGCTCGTCGATCCAATATACATCCCCGGACGTTTACGAACAGCTTCTAATCCTTCTAATACTTGTATCTGATCAGCTTCATATGCTTGTACTTCTTTTTGTTCCATCGTCAAATGTATCACCTACACTTTTTTTTAACAGCAAACTGCTGTATTTATCATTTTGTATTATGTTTTTCAAATATTATGTGGAAATAATACGGAGCCTTTAATGTATGTGCAATTTGTTTACTTATGCACAAAATTTTCATAATCGAGGGTACGAGTTGAAATATATAGACTTAAAACTATAATGATATCATATTTCAGTTAGATTGCCTTGCGAAAAGTTTTTAAACAGATCAATTGCTATTTGACCTTTTGAATTTGGCCAGCTTCTACATGATATGTAGCGGCTTTTTCTAAGGTCTCGTGATGAATTCCTTCGATGCTCGTTGTCGTTACAAACGTCTGAACTTTTCCTTGAATGGTATTTAGCAAGTGTGATTGACGAAAATCATCTAATTCAGACAATACGTCATCTAAAAGCAAGATTGGATATTCACCTACTTCTTGATGAATTAACTCAATTTCAGCAAGCTTTAACGATAAAGCAGTCGTCCGCTGTTGCCCTTGTGAACCAAATGTTTGAACGTCTTTTTCATTAACGTAGAAAAGAAGATCATCACGGTGTGGTCCTGCTAAGGTGACACCTCTATCAATTTCTCTACTTTTTATTTTATCAAACTTTTGATGATATGCTTCTAACATTTTCGACAAATCTGCATCTTCTGATACATCAATTGAATTCTTATACTCAATTTTTAATGTTTCTAAGTCTCGACTGATCCCTTTATGAATAGGCTCTGCCCACTGTTGAAGTAACTGTAAAAACTCAAAACGTTTTTTTAAGATTTTCGCCGCCATTTCACTTAACTGTAACGTAAGTACGTCTAAAAGTGAAAGATCCGTTTGTTTTTTTGTCTGCAGCTGCTTCAAATATTGATTTCTTTGCTGCAAAATCTTTTGATACCTGCTTAAATCATGCATGTAAACAGGCGAAACTTGACCAATTTCCATATCGATAAATTTGCGCCTTACTTGCGGACTCCCTTTAACTAGGTTTAAATCCTCCGGAGCAAACATGACAGTATTAATTGATCCTATATATTGACTGAGCTTTTTCTGCTCAATGTGATTATATTTTGCTTTTTTTCCTTTTGTTGAGATGACTAAATCCAGTGTAACAGGACCTCTATTCTTTTCTACAATGCCCGATAGCTTTGCATACTCACATTCCCATTTAATTAATTCTTTATCGTTGGATGTACGATGAGATTTAGCCATAGATAATACGAAGATCGATTCCATCACGTTTGTTTTACCCTGTGCGTTTTCACCCAAAATGACGTTTACTTTATTTTCAAAGGGAATCGTTGTCTTCGTATAGTTCCGGTAATTTGTTAAGGTAATTTCTTTAATATACAAACGTTTCACCAACTTTAAGTAATAACAACAAATGATCCTGCAGCCGGTATATCCACTTCGTCATTTGCATATAATTTACGTCCGCGGCGCTCTTCTAGCTCCCCGTTCACATATACTTCGTGCTCACTTAAAAACCATTTTACCATTCCACCTGTTTGAATGACGTCTGCTAGTTTTAAAAACTGGCCAAGCGTAATGTATTCAGTTGAAATTTTAACCTCTGTTTTCATGCGACTCTCTCACTTTCTAATGATGTATCTCTATTTTACTAAATAATTCTCCTTGAGAAAAGAAAGCTACTAGTACGGCATGCTAGTAGCTTTCTGGGATTTAATATGTTCGCACTGGTAAAATCAGCTGCAACATTGAATCATCCTCTAATGTTCGAATGACAAATGGACGCATCGCACCAGTGAAGTTAATTTTAATATCTGTTCCTTCAAGCGCTTTTAATGCGTCTAACATATATTTTGCGCTAAAAGAAATTTTTAATTCTTCTCCTGAGATAGACTGACTTTGTACCTCTTCAATTACTTTTCCGATTTCAGGAGAGTTAGAAGAAATTTCAACAATTCCTTCATCCAGCGTAGATAGTTTTACCACGTTGTTTCTTCCTTCTCGAGCTAATAAAGAAGCGCGGTCAATCGATTGTAAGAATTCTTTTACGTTCAATATAACATCCGTTTTACTATCAGCCGGGATTAATCTTGATGTATCAGGATAATTTCCGTCCAATAATCTTGAGAAAAATAGTAAATGTTTTGTTTTGAATAATACTTGATTTTCCGTGATAACAATGTCTACCAATTCATGAGAATCATCAAGGATCTTACTGAATTCACTTAAACTTTTACCTGGAATAACCACATTATACGTTGCTTCATTGCCAGTTTCAATGGTCGCTTTTCGCAAAGCTAGACGGTGGCTATCAGTAGCAATACACGTTAATTCCCTGCCATCGACTTTCCAGTTTACACCTGTCAAGATAGGTCGTGTTTCTGAGGTGGACACTGCAAAGACAGTTTGTCGAATCATGTTTTTTAATAAGTCTGTTGGTAATCTAAACATGTTATTTTCTTCAATCTGTGGCAAATGTGGATACTCTTCTGCATCTAAACCATTTAAGTTAAATTCAGCTTTCCCTGAACGAATAATTGTTAAAAAGTGACTTTGGACATCTAATTCTACAATGTCTTTAGGAAGCTTTTTGACGATTTCACTAAAGAAACGAGCTGGGAGAACAACGCTTCCTGGTTTTTGGATATCAACAATCTCTTTTCCTTCTTCTTCGTTTGGAATAAACGATTCAATAGAGATATCTGAATCACTTCCAGTTAAGGTAACACCTTCTTCAGTAGCTACAATTTTAATCCCCGTTAGAATTGGAATCGTCGTTCTAGAAGATACAGCTTTCATAACGTCTTGAACGCTTTGAACTAGATAATCTTTCTGTATGATAAATTTCATAATAATTAATCCTCCTTAAAAGTAGGTTTAAAAGCTTATTATTTATTATATTTTAAGATAGTAGTAGTAATAGGGGCTGTGGAAATGTGGATAACCCCTAAAAACGTGAGAACACAGCCTATCCACATGTGGACAGACTGTGTACAATCCTAACTCACTTATTCACAAAATACAAGTAAAAAAAGCCTATATTTTTAGTGATTCACTTATTTCTTTAATTTGTTTTTGTAGGTCAGTATCTGTTTGAACAAGTTTCGAGATTTTTTCATGAGCATGGATGACTGTAGTATGGTCTCGCCCGCCAAACTCTTCTCCAATTTTAGGCAGCGAAAAATCTGTTAGTTCGCGAGAAAGGTACATGGCAATTTGTCTAGGAAACGCTACTGACTTTGTACGTTTCTTCGCTTTGAAATCATCTAATTTTATATTAAATTCTTGTCCAACAATCTGTTGGATGTCTTGAATTGTAATAACCCTCGGTTTTGAACTAGGAATGATATCTTTTAATGCTTCTGCTGCTAAATCAGCGTTTATATCTTTATTAATTAGTGAAGAATAAGCTACTACACGAATAAGTGCTCCTTCTAATTCTCTGATATTTGAATCAATCTGATTGGCGATGTAAAGCATAACTTCATTTGGAATAACTAAGCCGTCCGCTTTTGCTTTTTTACGCAAAATAGCAATTCGTGTTTCCAAATCTGGTGGTGTGATGTCTGTAATAAGGCCCCATTCAAAGCGAGAGCGAAGTCGATCTTCAAGTGTAGGAATTTCTTTCGGCGGTCGATCACTTGAGATGACAATCTGCTTGCTTTCTTCGTGAAGCGTATTAAACGTATGGAAAAATTCTTCTTGTGTCTGCTCTTTACCTGCTAAGAATTGAATATCATCAATCAGTAAAACATCTACATTGCGGTATTTGTTGCGGAATTCTACTGCTTTATTATCACGAATAGAGTTAATAAACTCATTTGTGAATTTTTCAGATGATAAGTACACCACTTTAGCGGCAGGATTATGATCTAACACATAATGGCCTATTGCGTGCATTAAATGTGTTTTACCTAATCCTACTCCCCCGTAAATAAAAAGCGGATTATACGCTTTAGCTGGCGCTTCTGCTACTGCTAAAGAAGCTGCATGCGCAAACCGATTTCCAGATCCGATAACAAATGTATCAAAGGTATACTTCGAATTTAACATGCTTTGAGGAAATTCTGCTCCTTCGTCTTTATTGACTTTCTTTTTAGGAGTTTGAATATCGAATTCTTCCTCGGCCTGGTTAGGAGGAATAATAAACTTCACATCTAACTCTTCCCCTGTAAGATCGTAAAGTGTTTCGGCAATTAAATTAGAGTACCTAGATTCTAACCAGTCCCGTGCAAAATCATTAGGAGCAGTAATAATAAGCGTGTCTCCTTGTAAAGCATGAGCTTTGGTCGATTTGAGCCAGGTTTCAAAACTAGGTTTGCTTAATTTTTTTTCAATTTGTTCTAAAGCTCTGTTCCATAAATCATGAATGTTTTCCAACGAGCAATCCCTCCTTTTTCTAGCTTTTATGCGCTTTGTACAACTCTTGTACAACATGTACAAAACCTTATGCATAAAAAATTTATATTTATACAATTGCTATTATGTGGGTAAATATATATTATAGAAGAAAGTCGACTATTCGACAGATTCCACATGGTGTGGATAACTTTATACAGTGATAGTGGAAATGATGTCCACAAGTTGTCCACAGTTTGTGGATAAAAACCAACTGTGGAAAAGTAATTAAGAGTGAAAACAAAAATATAATATCAAAGAATTCGGCATGATGCAATGAATTTTCGAAACTTATCCACAATCACTACACCTTGTGGAGAAAAGTTTTCCACAACACAAGATAGTGTGTATGAGTTGTCGATAAGAAATGGAAAAGTAGAAAAATGTCGAAAAAACTTATCCACAAAGGTTTGAGAGAAGAATTTGAATAAAAAAGAGGCTTTTTATAACATTTATTGTTGCAGTTTTGTTCAGTAACCATGCGATCGCAGCTGGTAGAGAAAGAAAAAGAGAAGAAAAGGAAAAATTTTTTCTTTAATAAATCAATGAATTTTATTGATTAGGTATAGACAATTGGGTTATAAAGATATTAGAATGAAGAAGATTGAGTAAAACAGATAATGAAACCAAGAGATTGAAAATTTTATTTTTTAAATAACATTGACATCTTCTTAGTCTTTTCATTATAATTGCAAGGACTGTCTTTTTCAGTTATTCCTCGAGGAGGTGTTTATAGATGAAAAGAACTTACCAACCAAACAAACGTAAGCACAGTAAAGTACACGGTTTCCGCGCTCGTATGAGCTCAGCGAATGGACGTAAAGTTTTAGCTCGTCGTCGTCGTAAAGGAAGAAAAGTATTATCAGCATAATAGACCACTGACGCCAGTGGTCTTTTTTCGCTTTATAAAGCTAAAATCACCTCTGTTCCTGTAGGGACTACATAAAAGCATGACCTGAAAAAGGGCAGGAGTTGTTAAAAATGAAAAAAAGATATCGTATAAAAAAGAATGATGAATTTCAAACAGTTTTTAAAAAGGGCAAGTCCGTGGCCAATCGCCAATTTGTCTTGTATGTTCTAGACAAACCGGATCAAGAACATTTCCGCGTAGGATTCTCCGTTGGCAAAAAGATTGGAAATGCCGTGACTCGTAATCGAGTTAAGCGCCTTGCTAAACAAATTATGTTTGAATTCACACCGTATTTAAAGCAAGACAAAGATTATATTGTAATTGCAAGGCAGCCTGCTGCAACAATGAGCTATGAAGAAATTAAAAGCAGCTTGCAGCATGTCTTTAAGCGAGGCAAATTACTTACACATAGACAAAACGATTAATAAACAATAGAAGAAAAGCCTTTAATAGCTGTTGTTTTTCTACCGCATCCTTATATAATGGATTTTGACGCACTTTCACAATTGAAAGGTGAACATGTAGAAGGAGGAAAAACAGGTGAAGAAGAAGTTGTTTTTAGGGATAACGCTTATCTTTCTATTAACTGTTTTAGCGGGGTGTACGGAAATTAACCAACCTATTACAGATGATAGTAAAGGTTTTTGGAATGAGTATGTTGTGTATCCGCTATCATTAGTCATTACGTATCTGGCGGAGGTATTTAAAAGCTATGGAGTTGCGATCATCGTTGTCACAATCCTGATTCGCTTACTTATTCTACCGCTTATGATTAAACAGATGAGAAACACGAAAGCAATGCAGATGCTTCAGCCCGAAATGCAGAAGTTAAAGGAGAAGTACAGTTCAAAAGATGCCCAGACGCAGCAGCAATTGCAGAAAGAAACGATGGCATTATTCCAAACTTACGGAGTAAATCCTTTAGCTGGGTGCTTCCCAATTCTAATTCAAATGCCCATTCTTATTGGGATTTTCCACGCGATTACACGAACGTCAGAAATCGCAAACAACAGCTTTTTATGGTTTGATTTAGGTGCGCGTGATCCGCTATTCATCTTACCAATTGTCGCAGGCATCACAACGTTTATTCAGCAAAAGATGATGATGGCCGGAAATGCAAATCAAAATCCTCAAATGGCTATGATGCTTTGGGTTATGCCAATCATGATTGTGGTTTTTGCAATCAATTTTCCAGCCGCCTTATCTCTTTATTGGGTAGTGGGAAATCTATTTATGATTATTCAAACCTACTTCATTAAAGGGCCAGACTTAAAACAAGCGAATATTGAAGGGGTTAAAAAATGAACGAAATCACAATTACGGCCCAAACGATTGAAGCTGCTGTTCAAGAAGCATTAGATGCTTTAGAAGTAGAGCGAAATCAAACAAATGTAGAAATAATTGAACCAGGCAAAAAAGGATTTTTAGGAATCTTTAAGGGAAAACCCGCAGTTGTAAAGGTTACAAAAATAGTTGACCCTGTAGAGGAAGCGGTTCATTTTATTACAAATGTTAGCCGTGAAATGGGGATTTCGATTCATACGAACGTCAAAAAAACCTCGAGAAACTGCATAATTGAGATTAGTAGCGATTCAGCGGGAATGTTGATTGGAAAACATGGACAAACCCTAAATGCGCTCCAGCTTCTCACACAATTGGTAGCTAATCGATACAGTCAGCAATTTTTAAATGTTGTATTAAATCCAGAAGGCTACCGAGAAAAACGAAAAGAAATGGTCGAAAAACTGGCATTAAAAATAGCTAATCAGGCGATCAAAACGAATCGATCTGTTCAACTAGAACCAATGCCTTCTCATGAAAGAAAAATGATTCACCAAGCGTTAGCTAAAAATTCTTTAGTTGAGACACAATCCGTTGGCAAAGAACCCAAAAGAAGCATTTTGGTTCAGCCAGTTGCCAAAAAGCACTAGCAAAATAAGCTAGTGCTTTTTTATGTGCTTATTTTATCGATCTAGCGTTCAAAAAAATCAAGATGCATACGTTGTTATTCACATGTGGATAAGTTAAAATAGTACATACTGCCTGTTTTTCTTACTGTGCATAACAGAAGAACGTTAGAGATGTTCCAAATCGGTGAATTGTGGTATTCTATTTATTTGGTTCATACAAATCACGGGCCTTAAAATAGATGTTTTTGTTCGTGTAAAATTGTTAACGATGATAGTATATAACATCGTTTAAAATAAAAGGTTTATAAAATGAAATGAGGTGAAGTTGGTGCTAGATTTTGATACAATTGCGGCCATTTCTACACCAATGGGAGAAGGAGCTATTGCCATCGTCCGCCTGAGTGGTGAAGAAGCAATTACGATTGCAGATCGTATCTTTAAAAGCGTTTCGAATAAACGATTAACAGAAGTAGCTTCTCATACCATTCACTACGGTCATATCGTAGATCCCAAGAAGGAGCAAGTCGTTGAAGAAGTGATGCTTTCCATTATGAAAGGTCCCAAGACATTTACCAGAGAAGACATTATTGAAATTAACTGTCACGGAGGAATTGTATCCGTTAATCGTGTGCTGCAGTTAGTTATTGCAAATGGTGCCCGTTTAGCTGAGCCGGGTGAGTTTACAAAACGAGCATTTTTAAATGGTCGAGTAGACTTATCACAAGCAGAAGCTGTAATGGATTTAATTCGTGCCAAAACAGATAAAGCGATGAATATGGCGATTGGCCAAATGGAAGGGCGTTTGTCCAAGCTAGTACGTCATTTACGGCAGGAAATTCTCGAAACACTTGCCCACGTAGAAGTGAACATTGACTACCCAGAATATGACGATGTAGAGGAAATGACTCACCAAGTGTTAATCGAAAAAGCTTCAAATGTACGCCAGGAAATTGATAAGCTTCTTCAAACCTCTCATCAAGGGAAAATTTTAAGAGAAGGATTAGCTACGGTTATTATTGGACGTCCTAATGTAGGGAAATCTTCTCTTCTAAATAGTTTAGTGCAAGATGCAAAGGCCATTGTCACAGACATTCCTGGAACGACGCGAGATGTAATTGAAGAGTACGTTAATGTGCGAGGAGTTCCTCTACGATTAGTTGATACAGCTGGAATTCGTGAAACAGAAGATATTGTAGAACGAATTGGTGTGGAACGCTCCCGTCAGTATTTGAAAGAAGCAGATTTAATTTTGCTTGTGTTGAATTTCAATGAAGAACTAACGGACGAAGATAAAAAGCTATTTGAAGCTGTAAAAGGCATGGACGTTATCGTGATTGTGAATAAAACAGATCTTGAGCAAAAAATTAATCTAGATGAAGTGCAGCAATTTGCTGGTGATCATCCAGTAGTGACGACTTCGCTTCTTCAAGAACAAGGAGTAGATCAGCTTGAAGAAGCAATCGCAGCTCTTTTCTTTGGAGGAACAATTGAATCTCAAGATTTAACGTATTTATCTAATACGAGACATATTGCGCTTTTAACGCAAGCAAGAGGAGCTATCGATGAGGCCATCACAGGCATTGAAAGTGGTGTTCCAATCGATATTGTCCAAATTGATTTAACAAGAACGTGGGAACTATTAGGTGAAATTATTGGTGATGCTGTTCACGAAAGCTTAATTGATCAGTTGTTCTCTCAATTCTGTTTAGGAAAATAGATTATTAAAGGAGGCTACTATTATGCAATATGAAGGCGGACAATATGATGTTATTGTCATTGGAGCAGGTCATGCAGGTTGTGAAGCGGCACTTGCTTCTGCGCGTATGGGTGCTAAAACGTTAACGTTGACCATCAACTTAGACATGGTTGCGTTTATGCCCTGTAACCCTTCTGTAGGCGGTCCTGCAAAAGGTATTGTCGTGCGTGAAATTGATGCTCTTGGCGGAGAAATGGGTAGAAATATCGATAAAACTCATATTCAAATGAGAATGTTAAATACAGGAAAAGGTCCGGCTGTTCGAGCACTTAGAGCTCAAGCGGATAAATTTGCTTATCAGCATGAAATGAAAAAAACGTTAGAAAATGAAGAAAATCTAACGCTTATGCAAGGCATGGTAGAACAGTTAATCGTAGAAGACGGTGTATGTACGGGCGTTGTCACTCAAACGGGAGCTGTGTATAAAGCAAAAACAGTTGTTATTACGACAGGAACATTCTTACGCGGAGAAATTATTTTAGGTGAACTAAAATATTCAAGCGGTCCTAATAATCAACAACCGGCTATTAAGCTTTCTGAACACTTAGAGGAGTTAGGACTGGACATGGTCCGTTTTAAAACAGGAACTCCACCTCGTGTTAATAGCTCAACTATTGATTACAGCAAAACGGAGATTCAGCCTGGGGATGATGTGCCTCGTGCTTTCTCATATGAAACAACACAGTACATTACAGATCAATTGCCTTGCTGGTTAACATATACAAGTGAACAAACTCATCAAATTATTGATGACAACCTCCACTTATCTCCTATGTATTCTGGGATGATTAAAGGTACTGGACCGCGCTACTGTCCATCTATTGAAGATAAGGTTGTGCGCTTTAATGATAAACCACGCCACCAAATTTTCTTAGAGCCAGAAGGACGAAATACGCAAGAAGTATATGTTCAAGGGCTATCAACAAGTCTTCCTGAGCACGTACAGCGTCAAATGCTTGCGACAATTCCTGGTCTTGAAAAAGTCCAAATGATGCGTGCGGGCTATGCTATTGAATATGATGCGATTGTTCCGACTCAGTTATGGCCAACGCTTGAAACGAAGAAAATTAAAAATCTTTATACGGCTGGACAAATTAACGGAACATCTGGTTATGAAGAAGCTGCAGGCCAAGGTCTTCTTGCTGGAATTAACGCGGGAAGAAGAGCGCTGGAACAAGAAGAAGTCATCTTAGGACGTTCTGATGCTTACATCGGTGTATTGGTGGATGATTTAGTAACAAAAGGAACAAATGAACCGTATCGTCTGCTAACATCCCGTGCAGAATATCGTTTATTGCTTCGTCACGATAACGCTGATTTACGCCTTACTGAAATTGGTCGTGAACTGGGATTAATCAGCGATGAGCGCTATGCTAAATTTGAACAAAAGAAAGCGGAAATCGAGCAAGAGAAGAAACGTCTTTTCTCCTTTATTATTAAGCCGAATGAAGCTGTTCAGCAACTGATTAAAGAAGCTGGCGGCAGCGAATTAAAAGATGGCATTCGTGCGACAGATTTACTTCGTCGTCCTGAAATGACGTATACTCATATTCATCAATTAGCACCAGCTGATGAGACGGTAGATCCTGAAGTAGCTGAACAAGTAGAAATTCAGGTGAAATACGAAGGGTATATTCAGAAATCACTTCAACAAGTTGAACGCTTGAAGAAGTTAGAAAACAAAAAGATTCCTGATTATATCGATTATGATGCAATTAATGGTTTAGCTACAGAAGCACGACAAAAATTAAACCAAGTGCGTCCGCTAACGGTAGCGCAAGCTTCACGTATTTCTGGAGTCAACCCAGCTGATATTTCAATCTTACTTGTTTATATTGAACAAGGACGCATCGCTAAAGTATCAAATGATTAAAATTCTTAGGCGCGAAGAAAGGGAAACTCAATGAATATTCAACAGTTTCAACAGCTATTAGAAGAAAAGGGAATTTCTCTTTCTTCTAAACAGCTGAATCAATTTGAAAAGTATTATCAAGTTTTAGTGGAATGGAACGAAAAAATGAATTTAACTGCTATCACTGATCACGGTGAAGTGTATGAAAAGCATTTTTACGATTCTATTTCAGCTGCTTTTTTTCAAGACTTTACAGAAATTGAATCCATGTGTGATGTAGGTGCAGGAGCGGGATTCCCAAGTATTCCGATCAAAATTTGCTTCCCGCATTTGCATGTAACAATCGTTGATTCGTTACAAAAGCGTATTACGTTTTTAACGCACCTTGTAAATGAGCTTGAACTAGACAATGTCACATTATGTCACGATCGAGCTGAAACATTTGGTAAAAAAGAAACCATTCGTGAATCATTTGATCTTGTAACGGCAAGAGCTGTGGCACGTATCTCGGTTCTTAATGAATTCTGTTTACCGCTTGTTAAAGAACAAGGACGCTTTTTAGCAATGAAAGGCGCTTCTGCCCCTGAGGAATTAAAAAATGGAGAAAAATCATTTCAAGTATTAGGTGGAAAAGTGAAGTCGATTGAACATTTCCAATTGCCTTTGGAGCAAAGTGAACGTTACATTATTTTAATAGACAAAATAAAGAAAACGCCTAAAAAATATCCTAGAAAACCTGGTACCCCAGTTAAGCTTCCATTAGAGTAGGCGGTAAATAGATAGAGAAGAAAATGTTTCATATGAAACATTTTCTTCTCTATATTTTCTGTTTAGAAAGCAGGATATGATTAAAAAACATCGAATTAGTTTAAGGCGGGATTTTCCTGAAGGTGGTGTGGGACTATGAAATCTGCTTTTTCACGTTTTTTTAATTTAAAAGAAAAAGATGAGGATGTTCATGTAGAGATTGAAACTGTCCAAGATGAAAATGTCGAAAAAGTTTTAAGAGATGAAGTAAAACAAATTAGGGTTTCAAGTATTATTCCGAATCGTTATCAGCCGCGTACTGTGTTTAATGAAGCAAAAATTGAAGAGCTAGCTCTTACTATTCATACACACGGTATTATTCAACCTATTGTGGTTCGACCGACTGAGGGTGAAGAATATGAATTGATTGCTGGAGAACGTCGATGGAGAGCTGTACAAAGCTTAGGATGGGATACGGTTCCTGCAATTGTGAAATATTTTAACGATACAGAAACGGCCTCTGTGGCTTTAATAGAAAACTTACAACGTGAAGAGCTAACGGCTGTCGAAGAAGCACTAGCCTACGCAAAGTTAATTGAGTTACATAATCTTACCCAAGAGGCATTAGCTCAACGTTTAGGAAAAGGCCAATCCACAATTGCAAACAAGCTTCGTTTGTTAAAGCTTCCTGTTGAAATACAAGAAGCAATCAAACAAAAATTGATTACAGAGCGACATGCTAGAGCGCTCATTCCCCTCAAAAATCAAGAAAAACAACTTCAAGTATTAGCTGAGATTATTGAAAAACAATTAAATGTAAAACAAACGGAAGATCGAGTAGTTAAATTGTTAGAAACGCAGGTTAAAAAGCCAAAAGCACAAAGAAAAGCGTTTAGTAAAGATACGCGTATCGCAATGAATACAATTCGTCAATCGTTAACAATGGTTAGTGACAGCGGTATTTCATTAAACACGGAAGAAGAAGAGTTTGATGAATATTTTCAGTTTACTATTAAGATTCCGAAAAAATAAAGAAATAGCCCTCATCTTTTTTTGATGAGGCTTTTTTATCAAAGTTTTTCGTCAGAAAATTCAATGAACAATCAAACTGTCTGGACAAATGGGATGGAAATGAAAGTAGGTGACAACATGGGGAAAATTGTGGCAGTTGCGAATCAGAAAGGCGGAGTTGGAAAAACAACAACCGCTGTCAATTTAGGAGCTTGTTTAGCTGAACAAGGAAAAAAGGTTCTACTTGTAGACGGAGATCCACAGGGTAACGCTACCAGTGGAGTTGGCATAGATAAAGCAGATGTAGATGAATGTATTTATAATGTAGTAGTGGAAGATATGGAAGCCAAAAACGTTGTGCGTTCAACGGCGGTTGAAAATTTATCAATCATTCCCGCGACCATTCAATTAGCTGGTGCAGAAATTGAATTAGTGTCGACTATTTCACGTGAAGTTCGACTTAAGAGAGCTTTAGAAACGGTGAAAGATCACTTTGATTATGTTATTATTGATTGTCCCCCTTCTCTTGGTTTACTTACATTAAATGCGTTAACTGCGGCTGATTCTGTTTTAATACCTGTACAGTGTGAATATTACGCGCTTGAAGGATTAAGTCAATTGCTAAATACCGTTAGATTAGTCCAAAAACATTTGAATAATCAACTGCGTATCGAAGGTGTATTACTGACTATGCTCGACGCACGCACAAATTTAGGACTGCAGGTCACAGCAGAAGTGAAGAAATACTTTCAGGATCGCGTTTATCAAACGATTATTCCTCGAAATGTTCGTTTGAGCGAAGCGCCTAGTCATGGTGAACCAATTATCTTATATGATGCAAGATCTAGAGGGGCCGCAGTTTATACGGAACTTGCAAAGGAAGTGATTTATAATGGCGAAAGGATTAGGGAAAGGAATTAATGCCTTATTTTCAGGCTTAGATGCACAGGCTGATGATTCAATTCAGGAAGTTGCTATTCACGAACTCAGACCCAACCCCTATCAACCACGTAAAACGTTTAATAAGGAAGCAATTAATGAGTTAAAGCAATCCATTTTACATCATGGCATCTTACAGCCTATTGTAGCTCGCAAAAGCATTAAAGGCTATGAAATCTTAGCGGGTGAAAGACGATTTAGAGCTGCTAAAGAAGCCGACCTTGCTACTGTTCCTGTCATTATAAAAGACTTTTCAGAAAAGCAAATGATGGAACTAGCTTTGTTGGAGAATTTACAGCGTGAAGACTTGACGCCAATTGAAGAAGCAACCGCTTATCAATTGCTTATGGATAAGCTCGATATGACACAGGAGCAACTTGCTACACGACTAGGAAAAAGCCGACCTCATATTGCTAACTATGTTCGCCTCTTGCAACTGCCTGAGGAAATTCAAGCCCTCATTTCTACTAATGAATTGTCTATGGGACATGGGCGTACACTAGTCGGTTTAAAAAATAAAGCTCTTCTACCTAAAGTAGTCGAAAAAATACGCAAGGAACAATTGAATGTCAGACAGCTAGAGGCTTATATTGCCCACTTAAATAAAGCCGTTCCACGTGAAACATCAAAAACTAAAAAAGATAAAGATTTATTTATAAAACAAAGTGAAACACAGCTCCGTGAGCGTTTTGGTACCTCCGTTCACATTACACAAAGCAAGAAAAAAGGAAAAATTGAAATCGAGTTTTTCTCTAAAGAAGATTTAAACCGTCTTCTTGAATTATTTAATGATCTTTCTCAGACCAATAAATCTTCTGTATAAAAAAAGGTTGTCCTAGTTTTAGGACAGCCTTTTTTATTGTTTATAGTGTCTTACAGTTTGGTAAACCGGAGAAGCATTAAACGCTTTCTCTCGTTCGTTGTGCGCAGTCTCAATGCTTTGCGCAATTAAATCGGCAATGCACATAACGAGATGAAGCCTCGTATTTTGCAAGACGAAAAACTCCATAAATCCGCTCACGTTGACAACCCCTGTTATATGAATATCCCCGACTGGCGGCAATTCCTTATTAACTCCTGCTCCTGGTTTAACGGGTCCTATTCCAAGTGATGCAGAGCCTACGCTTTTCATCCGACCCAAACAAGCATCAATTCCAATAATAAAAGGATTCGGGAAAAGCTTTTGGATATGTTTTAACGTTTCTTTCAAATTAACAGCATGAACAGGCTCTTCTAACGTTCCAAAAATATGAAAAGATGAAATCTTTTTTTCATTCAGTTTCGTTCCGACTAATGGACCCAATGAGTCCCCAGTTGAACGGTCCGTTCCAATACATACAAAAACAATTGGTCTGTCTTTCTGCGTTGGAAGTAAAGATAGTAACTGTGTACTCAGCTTCTTTGTAGCAGATTCTTCATCATGAAATACGCGGGTTGAATGTTGTGTCTTCTCAAAGAAGGGAGATTTTAAATTCATAGGGTCCACTCCTTATACATAATAGTAACAGTATACGAAGATTTTGAAGATTCTATACATATATTTCATGGATTGGGGGAAAATCGATGTGGAGAGCAGGATGTAAATGGATATTCTTAATTATGGGAACCATGATAGGCGCTGGATATGCTTCAGGGAGAGAGCTATGGCAGTTTTTTGGCGAAGAAAGCGGACTTGCTATTTTTCTATTTTCTATTATTTTTGCGATTTCTTGCAATGTGATTATGCAAATCAGCTATCGCTACCGAACCAATCAATTTTACCCAGTGCTAATTGAATTAATAGGAAAGAAATGGGCTGCAGCCTATGATGTTTTAATCGTTTTTTATTTGTTTACTACAACGGTGATTATGATCGCGGGCGGTGGGGCGACATTGGAAATGTGGCATGTTCCTTACTGGTGGGGAATTGGCGCTCTTAGTGCATTTATCGTCTTTGTTTTTTCAAGAGGATTAAATGGGCTTCTTTCTATCAATTCCGTCGTTATGCCAATCTTAATGATTGGACTAGCTGGCGTACTTCTTACGTTTGTTTTGCGTCATCCTGGAGTAACTGATTGGCATCTTCAGCATAATTGGCCTGCTGCTTTTACCTTTACGGCATTAAATATTCTTCCTCTTGTCGCGGTATTATCTACAATTGGACAGGAAATTAAAAGCAAAAAAGAGATTTATATTGCAAGTGTTGGCAGTGGCTTTTTATTAGGAGGGCTCTCCTTTATTTATAATGAATCACTTATTCAAGTTTCAGGCCTTCTTTCTTCTTATGAAATTCCATTATTCGCTATTCTTAAAGACTTTCCTTATACGATGCTGTTTTTAATGAGCATTGTTTTGCTCATTGCAATTTATACAACAGCCGTGTCGGGAATCTTAGGACTGACCGCACGTTTTCATACTGAAAAGGTACAATCTCTTTGGAAACTGGCAGCCTGCTGGCTACTTTTAATGATCCCCTTTACAAAGTTAGGTTTTTCTACTTTGATTGCCGTTTTGTATCCAATGTATGGAATCGTCAATTTGTTTTTAGTAACAGCCGTTCTATTGTATCCATTTCGAAATCGCTACAAAAGTTCATAGAAACTTGCTACAATAGATTAAAACTTTCTCGTATGTAGATTATGTTACGATAGGAGCTACATGTAGTATGAATTCGTTGAAGTCAGTTTTTAAGAACGTGTTTGAGCCATTTTTTCAAGAAGAAACGTGGGCACATATTGGAGAAGGATTTATAAAAATTCTGTTGATTCTGCTTATTTCCATGTTTTTAATTCGGATTGGAAAGAAAGCGTTAAATAAATTTGTAGAGGTTCGCACAAATAGTCCTCTGCGTATTTCTGAGCGACGAGAAGCTACGATGGTCCGTTTGCTTCAGAATATTTTTTCTTATGCTATTTATTTCGTTGCGGGAGTTATGATTTTAGAAACATTATCGGTAGATGTTCGTGGATTGCTAGCGGGGGCTGGAATTGTAGGGCTTGCGGTAGGGTTTGGTGCTCAAAACTTAGTGAAAGACATCATCACGGGATTTTTTATTATCTTTGAAGATCAGTTCTCCGTTGGCGATTATGTTCGAGTAGGAACATTTGAGGGAACCGTAGAAGAAATTGGTTTGCGAACCACAAAGATTAAGAGTTGGACAGGCGAAATTAATATTTTGCCCAATGGCAGTATTGTGGAGGTCACTAATTTTTCTTTACATAACAGCGTAGCTTTCGTTGATGTAAGCATTTCTTATGAAGAAAACATACAAAAAGCAGAACAAGTGATTTTAGAACTGTTAGAAGAATTGCCAAGTCGCTATGAAGATATGGTTAAAACTCCTGAATTGCTGGGGGTTCAAAATATCCATGCAACTGAAGTAACAATGAGGATTACAAGCGAAGTAAAACCAATGAGACATTTCCATATTTCTCGTATGATTCGTAAAGAAGTGCGTACAAGGCTAAATGAACATGGCATTGAAGTTCCATTTCCTCGTATGGTTATGTATAATCGTACAGAAGAAGCACAGCATTCGTCGACGTTGAAAGGGAAATAAGGAGGAGAGAGCTGATGACGGAAAAAGAATTTGGTTTAAATGACGTTGTGGAAATGAAAAAACCTCATCCTTGCGGTACAAATGAATGGAAAATCATTCGAATGGGAATGGATATCCGTATTAAATGTGAAGGCTGCGGCCATAGCGTAATGATTCCAAGACGTGATTTTGCACGTAAAATGAAAAAAATTCTTGTAAAGCATGAGGAATAACCTCATGCATTTTCTATGTTTATGCCTTATACTGTAAGGTGGGACAAAATGAAGCACCTTAACGCGATGCGACTAAAGGTTCTTTATCAAACTTGTATTTCAAAAGTTGACTCACTATAATTGTGACAGGTTAACTTGTTTCGGATATATAAAGAGGAGTGAATAAATATATGGCTTTAACAGCTGGAATTGTTGGTCTTCCTAACGTTGGAAAATCAACATTATTTAATGCAATTACACAAGCGGGCGCAGAATCTGCGAACTACCCTTTCTGTACGATTGATCCTAACGTGGGTATTGTAGAAGTGCCCGATCATCGTCTTCAAAAACTTACAGAGCTTGTAAAACCTAAAAAAACAATTCCAACAGCATTTGAATTCACAGATATCGCTGGAATCGTAAAGGGTGCTAGTAAAGGTGAAGGACTGGGAAATAAATTCTTATCTCATATTCGAGAAGTAGATGCAATTTGTCACGTTGTGCGTTGTTTTGAAGATGAGAACATTACGCACGTTTCAGGAAAAGTAGATCCTATTTCAGATATTGAAACAATTAATTTAGAGTTAATTTTAGCAGATTTAGAAACGGTAGAGAAGCGTATTGGCCGTGTTCAAAAAATGGCTAAACAAAAAGATAAAGAAGCAATGTATGAATACGAAATTCTAGAGAAACTAAAGAATGCATTTGAAAGTGACCAGCCAGCTCGTGCTGTTTCATTTACAGAAGAACAAATGAAATTAGTAAAACAATTTCATTTGCTAACGATCAAACCTATTCTTTATGTAGCAAACGTTTCTGAAGATGAAGTAGCCGATGCATCTGCTAACGAATATGTAGCAAAAGTGCGTGAGTATGCGGCAAGTGAAGGTGCAGAAGTAATTGTTGTTTGCGCACGCATTGAATCTGAAATTGCTGAACTTGAAGGAGAAGAAAAAGCAATGTTCCTTGAAGAACTAGGCATTGAACAGTCAGGTCTAGATCAGCTTGTACGTGCAGCGTACGATTTACTTGGATTAGCTACGTACTTTACTGCTGGTGAGCAAGAAGTACGCGCGTGGACGTTTACACAAGGTATGAAAGCTCCTGAGTGTGCAGGTATTATTCATACAGATTTTGAACGTGGATTTATTCGTGCAGAAACGGTATCATACGAGGACTTATTGACTGCTAGAACAATGGGAGCGGCTCGTGAAGCTGGAAAAGTACGTTTAGAAGGAAAAGAATACATCGTAAAAGACGGAGACGTTATGCATTTCCGCTTTAACGTATAAGATTAAAAGCCGAAAGAAGATATTTTCTTTCGGCTTTTTTCTTTGGCGAAAATATGAGCGTATATTTACGAAACAGCCGGCAATGCGTATTGCTTTGCCTATGGTAGTGTGCTATAATTTTAATTCGTGAGTAATATTTTATTGCTCCTTGCCCGTTTCGGGCCGTTAGACCAAAAGGAGGTGACAGTGATGAGAAAGTATGAAGTAATGTACATCATCCGTCCAAGCATTGATGACGAAGCAAAGAAAGCATTAGTTGAGCGCTTCAACGGCGTATTAACTGATAATGGTGCTGAAATCGCAAATGTTAAAGAATGGGGTAAACGTCGTTTAGCATACGAAATCAATGATTTCCGTGACGGTTACTACATGATTCTTGACGTGGCGGCTACTTCAGAAGCAGTTTCTGAATTTGATCGTCTTGCGAAAATCAACGAAGACATTATCCGTCATATCGTTGTTAAACAAGAAGCATAATTAAACGTTTAAATAAATGGGTTTTATTTCCTTAAGGAGTGGTTCTGATGATGAATCGCGTAATTCTCGTAGGACGCTTAACCAAAGATCCTGAATTACGTTATACCCCGAGTGGAGCAGCGGTTGCAACATTCACTTTAGCGGTAAACCGCACATTTACAAATCAGCAAGGTGAACGTGAAGCTGACTTCATCAATTGTGTTGTATGGCGTCGTCAGGCTGAAAATGCAGCGAATTTCCTTAAAAAAGGAAGTTTAGCTGGTGTTGATGGTCGACTACAATCTCGCAGTTACGAAGGACAAGACGGTCGTCGCGTATACGTAACAGAAGTTGTAGCAGAAAGTGTGCAATTTTTAGAGCCGAAAAGTGGCGGTGGGGATACGCAACGCAGTAACTTTGCTAACACTGGAGGATCTGGACAAGGCTCTCCATTTGGAGATAATCAGAACCGTAACTCAGGTAATCAAGGTTATACTCGCGTTGATGATGATCCATTTGCAAATAATGGCGAGACAATTGACATTTCAGATGACGATTTACCGTTTTAATTCGCAGTAGATTATCCGGAGTATAAAATTTTATAGAAACTTTTAAGCGGAAGGAGGCGTATCAAAATGGCAGGTGGACGTAAAGGTGGACGCAACAGACGTCGTAAAGTTTGTTTCTTCACAGCAAACGGCATCACTCACATCGATTACAAAGATGTAGATATGCTTAAAAAATTCGTTTCAGAGCGTGGTAAAATTTTACCTCGTCGTGTAACTGGAACAAGCGCTAAATACCAACGTAAATTAACGATCGCTATCAAACGCGCTCGTCAAATGGCATTATTACCATATGTTTCTGGTGAATAATGAACGGTATAAAAAGAGGCAGTAAGGGAATCCTTACTGCCTCTTTTTACATTACATAGGTGCTCTTTTGCCAAATAGTTGCTTCTTATGAATTGAATCGATAAAATAAATAATAGTCTATATCAACGAGGTGAAGTTGTGAAAGGAATTCGATATATTACAGAAGGAGCAGCTCTTTTAGCGCTGTTTGTGGCGCTGTTGTTAGCGTCTCTCTATATACCTCTTTTGGGAGTGATTTTGGCTTTCGTATTAGGTGTACCCTTTATCGTTTTTACTATGAGACATGGATTTGGAAAAGCTGTTCTCTTTTTTATCGTAGCTGTTTTACTGACTATTTTGTTTGGAACGTTAAAAGCATTACCTATTACCTTTATATTTGGGATAGGGGGAACAATGATAGGTGTGCTTTATGCTAAAAAGCAGTCAAGGTATATTACTTTATTAGGAGGTACCACTGCCTTCGCATTTGGATTTTTATTATGGTTTGTCTTAACTATCTCGTTATTACATATAAATCTATCAGCAGATCAATGGGCCACTACAGTGAATGAGTCTATCGATCGAAGTGTAAAGTTATCGGAAAGCTTAGGTCAGAGTGTAAGTCAGCAGCAAATTGAAAGAACAAAAGACTCTATTTCCATGTTAAAATATATAATTCCTACATTTTTGGTAGTCGTAAGTGCAGTATTTTCACTAATTACTCAGGCTATAGCTGCACCCATATTAAAACGGTTAGGTCATGAAGTAGAAAAATTTCCCCCTATTCGTACATTAAAATTACCTAAAAGTGTTCTTTGGTATTATTTAATTGCATTGGTACTGACTTTTCCTATGTTTAATTTTGAACACGGATCTTTCATGTATATTGTAATTTTAAATATGCTTGCACTGTTACAAATATTAGTAGTTGTTCAAGGGATCTCTTTTATTTTCTATTTCTCACATCAAAAAGGGTATACCAAAGCAATTCCAATTGTTGTAACAATTTTAGCATTAATTATTCCAATTATCCTTCAAATTGTGCGTATCTTAGGTATAATTGATTTAGGATTTAATTTAAGAAAACAATTAGACACAAAAAAGTAGATATTGTGGAACTTAAAAAAGTAGGAGCTGAAATGGATGCCTGTCTTTACAAAAAAGAACGTCATTCGCTATCCATTTTACTCATTGTATAGTATAGCCCTGATTTTAGTAGGTATCGTGACCTATCATAATTGGATCATAGGAATGATAGGCTTTATATTACTACTAGCCTGTCTTTTTCTATACATGAGAATGGAGCGAATGCTGTCCGATGAGTTTGAAACCTATATTTCAATGCTGTCTCATCGGCTGAAAAAAGTAGGCGAAGAGGCATTAATGGAAATGCCGATTGGGATTATGTTATTTAATGATGAATATCAAATTGAATGGACAAATCCTTTTCTAGCATCTTGTCTGGGTGAAGACACACTAGTGGGAAGATCATTATACGATGTAGCCGAAAGTATTATTCCACTGATCAAACAAGAAGTGGAAACAGAAGTTGTTACGTTACATGATCGGAAATTCAAAGTGGTGATTAAACGAGACGAGCGCTTACTGTACTTCTTTGATATTACAGAGCAAATGGAAATCGAAAAATTGTATGAAGAAGAACGAACAAGTTTAGGAATTATCTTTTTAGATAATTATGATGAACTAACGCAAGGAATGGATGATCAAGTTAAAAGTAACTTGAATAGCCACGTAACTTCTATGTTAAATAATTGGGCTCAAGAATACGGTATCTTTATTAAACGTACGTCTTCTGAGAAATTTATTGCGATTATGAATGAACAAATCTTAATTCATTTAGAGCGAAGTAAATTTTCTATCTTAGACCAAGTTCGAGAAGAGACGTCTAAACAAAATATACCGCTTACATTGAGCATTGGTATCGGAGCTGGCGCTGCTGATTTACCTGAACTAGGTACTTTGGCTCAATCTAGCTTGGATTTAGCCTTAGGTCGGGGTGGAGATCAAGTAGCGATTAAACAGCCGAATGGAAAAGTAAAATTCTTTGGGGGCAAGACAAACCCAATGGAAAAACGGACGCGCGTGCGTGCAAGAGTTATTTCTCACGCGTTAAAAGAGCTCATTACAGAGAGTGGAAAAGTGATTATCATGGGTCATAAGTATCCGGATATGGATGCTGTAGGAGCTGCTATTGGGATATTAAAAGTAGCGCAAGTAAATCAGAAAGACGGTTTTATCGTATTAGATCCTGATCATATCGATACAGGTGTTCAGCGAATGCTAGAAGAGATTAAAAAGAAAGAAGGCCTGTGGGAACGATTTATTACGCCTGAAGAAGCCTTAAATCTTGTGAGTGATGATACTCTTTTAGTAGTAGTAGATACGCATAAGCCGTCGCTCGTTATTGAAGAAAGATTATTAAATCGTATTGAAAATGTCGTGGTCATTGATCACCATAGACGAGGAGAAGACTTTATCGAAGATCCTCTTCTTGTCTATATGGAGCCATATGCTTCCTCAACAGCAGAACTCGTTACTGAGCTTCTTGAATACCAGCCAAAACGATTTAAAATTGATATGCTAGAAGCAACAGCACTTTTAGCCGGTATTATTGTCGATACAAAAAGCTTTACATTACGCACGGGATCTCGTACGTTTGATGCAGCGTCCTTTTTACGTTCTCAAGGCGCAGATACGGTTCTTGTTCAAAAGTTTTTAAAAGAAGATATCACGCAATATGTACAGCGAGCGCGCTTTATTGAACATGCAGAGATTTATACAGCAGGTATCGCCATTTCACGAGCCGAACCAAACAAAATGTATGATCAAGTGTTAATTGCGCAAGCTGCGGATACGCTGCTTTCAATCAGCGGAGTGGTTGCTTCGTTTGTTATTTCTAAGCGACGGGATAATCTAATTGGCATTAGTGCTAGATCGCTTGGAGATATCAATGTACAAGTTATTATGGAGAGTCTCCAAGGCGGAGGCCACTTAACGAATGCTGCTACTCAGCTTCAAGACATTAGTTTGGATGAAGCTGAAGAACGGCTTAAACAAGCAATTGATGAGTACTTAGATGGAGGTAAAAAATCATGAAAGTAATTTTCTTAAAAGATGTAAAAGGAAAAGGCAAAAAAGGTGAAGTAAAAAATGTTTCAGACGGTTATGCACATAACTTCTTATTAAAAAATGGTTATGCTGTTGAAGCTACAGGCGGTAATGTAAAAGTATTAGAAGCACAAAAAAATAGAGAGCAAAAAGATGCAGCTGCAGAACTTCAAGCAAACAAAGAGTTAAAAGCAACTCTTGAAGAACTAACAGTTGAATTAAAAGCAAAATCTGGTGAAGGTGGCCGTTTATTCGGTTCTATCACAAGCAAACAAATTGCTGAAGAATTAAAGAAAAAGCACAACATTAAAGTAGATAAGCGTAAAATTGAATTAAACGATGCAATTCGCGCATTAGGCTACACAAATGTACCGGTTAAATTACATCCGGAAGTAACCGCTACTGTAAAGGTACACGTGACTGAACAAAAATAAACGCACGATTGAGAAATAAGTAAATAATATAAAGGGTTGGCGCGGACTTGTATTTGTTCGCGCCAACATTTATGATGAAAGAAAATACTGAAAGAATATAAGAGGGGCATAGAAATATGAGTGATCTTTTTGCTGATCGTCTTCCGCCTCAGAATATTGAAGCAGAGCAAGCGCTATTAGGGGCCATTTTCTTAGAGCCTTCTTCTTTAACCTTAGCATCTGAACTGCTAATACCTGAAGATTTTTATCGGGCATCGCATCAGAAAATCTTTACATGTATGCTGAAACTTTCTGACCAAGGTGAACCGGTTGATTTGGTGACGGTAACGTCTGAATTAGCTGACCAAAAAATCCTAGAAGAAGTTGGCGGCGTATCGTATTTAAGTGATTTAGCTAACTCTGTTCCAACGGCTGCAAACGTAGAGTATTACGGTAAAATCGTAGAAGAAAAGTCGATTTTACGCCGTTTAATTCGTACTGCAACGCATATTGCTTCAGAAGGATATGCAAGGGAAGACGAAGTAGAAGTTTTATTAAATGAAGCGGAAAAAAACATTTTAGAAGTAGCACAGCGTAAAAACAGCGGTGTGTTTCAAAATATCAAAGATGTACTTGTACAAACGTACGATGATATCGAAGTTCTTCACAATCGAAAAGGTGACATTACAGGTATCCCAACCGGGTTTAGTGATTTAGATAGAATGACAGCAGGGTTCCAGCGAAATGATTTAATCATTGTAGCGGCCCGCCCATCGGTAGGTAAAACGGCCTTTGCCTTAAATATTGCGCAAAACGTTGCAACGAAAACGGATGAGAACGTAGCAATCTTCAGTTTAGAGATGGGTGCTCAGCAGCTTGTTATGAGGATGCTGTGTGCCGAAGGAAATATTGATGCACAAAGACTGCGTACAGGCTCGCTTACAGCTGATGACTGGGGAAAGCTCACTATGGCAATGGGGTCTTTGTCCAATGCAGGGATTTATATTGATGATACACCGGGTATTCGAGTAGGTGAAATTCGTTCTAAGTGTCGTCGCTTGAAACAAGAAGGCGGACTTGGGATGATTTTAATTGACTACTTACAGCTTATTCAAGGAAATGGACGAAGCGGAGAAAACCGACAGCAGGAAGTATCTGAAATTTCTCGTGCGTTAAAAGCTTTAGCTCGTGAATTAGAAGTTCCTGTTATCGCCTTATCACAGCTTTCCCGTGGAGTAGAGCAGAGACAAGATAAGCGACCAATGATGTCTGATATCCGTGAATCCGGAAGTATTGAGCAGGATGCCGATATCGTAGCTTTCTTATATCGTGAAGACTATTATGAAAAAGATACAGAAAATCAAAATATTATCGAGATTATTATAGCCAAGCAGCGTAACGGTCCAGTTGGAACCGTACAGCTTGCCTTCGTAAAAGAATACAATAAATTCGTTAATCTCGAGCGGCGCTTTGATGACGCAGGAGTGCCGCCTGGTGCATAAAACCTCTCAATATGAGAGGTTTTATTTTATTGTTATCGCATTCGTTCCGCAAAATACGATATATTTGTAATAACTTTTATTAAATCGTTCGGATTTAATTGACTTTAGCGTGATAAATTGATACACTTATCCATGGTTAAATTATGTCGTAGTGAGCTGTTGCTTACTAAGCGGAGGTGCTTAAGATATGTCTTCAGTCGTTGTAGTAGGAACACAATGGGGAGATGAAGGAAAAGGGAAGATTACAGACTTCCTATCAGAAAATGCAGAAGTGATTGCACGTTACCAAGGTGGGAACAATGCAGGTCACACAATTAAGTTTAATGGTGAAACTTATAAGTTACATTTAATTCCTTCAGGTATTTTTTATAATGACAAAACGTGTGTAATTGGAAACGGTATGGTTGTCGATCCAAAAGCGCTTGTTCAAGAATTAAAATACTTACATGATCGCGGTGTAACAACAGAAAACTTACGTATTAGTAACCGAGCTCATGTGATTCTTCCATATCATTTAAAATTAGATGAAGTTGAAGAAGAACGTAAAGGTGAAAATAAGATTGGTACAACGAAAAAAGGTATTGGACCAGCTTATATGGATAAAGCAGCACGTGTTGGTATTCGAATTGCCGATTTACTAGACCGTGAAGTATTTGAAGCAAAATTAACACAAAACTTAGCTGAAAAGAATCGCCTTCTTGAAAAAATGTATGAAGTAGAAGGCTTTACATTAGAAGAAATTTTAGATGAGTACTATGAGTATGGTCAACAAGTGGCAAAATATGTTGTTGATACATCAGTAGTATTAAATGATGCGTTAGACGAAGGACGTCGTGTACTATTTGAAGGCGCACAAGGTGTTATGTTAGATATCGATCAAGGAACATATCCATTTGTTACATCTTCAAACCCGGTAGCGGGTGGAGTAACAATTGGTTCTGGTGTAGGTCCATCTAAAATCAAACACGTTGTAGGTGTATCAAAAGCGTATACAACTCGTGTTGGTGACGGTCCTTTCCCAACTGAATTAACAAACGAAATTGGTGATCAAATCCGTGAAGTAGGACGTGAATACGGTACAACAACTGGTCGTCCTCGCCGTGTAGGTTGGTTTGACAGTGTAGTTGTACGTCATGCTCGTCGCGTTAGCGGAATCACAGACTTATCTTTAAACTCAATTGATGTATTAACAGGAATTGAGACGTTAAAGATTTGTGTAGCTTACCGTTACAAAGGGGAAATTATGGAAGAATTCCCTGCTAGCTTAAAAACACTTGCAGAATGCGAACCTGTATATGAAGAGCTTCCAGGTTGGACAGAAGATATTACGGGTGTGAAAACATTAGATGAGTTACCTAATAATGCTCGCCACTACTTAGAGCGCGTGTCTCAATTAACAGGTATTCCTTTATCTATTTTCTCTGTAGGTCCAGATCGTACACAAACAAATGTATTACGTGGTGTATATAGCTAAATAAAAAAGGTTAGCTCCTCGTGAGCTAACCTTTTTTTATTTATAATTGGCGCTTTGTTAACAAGATTTTTAAAAAAAGCTCAATAATAAAAAGAAAGTTTTAAAAAAACTATTGCATTTATATAAAACATCATGTTATTATAATAAACGTCGCTAAGAGATATAACATGAGCCATTAGCTCAGTTGGTAGAGCATCTGACTTTTAATCAGAGGGTCGAAGGTTCGAGTCCTTCATGGCTCACTTTTGTTACAACGTGGCCCGTTGGTCAAGCGGTTAAGACACCGCCCTTTCACGGCGGTAACACGGGTTCGAATCCCGTACGGGTCATTTTTAATATTTTTAATACATAGCACATAGACTGAGGTCCCGTGGTGTAGCGGTTAACATGCCTGCCTGTCACGCAGGAGATCGCGGGTTCGATTCCCGTCGGGACCGCCATTTTGGCTCGGTAGCTCAGTTGGTAGAGCAAAGGACTGAAAATCCTTGTGTCGGCGGTTCGATTCCGTCCCGAGCCATCAAAAAGCATGACTTTATTTAAAGTCATGCTTTTTTCTTTTATTTACATTTAAAAGAAAACGTTATTTGCTTTGTATCTCTTTTGTGGTAATATATTACTTTTGTATTTAGAGATGGTTGAAAATCATATATCTTCATGTATAGTAGAGGATGAACTTGTGACGTTTCAAGGGTTATCAAGTATAATAAAACTACGGTATTCAAACAGTATGAATACTATCTTTTATATTTTGCTTCAACTAATAAAGGAGAACGATGATCATGGATAAACGTATTTTAGTCGTAGATGACGAAAAGCCGATTGCAGATATTTTAAAGTTTAATTTGCAAAAAGAAGGTTACGAAGTATTTTGTGCTTACGATGGCGTAGAAGCACTTGAAAAAGTGGAAGAAGTACAGCCTGAAATGATTTTATTAGATATTATGCTTCCTCAGAAAGATGGAATGGAAGTTTGCCGAGAAGTGCGCAAAAAATATGATATGCCAATTATCATGTTAACAGCAAAAGACTCTGAAATTGACAAAGTTTTAGGTCTAGAATTAGGTGCAGATGATTATGTAACTAAGCCGTTCAGTACGCGTGAATTATTAGCACGTGTAAAAGCTAATTTACGTAGACATCAGCAGGTAGCTGTTCCAACAGAAGAAAGCGAAACGAATGAAATTACAATTGGAGCGCTTGTTATTCACCCAGATGCCTATATCGTGTCTAAGCGTGGAGAAACGATTGAACTCACTCATCGTGAATTTGAGCTGCTGCATTATTTAGCGAAGCACATTGGACAAGTCATGACGCGTGAACACTTGCTGCAAACCGTATGGGGTTATGACTATTTTGGTGATGTGCGTACGGTAGATGTAACAGTTCGAAGATTACGTGAAAAAATTGAAGATAATCCGAGCCATCCAATGTGGATTGTAACAAGACGTGGAGTAGGCTATTATTTACGCAGCCCAGAGCAGGAGTAATTTTAGATGAAGAAAGTAAGGCTCCTGCAATCTATTCATTTAAAGTTTGTATTGATTTATGTGCTGCTCATTTTAATTGCGATGCAAATTATTGGGGTCTATTTTGCAAGACAATTAGAAAAAGAATTAGTTAACAACTTTCGAACGTCTCTTCAAGAGCGGACAGACTTGCTGACGTATAATATTGGACAAGAAATGGTGAAAAATCGTGATGATGATTCACCCACTCTTGAGGAAGACTTAAAGACTATTTTACGAGATTTTGCTTCAAGACCCAATTTAGCTTCAAATGATATGAATGACATCTCTGAAGTAAGAGTCATTGATCAAAATAGAAGAATTATTGCTACATCGAACTCAAATCCTCAACAGATCATAGGTAAAAAGACAAATGATTTAGCGATTACAAATGCATTGTTAGCAGGAACGAACTCTGATAATGTATTTGTTGATCAAAGCGGACAGCGAATCAGAGTTATGATACAGCCTATTCGTTTACAGGATAAAG
Organism: Priestia aryabhattai; assembly: GCF_023715685.1. Classification (NCBI taxonomy): domain Bacteria; kingdom Bacillati; phylum Bacillota; class Bacilli; order Caryophanales; family Bacillaceae; genus Priestia; species Priestia aryabhattai. Next base: position 33,284 of record NZ_JAMBOQ010000005.1, read on the forward strand.
TAGGTGCCAGTCAATCAAATTCAACTAATAAAAATGGAAAAGTTCAGTCTAGCGAAGAAATCTTAGGTGCTATTTACTTAACAGCTTCTATGGAGCCTGTTTATGATCAAATGAGTAATATCAATCAGATCTTTAAGGCAGGTACGGTGATTGCTCTTTTTATTACAGCTATTTTAGGCGTGTTTTTAGCTCAGACGATTACTCGTCCAATGTCTGAAATGAGAAAACAAGCACTTGAGATGGCCAAAGGGAATTTCACGAGAAAAGCTAAGGTATACGGGTATGATGAAATTGGTCAGCTAGCTCTCACATTCAACAACTTAACAAGAAAGCTTCAAGAAGCACAGGCAACTACAGAAGGAGAGCGCCGTAAGCTTAGTTCGGTATTAGCTCATATGACGGACGGCGTTATTGCGACGGATCGAAAGGGAAGAGTAATTTTAATTAATGATCCAGCCGCAGCTATGCTAAATGTTTCACGTGAAACGGTTTTGTCTGATCCAGTTGTTTCCCTATTAGATCTTGAAGAAACGCATACGTTTGAAAGTTTGCTCGCTAATCAAGAGTCATTAATTTTGGACTTTAGTACAAAATCGGATCCCTTTATTTTACGAGCTACCATTTCCGCTATTCAAAAAGAGACAGGCTTTATTAACGGGATTATCATTGTCCTGCATGACATTACAGAGCAGGAGAAAATTGATCAAGATCGCCGAGAATTTGTAGCGAATGTTTCACATGAATTGCGTACGCCGTTAACAACGATGCGCAGTTATTTAGATGCACTTGCAGATGGAGCTTGGCAAGATAAGGACTTAGCTCCGACGTTTTTAAATGTGACACAAACGGAAACAGAACGAATGATTCGTCTCGTTAACGACTTGCTTCAATTATCTAAGCTAGATAGCCAAGACTATCGATTTAGCCGTGACCCAATCAATTTTGTGAAGTTCTATCATTACATCATTGATCGCTTTGAAATGACAATTGAACAAGGTATTTCGTTCGTGCGCGACTTGCCAAATGAAGCAATCTATGTCGCTATCGATCAAGATAAAATTACACAAGTATTAGATAACATTATTTCCAATGCAATAAAATATTCACCTGAAGGCGGAACCATTACATTTTCAATTGCTCAGCATACACATGAAATTGTTGTGAGCATTAAAGACCAAGGTATGGGAATTCCAAAATCAAATTTAGCTAAAATTTTCGAACGCTTCTATCGTGTAGATAAAGCACGAACGCGTAAATTAGGCGGAACAGGATTAGGGCTTGCTATTGCCAAGGAAATTATTGAAGCACACGATGGACGCATTTGGGCAGATAGTCAGGAAGGAAAAGGAACAACGATTTACTTTACTCTTCCGATTGAAAGTGAGAATGATGACGAATGGGAATGAGATATGAACATATCAAAACGGCCATCTTAGTTGTTCTCGTCGCTTCCAGTTTAATTATGACGTATCATATATGGACGTATCAGCCTTCTTATAAGGTCATTTCAAAAAATCAACATTTGCAGGAAGTTGAAGTGAGTTCAAAAAGTAAAATAGAAGATCATATTCTTCCAACAGAAGTCCTCTATCATCGAAACGATAATCACTACATGTCTCACGATGAAGATGATGTAAACAAATGGGTAAATGAAATGAAAAAGTGGAAATTTTCGAATGTGACGGACGTTTCGGATGCTATTTCGCCTGATGGATTTTTAAATTATGTCCATGGAAGTAATTCTATTGAAGTGTTGTATCCAGACGCGCTCCCTTTGAAAACATTTCAACAGCTTTTTTCATTTTCTCAAACGTCTTTGCCTAATCAAACATTTGACCGTGTACTCATTAAAATTAAGCGTACACCTTCCTTTTTCGTGAGCGTATATCTTGTGAATTATGAGCAAAAAAAGATTTATTCGGTTACAGTCAAGAATTTGGCCAAAGATGATATCAAAGAATTAGAAGATAAAATGAAACGTACGTATGCCCCGAGCCTTGTATATAAAGAAAACAAAAACCGATATATCTTCCTTCCGGAAAACAATATTACGATGAATAGTGAAGTCTACTATACGAGCATGAGGCATTTAGATATTGAAAAATATAAAGAAGCGCTTTTTAACAACCCGGACTATGCACGGAAAGAAACGTCTACAAACCGAGATGTCTACACCGAAGGTACAAAAGTGATTAATGTCAATACGAAGACAGATGTGATGGAATATGTGAATCTTGTAAATTCCACGACCGAGGTAATGGAAGATTATAATTTAATAAATCGTAGCTTTAGCTTCGTTAATGACCACGGTGGCTGGACAGAATCTAATTACCGATTCAACAGCTGGAATCGTATTACAAAAGAAATTAGCTATCGTTATTATAAAGATAACTATCCAGTGTACAGCAATCAGGGAATGACTGAAATATATCAGAGATGGGGAAATGCGGAGATTTTAAATTACCGTCGTCCTCTTTATCGTTTTGTAAGAGTACAGGATTCGAGTGTAGAAAAGCTGCAGTCATCTCAAAAGGTTATTCAATTAATTGAAAAACACCAAAACTTTGACCCGAATCTGTTAAAAGATATTTCAATAGGCTATCAGCTAGAAGAAGTGTCACAGCAGCCGAAAACCGGTGAAAAGACGGTTGAGTTTAATTCTAATTCTGTCAAACTCGTTCCTTCCTGGTTCTATTATTATAATAGCAAATGGTATCGAATTGCACCGCCGACCGAAGGAGGCGATAACGATGGATTGGAATAGAACAAAAACCATCTTTATTTTCACTTTCTTGATTCTTAATATTTACTTAGGCTATCAGATATTTAAAACTCATCAAGAAGATCAGTACTCTCTATTTGTAGAGTCGAGTGTTGAAGAACAATTAACGAGTGAAGGCATTGAATATAAACATTTACCTACAGATGTGAAAGAAGCTTCATCGTTAAATGCTAAAAGCAAACTGTTTAAAGATGAAGACTTAAAAAAGCTCAAAGAACAAAAAGCAGCGCTGCTTGAGGAAAAAACAATTCGGAGCGTATTAGACAAACCTTTTTCAGTGCCTGAAAAAAATACAAAAGCAAAGCTAAGTCAATTTCTAAAACGATATGTGCTCTCTGGTGAGGATTATGAGCTATGGAATGTTAATAAAGAGAAAAAAACAGTTACATTCTTTCAACAATATAAGAAGCACAAAATCTATGATAATGAAAACGGCATGATCATTGCTCATTTAAATGATAAAGGCGAAATTGTTTCATATGAACAAACGATGTTAGGTTCTGTGAAAACGTTGGATGATGAGCAGGATGTTTTGTCTCCTTTAAAAGCATTGGAAAATTTGTTTTTGAAGGATGAATTGAAAAAGAAAGATAAAGTGACAGACGTAGAGTTTGGATACTATACGTTTGATCTGCCGCTATTAAATTCTCAAGTTTTAGCACCAACTTGGCACATTGTTGTAAATGGAGATACGAGTTATTTTGTAAATGCCTTTGAAGGGCAGATCATTAAAAAAGGAAATAAATAAGTATTTGGAGTGAGATAAATGAGCCTGCATTTCAGCGTGCTAGCGAGTGGGAGCACAGGAAATGCGATTTTAGTAAGTGATGGAGAACATTCCTTACTAGTTGATGCAGGGCTGAGCGGAAAACAAATGGAAGCTCTCTTTCAACAAGTAAATCGCAATATCCCGGATTTATCAGGAATTTTAGTGACTCACGAACATAGTGACCATATTAAAGGACTAGGTGTTCTGGCACGTAAATATAAGCTCCCTATTTTCGCAAATGAAAAAACGTGGAACGCAATGGATGGCTTGATCGGCAACATTGATACGGAACAGAAGTTTCACTTTGAAATTGGCCAAACGAAATCGTTTGGTCAATTGGAAGTGGAGTCTTTTGGCGTTTCGCATGATGCTGCAGAGCCTATGTTTTATGTCTTTCATCAAGGGTCTAAAAAATTAACCCTTATTACAGATACCGGCTATGTAAGTGACCGCATGAAAGGTACGATTAAAAATAGCGATATGTACGTATTTGAAAGCAATCACGATGTTGAAATGCTGAGAATGGGGCGCTACCCTTGGAGCATTAAAAGACGAATTCTAAGCGACGTGGGACATGTGTCAAATGAAGATGCGGCGCTTGCGATGGCAGATGTGATTGGAGATCAAACCAAACGCATTTACTTAGCGCATTTGAGTCAAGACAATAACATGAAGGAAATTGCCCGTATGTCGGTTGCGCAAGTGTTACAACAAAAAGACATCAATGTAGAAGACAATATTCTTCTATGTGATACAGATCCAAAAAGACCAACTGATATTGTTTATGTATAGTCTCTAGAAAGGAAGCGAAAAATAACTTCATTTAGTACGTGAATGCAGACATTCACGATGATAAATGAAGGGTTCGGTGATAGTGTGGAACATTATGATGAAGGCCAAGAGCCAAATAGTCGGCCGCCTAAACGCCGCAGAGGATATTTCGCTTCTGCTCTGATTGGAGCTATTATAGGTGCACTTATTGTACTGCTTCTTATGCCAGCCTTGGTGAGAAACGGGATTTTGCCAGATGGATGGGTAACTGATGAAAATGGAGATGAACAAACAGGATCTACCATACAAAAGTCAGTATCTCTTGACGTCACTACGGCCGTCACAAAAGCTGTTTCTGAAGCAAACGCAGCAGTTGTAGGAGTTGTAAACATCCAGAACTCCGAAAGCTTTTGGAATGATGAACGAACTGATGTCGGGACGGGCTCAGGTGTTATTTACAAAAAGCAAGGTAATAAAGCTTATATTGTGACAAACTATCATGTCATTAAAGGCGCTAATGAAATTGAAGTGAGCTTCAGTAACGGTACAAGGGTATCAGCTAAAATTCTTGGCAGCGATGATTTAATGGACTTAGCGGTTCTTGAAATTGATGCAGGTCACGTGACAAAAGTGGCTACCTTTGGAAATTCTGATAAGCTTAAAGCTGGTGAACCAGTGATTGCTATTGGAAATCCACTAGGCCTTCAATTTTCTGGATCTGTTACACAAGGAGTTGTCTCAGGTGTTAACCGTGTCATTCCTCAAGATTTAAATGGCGATGGAAATCCTGATTGGCAATCAGAAGTTATTCAAACAGATGCCGCCATTAACCCTGGTAATAGCGGGGGTGCTCTTGTTAATATTGATGGTGAATTAATAGGCATTAATTCCATGAAAATTGCTCAAGAAGCAGTAGAAGGCATTGGTCTTGCAATTCCAATTAATATGGCTAGACCCATTATTAATGACTTAGAGCGATATGGCGAAGTCAGACGTCCGTATCTTGGAGTTAGTACACTATCATTAAGTGAGGTATCAGGGTATCATTTAAAAGAAACCCTTAAGTTACCACATGATGTAGTAAACGGAGTCGCTGTTCTAAAAGTCGAGCCAGGGTCGCCAGCCGCTAAAGCCGGGTTGAAGGAATATGATGTGATTGTTGAGTTAGATCACAGCAAAGTAAGGGATATTGCGACACTTCGCAAACACCTCTATATTGAAAAAGAAATTGGCGATAAAATGAATGTAACGTTCTATCGGGATGGCAAAAAGAAATCCACAGAAGTAAAATTAACGCGACAAATGAAGTAAAAGAAAAGTTATCCACAGGGGATAAACTCCTGTGGTTTTTTAATGAAAAGAATAGAGAAAGGAAGGTAAATACATGAAGATATATTGCTGTTTAGAACACACAGAACTAGCGCTGGATATAATGGTAGATGAGATTGAGCTAGCGCCGGTTTTTGAAAAAATAGAAAATTTCACTGACAAAAAAAGCTGTGAATATTGTGACAATGAAGCTGCATACGTAGTAGGGAACTAACATTCCTATACAAAATGTGGATATAACATGTGGATATGTGGATAATATCTGTGGATAAGAGATAAAGGAGAGGAGAACAGCCTGTGAATATCTCTATTATAACCATTGGGAAGTTAAAAGAAAAATACTTAAAACAAGGCATTGAAGAATATTTAAAGCGTTTATCAAGCTATGCAAAAGTAGAAATTATTGAGCTTGCAGATGAAAAAGCGCCAGAAAACTTAAGTGAATCTGAAATGGAACAAGTGAAACAAAAAGAAGGAGAGCGCATCTTAGCGAAAATCTCAGACGATACTCACGTTATCGCATTAGCTATTAACGGAAAACAAAAATCTTCGGAGGAACTCGCAAAAGAAATTGATTCATTAGCTACCTACGGAAAAAGTAAAGTAGCGTTTATCATTGGTGGATCGCTTGGGTTAAGCAGCCAAGTAATGAAACGTTCAAACGCAGCCCTTTCTTTTTCAAAGATGACGTTTCCTCATCAGCTTATGCGCCTAGTATTGGTAGAACAGATTTACCGAGCTTTTCGTATTATTCGAAATGAACCTTATCATAAATAGAGTGTGTGGATATTTTCCATTAAAAGCTGAGACAGAAGGAAATGTAAAACCTTCTGTCTCAGCTTTTATAATATGTGGATAAATAGCACACGTCTATAAAAAAGAGAGAAAAGAACAAAAGGCTCTTCTCTCCAATAAAATGTTAGAATAATTCGGTTTAAGCAAACCAGCCTTTACTTAAGAAACAGAAAATCCTTCGTCTTCTTTCACTCCAGCTCTGTCTTTAAACTCATCAAGTAACGCACGCACTTCGTCAGTTGTTTCTGTACTCATGAGTAGATTTCTTAATTCACTTGCGCCGCGGAATCCGCGAACGTAAATTTTGAAAAAGCGTCGAAGCGGTTTGAAAGGGCGCGGCTCTAGCTCTTCAGAATACTTGTCATGAAGGTCTAGCTGCAGGCGAAGAAGTTCTAATAGCTCTTCGCTTGTGTGCTCTTTCTTTTCTTTTTCAAAAGCGAACGGATTATGGAAAATTCCGCGTCCAATCATGATTCCATCAACGCCGTACTTCTCAGCAAGCTCAAGACCTTTCTGGCGGTCAGGAATATCACCGTTAATTGTCAGAAGCGTATGAGGTGCTACTTCGTCACGAAGCTTCTTGATCTCTGGAATTAGCTCCCAGTGTGCGTCCACGTCGCTCATTTCTTTTTTCGTACGAAGGTGAATAGAAAGGTTCACGATATCCTGTTCTAGAATGTGCTTCAACCAGTCGTACCATTCGTCAACTTGCGTATAGCCAAGACGAGTCTTTACGCTTACTGGAAGTCCTCCAGCTTTGGCTGCCTGGATGATCTCTGCCGCAGTATCTGGGCGACGGATCAGACCAGAACCTTTTCCGTTTCCTGCAACATTCTGTACAGGACAGCCCATATTAATATCAATGCCACGAAAGCCCATTTCGGCCATGCCAATACTCATTTGACGGAAGTATTCAGGTTTATCTCCCCAAATATGCGCAACGATTGGCTGTTCATCATCTGTAAACGTCAAACGTCCTTTTACGCTATCTTTTCCTTTCGGATGGCAGTAGCTTTCCGTATTCGTAAACTCTGTAAAAAATACGTCAGGTCGTGCTGCTTCAGTCACAACATGGCGAAAAACGACATCCGTCACAGCTTCCATCGGTGCCAAAATAAAAAACGGACGCGGCAACTCATGCCAAAAATTATCTTTCATCTTATATCTAAACCCTTTCTTTTAGGGGAAACATATTCCCAAAATTAAAAAGTGTAATTGCTTCTGTCAGGTTGAAGGCTAGTATAAACTTCAACCAATATATACTTTAATGGTATGGAACGAAAAGTGCAAGGGAACGAGACATTTTGTTTGGCTGGAAATACTTATTGAAACGAATTTTGTATCTAGTATTAGTGGGGCATAGGCAATTAAGGATGAGCCAGAAGGAATGTACCTGACACCTACGAATAGATATGCTAATGCGTTTAGGATTAGGGGCTTTCTTTAAGAATATTATGAATGATTCACCATATTTAAGATTACAGTAAACGGTTTTATAAATAACTTCTGCTATATAAAAACCACGTCTGTCACAGCACGACAGACGTGGTTTCATTAAGTATTAATGCTTTTTATAAGGAGCGCCGTCCTTAGAAGGCAGTCCAGAAATGTATCCGATACCACCTGTTTCTTGAATGCCGATGCTTTTTTTCATCGCATTGATCAGCTCTTCTTTATCAACAGCGGTAATATTTTTGTCGCTGATGTCCTCGCCTGGGTGCTGATAGTTGCTTAGTACATAAAGAGAAGCATTGTATTTGTTAAGCTGTTGTTAAGAACGTTGAACATTTATATGACATGTTTAACTAGAAATTATTCAGCTATCTTTCAGAATTTGTTCAGATAGCATTCAGCTGGGCTTCATAGTGAATTCATGTTCCGCTCTTACAATAAGCACATAGCTAAAGGCGACAAGAAGCACTTTGGCTCGTACAGCAAAAGTGAAAGGTATTTTAGCAGAAAAAACGTTACTCCAATAGCGCTATTTGATAAATGACCGCTGCTAAAACCTTTAGCTTGTGCTGTAAATACATTGGAAATTACGTGGAGGTATAATCATGATTGGAAAAGTATTAGCAGGAAAAGCAGTAGTAGCAAAAGCCGTGGGAGGTGCCACAATTGGAACAGCTATCGCTCTTGGTTCAATGACAAGCGCATTTGCTTCAGACGGCCAGCACATTACTTCAACAAAAGCGTCGGCTCATACCGAAGCGGCAACATATACGCAAGCTCAAGCAAAAACAATTGCCTTAAAGAACTGCGGAGGAACGGTTCAATCGGTTTCTTTTGAAAATAATGCCTATACGTTTTTAATTCACGGACAAGATAATCAAGATCATCACGTAAAAGTAAATGCACACAGCGGAAAAGTGGTAAAGGTTGAAAAACTATCTTTTTCTCGAAGTGAGGCACAAGCAGTAGCGTTGAAAAACTGTGGAGGCACAGTTAAGTCAGTAGGCTTCAATGATGGAGTATATACGTTCTTAATTCATGGAAAAGATAGCCGCGAACATCACGTGAAAGTGAACGCACAAAGTGGAAAAGTAATTCAAATTCAAAGCGCTGCATTTACAAAAACACAGATTCAAACGATCGCATTAAAAAATTGCAGCGGAACGATTCAGTCTAGTTCATATGCAAATGATGTATACACATTTTTAATTCACGGAAAAGATAACAAGGATCACCATGTGAAAATAAATGCTGAAACAGGAAAAGTAATCAAAGTCGAAGCGGTAAAGTTTACGCAAGAACAAGCTAAACAAGCTGCTCTTCAACAGCACAAAGGAACGGTTCAATCTGTTTCATTCAGTGAACAAGCATACACGTTTGTTATCAAAGGAACAGACAATGTAAAGCATACTGTAAAAATCAGCCCTCAAACAGGAAAAGTATGCTGATTTGATAAAAAAGACGATTGCTGTGAAGCAATCGTCTTTTTTAAGTTAATGGCAATACGATTTCAAAAGAGGTCCCTACATTCAATTTGCTTTCTACACGTATTTTTCCCCCATGCAACTCTATAATAGATGCGCTAATGGCCAAGCCTAAGCCCGCTCCTCCATATGCTCGAGAGCGTGAAGCATCAGCTTTGTAAAATCGTTCAAATAAATGAGGAAGGTGCTCTTGAGGAATGCCGTGACCGTTATCTTGTATTGTTAATGAAAGTTCTTTCTCATTTGTTTTTCCTATCACTTGAATAACTCCAGTATGTCGGTTTGTATGCTGTACTGCATTAGAAAATAAGTTTAAAATAACTTGTTTAAATTGATCTTTGTTAATGTCTGACGATAAGCGGCTTGGGAAGTCGAATAAAACTTTTCTGTTCCCAGCCAATAGCATTAATTGAGGTTTCATATCTAAAATTAATTCATCTAGAAAACAGCTTTCTTTTTGAAACGACGGAAGTTGATCAAGCTGAGCAAGAAGCAGAAGATCCTGAATAAGTTTGCGCAGTCTTTTGGACTCCCCATACATGCTTTTTAATGCGTTGTTTAACTGCCCGGGATTACTGCTAGCCCCTCTTAATAAAACTTCTAAAAAGCCATGAATAGATGTAAGCGGCGTTCGCAGTTCATGCGAAGCATCCGCAACAAAACGTCGCATTTGTTCTTTGGCTTCTGTTTCTGCTTTAAATGCTTCTTCAAGACGCTCAAGCATTTCATTAATAGAAAGAGAAAGGCTGTCCATTTCGATTTGTCCTTGATTAACAGGCAAGCGGTCATGTAAGCTTCCGGCATTAATATGCTCTACTTTTTTAGTAATAGTAAACAAAGGGATTAACGTCTGCTTTAAAACAGAAGAAAAAACAAAAAAAGCAATGGTCATTGCAGTAAGTGAAAGCATTAAAAAGATTATCATTTGTCTGATTAACAGGTCTCTTAGTGATTCTGTTGGAGTATCGATTTGAATAACTCCCTGTATTTCTCCATCAAAGACAATGGGTTTTAAAACAATGACTTGCTCTTGATGACCATCGATTTTTTTTATGATGCTCATCGTGTTGTCCGGCTGTTTGATATTTTTTATTACTTGTTTATATGTAGATGCAGAAAGCTTAGGAAAGTAAGAATGATGTGGATCCTTAGCCAACCTTAAAAAGGTAATCTTTTGATTAATAAAGGTGATATTAACACCCGGGAAATAAACCATGGGTCTTGATGATTGTTTTACATTCTGGCTTGTTTCAATATCATGCTTCCACACATCATCAGGAATCAAATGAATTTGATCCTCGATGCTTCTAATTTTATTTGTGTAGATAAATTGCTTCATGAACACGTATTGAAACACGCCTATCAGTATCAGTAAACTCAAAATAACAAGCAAACTTCTGAATAAGAGCTGAAGGCGAAGAGAGTTCAGCGGAAAGAACCCTTTGTGCTTCATGAAATATCAATCCGATACCCTACACCGCGAAGCGTTCGAATAACGGTTCGGCTATGGTCTTGTAATTTTTCTCTCAGTGATCGAATGTATACTTCTACAATGTTTTCTTCTCCTCCAAAATCATATCCCCACACCCGATCTAAAATGGTGGATTTACTTAGTACAAGACCATGATTAATGACCAAGAATTTTAACAATGCATATTCAGTAGGAGATAAATCAAGTATATGATTAAGGTATTTAATTTCTTTTCGGCGGTCATCAATTTTAAATGGACCGATTGATACTTCATCTAATAAATTAGGAAATTGATTGCGCATTCTAGCTTGAATACGTGCAAGAAGTTCTTCAAAACTGAAGGGTTTAACCATATAATCATCCGCTCCAATAGTCAGCCCCTTTACTCGGTCATCTACTTGATCTTTTGCTGTTAGCATGATGACGGCTATATTCCCCATTTTTTTTAACAAACGGCATACTTCAAATCCATCCATTCCGGGAAGCATAACATCCACAATAGCGATATGAGGCTTGAATTCTTTGGCTATATTAATTCCTTCAATCCCGTCTTGTGCAGCTTTAATATCAAATCCTTCATTTGTTAAACCTAAAGATAAAAACTGTAAAATAGTTGGTTCGTCATCTATAAGTAAAACTTTAATTCCTTTTAGTTGTTCCATCATGGTGAAAACTCCTTTGCTCCTCTACTTTCTATTATGCTTTTTTATCTGAAACAGCACTGAATAATAGCTGAAAGCAAGCTGAAAAATAGTAGCTATTCTTATATCTTCAGCTAACTTTAAGCTTCTATTCGTCTTATTCTCAGAAATCTTTTGCATAATGGACGGCGTACTAGATAAAACACCATAAATTAGATAGAAAGTCTAATGGTGAAAGAGGAGGAAATTTAAGGATGATTAAATGGACAAAAATATTGTCTACATCTGCTTTAGGAACTGCAATTGCATTTGGCTCCATTACAACGAGTCACGCTGCAGAAATGAAGACAGCGAAGGCAGGAACAATTGAACATGTGAGTATCTCCCAAGCGCAGGCAAAAGGCATTGCTCTGCAAGATTGCAAAGGGACAGTCACATCTACGGAATTTAAGCAGGAATCAAGCGTTTATGTGATTACAATTGTAACGAATAACCTTGAGCAAAGAATCGTAGAAGTAAGTGCAAGCACTGGAAAAGTAGTGAAGAAACAAGAAGTGAAGTTATGGACACAAAATCAAGTGAAAGAATCCGTTTCTAAGCAGTATAAAGGTGCGATTCAATCTATTACATTTAATAAAGAAACGCGTGAATATAAGATTATTGTAGTAGATGGAAAAGTAGAATATACGTTAACTGTGGATGGACTTACAGGAAAAGTCATTCATGAGAATAAAAAAGAGTTGCAACCAATTTCGGAGCAAAAAATAAAAGAAGCAGCCGCTAAACAATACAGTGGTTACGTATATAGTCTTGAGTTTAAAGAAGCCAATAATCAGTATGTTGCAGTGATTCTTAAAGATAGCACTCAATATACAGTAACGTTAGATGCTTTGACAGGAAAAGTAGTTAATACCTCTAAGCAAGCAGTGAAGCTATTAACGAGACAAGATGCAAAAGATCTTGCATTGGCTACATATGCAGGTAACGTGAGAATGGTAGAATACGACCAAAACGCAGCGATTTTTACAGTAAAAGTAATCAAAGATAATACGGAGTATACAGTCACAATCGATGCTGTTTCGGGTAAAATCACACATATAAAACAAGATAAACTTCAGCCATTAACTGAAAATGCTGTAAAAGCTCTTGCTTTAAAACATCAAGAAGGAAAAGTAGAGCACGTTGAGCTTACAACAGAGAACTCAATAACTGTATACGTAGTAACGGTAATAAACGGAAGCAAGCAGCAGAAGCTTAAGTTCGATGCTTATACGGGACAAGAGTGCTCATAACTTTTCATCTTAAAACATACATTTTATTTTTCATTCATATCAAGCAGAGGATGCTTCAAGGCACCCTCTGCTTTTCTATTTGTAACTAGAAACATTACCGGTTATCTATGTTAAGATAAATGTAGATTATTCTCGTAAAATGGATAGAACTAGAATGAACTAAATTAAATAGATAGGGTGTACACATGAGAAAAGAAGTACAAGTTATAGCCAAAGAAGCTTTTATTAAAAAAGTGAACAAGAGTTATCCACTCATTGAAAAAGATGCGCTTATTGATGGTCATAAACTGCAAGAAGAAGGCGTTATTATTAACTTAGTGACTCCGAAGAATCAATTTTTAGCCAAAGGATATTATGGAAAACAAAATAAAGGCTACGGATGGATTCTTACGAAGAACAAAAGTGAGAAAATTGATGCGGCATTTTTTGCACGAAAAATTCAGCAGGCTATTGCATCTCGTCACGATTTTTATGCGTCTGAAGATACAACTGCTTTTCGCGTATTTAATAGTGAAGGTGACGGAATTGGCGGCTTGATTATTGATTATTATGACGGATATTACGTCACGAGTTGGTATAGTGAAGGAATTTATCAATTCAAAGACTACGTCATTGAAGCCTTAAAATCTGCGCCTAACTTTAAAGGGCTGTACCAAAAAAAACGTTTTAACGTAAAAGGGCAGTATATTGAAGAAGATGATTTTGTAGCAGGAGATAAAGGTGAATTCCCTTTAATTGTTAAAGAAAATGGTATCCGTTTTGCTGTTCACTTAAATGATGGAGCGATGGTTGGGGTCTTTTTAGATCAGCGAGACGTCCGTAAAACGATTCGAGATAAATATGCAAAAGGAAAGAACGTGCTAAATATGTTTTCGTATACGGGCGCATTTTCAGTGGCGGCCGCTCTTGGAGGAGCTACTAAAACAACAAGTGTCGATTTAGCCAATCGTAGCTTGGCAAAAACAATTGAGCAATTTAGTGTAAATGGAATTGATCATGAGGCACAAGACATTATTGTAGAAGATGTTTTCAAGTATTTTAAATATGCAGTCAAGAAGAACATGACGTTCGATCTTGTGGTGTTAGATCCGCCGAGCTTTGCTAAGTCGAAGAAGCATACGTTTAGCGCAGCAAAAGACTACAAAGATTTATTAAAAGAAGCCATTGCCCTTACAAAGCCAAATGGTGTCATTGTGGCATCTACGAACGCAAGTAATTTTGATATGAAAAAATTCCATTCGTTTATTGAAAAAGCTTTTAACGAAAAGGGGGAACGTTACAAAATGATGGAGCAGTTCTCTCTTCCAGCTGATTTTAAAACAATAAAAGAATTTAAGTCAGGTAATTATCTAAAAGTCGTGTTTATTCAAAAAGTAAATCGCTAAATACAAGGCTGCATGATAAACTCATGCAGTTTTATTTATTGTGACTAAAATAACGTTTACAAGCTATTTTGAAGTGAAGAAAATGAAGGTGAAAGATAAATATTGTCAATATGTATGATAAAATGATAAAGGAACTATGCTCAACACTTCACAATTTTACAATATCATCCTTATGAAACGTATTTTTACAATTATTTTATTTTAAATGGGACAAGTATTGTGTACGAAGCGGAAAGAGCATACTACTACTATTATTTAAAAACATGAAAGGAGAAAGATTATGGCTGAAACAACAAAAAAGCCTGCTGGCGAAGTAAAATTTATTCCTTTATTAATTTGTCTGGCAATCGGACTTATTTTATGGTTTATTACACCTCCTTCCGGACTTGATGTGAAGGCTTGGCACTTATTCGCTATTTTTGTGGCTACTATCGTAGGGCTTATCATTAAACCATTGCCATTAGGCAGTGTAGCTATTTTATCTTTAACCATTATTGTATTAACTAATACATTAACACTTGAACAATCGCTCAGCGGTTTTCAAAATACGACGATTTGGTTAATCGTTATTGCATTCTTTATTTCTAGAGGTTTTATTAAGACTGGTCTAGGAACAAGGGTTGCCTATATCTTTGTTCGGTTGTTCGGTAAAAAGACGTTGGGATTATCTTATTCTCTTATCGTAAGCGACTTGCTTTTATCACCTGCAATGCCGTCTAATACAGCACGAGCTGGAGGGATTATTCTTCCAATCATTCGTTCCTTATCTGAAACATATGGCTCAAGAACTGGAGACGGTACGGAGCGTAGAGTTGGTGCTTTCTTAACAAAAGTATCGTTTCAAGGAGATATGATTACATCCGCTATGTTCGTAACGGCAATGGCGGCCAATCCTCTTGCTGTTAAAATGACAGAACAAATTACAGGGAAGACTATTTCATGGGTTGGCTGGGCAGCGGCTGCAATCGTACCTGGAATTATTAGTTTAATTGTTATTCCGCTTGTTATTTATAAGCTGTATCCCCCAGAATTAAAAGAAACACCGGAAGCATCTGAAATTGCAGTAAAAAAACTAAATGAGATGGGTCCACTAAAGAAAGAAGAATGGTATATGATCGGCGTATTTTTACTTCTTCTTGTGCTGTGGATTTTTGGCGCTAATTTAAATATTAATGCAACAACGACTGCTTTTATTGGTCTATGTACGCTGCTTTTAACGCAAGTATTAAGCTGGTCAGACATAAAAAAAGAACAGGGAGCATGGGATACATTAGTCTGGTTTGCTGTTTTGGTTATGATGGCAACCTTCTTAAATGATCTAGGCATGATCCCTTGGTTTAGTGATTTGATGAAAGGCACTGTTAGTCATATGTCTTGGATGACGGCATTGATTGTACTAGCTATTGCGTATTTTTATTCTCACTACTTTTTTGCGAGTAACACGGCTCATGTCAGCGCTATGTACGCAGCATTTTTATCTGTCATCGTGGCCGCTGGTGCGCCTCCGTTACTGTCAGCATTAATTTTAGCGTTCTTTAGCAATTTATTCGGCTGTTTAACTCACTACGGCAGTGGACCGGCACCGGTGTTCTTCGGTAGTGGATATGTAACACAGCAAAAGTGGTGGTCGCTCGGTTTTTTAATTTCAATTATTCATATTATCATTTGGATTGGAATTGGCGGCTTGTGGTGGAAACTGCTAGGTCTATGGTAAAAAAACAGTGGCGCAGGCCACTGTTTTTTTATGCTTCCGCCCAAACGGATACAGAGCCGCCATTTACAGGGAACTGTCCGTAGCCGTCTTCTTCAATCACAACTTGATCTTCTCTATTATTTGTGAAGTCAATCCACGTTTGTCCACTTCGGTGTTCGCCGACGAACATTCTCTTTTCGCCATCTTCGCCGTTTGAAATCACCACAGCACATCCAGACTTCTCAAATTCTTCTACACCATGCCTTACCCATCCAATGGTATTAGGGTGATCAAAATAATCGTCTTGCTGTCCGTATGCTTTGTCATAGCGTACGTGCAAGAGAGCAGAAATATCTTTTTCTTTTCCCTCAATTGGATGCTCTCCGCCTATCCCAAAATAGTCTCCGTAAAACACACAAGGATAGCCATCTTCACGAAGTAAAATTAGAGCGTAAGCACTTTGTTTGAACCAATCTTCTACCCAAGATTCTAAAGATTCATTTGGCTGAGAGTCATGGTTATCTACAAATGTGACAACATTCAAAGGATGAGTCTTGACCAATGTATCATCAAAAATCGTGGTTAAATCAAAATCTCTTCCTTGCTGAGAGGCTTCATGCAGTTTGTAATGCAGCGATACGTCAAACAAATCAATTTGATAATCAATAACGTCTAAAAATTCCTGACAGGCTGTTAACTCTGGATTCCAAAACTCTCCCACAAAATAAAATGGCTTTTCTTGAGAAGAGGACAATTCGTGAGCAAACTCCTTAATAAAATCATGGTTAATATGTTTAATGGCGTCTAATCGGTAACCGTCGCACTGCAGGGTGTCCGCTAACCATTTTCCCCATTTGATCATTTCTTCTCGAACTTCAGGGTGATCGTAATCAATATTCGCAAACATTAAATAATCGTAGTTGCCAAACTCTTGATCGACATTTTCGTTCCAGCTTTTGTTTTCCCCGGCAATACGAAAAACACCTTCTTTTCCGTTTTTATCATCGTAATCAGTGCCATTAAAATGATTAAAGTTCCATTTGAAAGAAGAATATTGATCGCCACGCCCTTCAAATGTAAACTTTGTCCACCCTTCAATTTCAAAGGGTTCAGAAATCTCTTCTGTTCGGTTCATGGGGTCTACTTCAATGACGTGGAACGTTTCCTTTTCATCCGCTGCAGCTTTATGATTCATCACAATATCAACATAGACATTAATTCCGTGATTATGACAGGCATCAATTGCTTCATGCAGCTCTTGCTTGGTTCCATATTTTGTACGAACGGTTCCTTTTTGATCAAACTCGCCAAGATCATATAAGTCGTAAACGCCGTAGCCATTATCCTCTGATGAAACACCTTTTGTAACCGGGGGAATCCACACGGAATCAATTCCTTGTTCTTTTAGTTGAGGAGCGAGCTCTTTGAGGCGTTTCCAATGCTCGCCGTCAGCTGGCACATGCCATTCGAAAAATTGCATAATTGTATGATTCCGTTCCAAGTTAAATCATCCTCCTTTTAAATAAAAAGATATAATCGCTCACGGATAGTTCTTTAGAATCAAATGAGGAATTGATTATATTTTTTCTTTTAACGTTCCTGTTATCCCTATTCCTTAAACCTTTTTCAACATATGAAGCTTAAGAAAATCTTAAGATTTTCCCTTCTTTTTTCTTAAGGAATGCAGTTTACAATAAAACCCATAGACGAAATGACCCATGATATACTTTTGAAAGGAGTGTGAGAAATCAATGAACGAATATGTGGTTTTAGTTGTAGACAGACCAAGTGAAACTAACGTTTAAAAATGTAAGTAAAGATGAGCTGTTTGAACGTTTTAAAAGAGGGGACACCTCAAGAAAAACTGATGGCTCAGGACTTGGGTTAGCTATTGCTAAGTCTATTATTGATCTACATGGAGGAGAATTGAACATTGAAATTGACGGAGATTTATTTAAGGTAACGATCACCCTCTAATGTGAGTGAATATAAACATGTATACCTATTAAAAAAAGAGAAGCAACCTCATTATGCTGTTTGCTTCTCTTTTTTTAGTGTTCTTAATTTTATTCCGCAACCGCAAAGCGTACTGTGCTTTAGTACTTTTATTTCTCTATAACACTGATTACATCTTGTTTCTTGACCAATCATTCCTTCATCCCTTCCTCTTTTTACAAGAATTTAAATAAGTATCCATAAAATACGGATACTTATTTAGTGATAAAATATAAAACTAATTGAGAATAAACAAAAATATATAATGAGAAAAATAACTATATTTTTTCATTTAGAAAACAGATAAATTTATTTTACTTGCTGTGGAACAGACAATCCTAAACCGTCTGCAATGCGTTTTCCATACTCTGGATCCGCTTTGTAGAAGTGTTGAATTTGGCGCAGTTTAATTTCTTCTTTTTCTACAGGCTTCATAGCCTCAACGATGTTTGCAACTAGGCGTGTACGCTCGTCTTTGCTTAGAAGGCGGTATAAATCACCTGCTTGCGTGTAATGGTCGTTATGATCATATGCAACACTATCGGCAACTCCTGAAACAGGGTATGCGGCCTGTTTGTTTTCATGAGATTCTGTCGGGCCGCCAAAGCTGTTTGGCTCGTAGTAAGCAGAGCGGCCGCCGTTATCGTCAAAGCGCATTTGACCATCACGCTGATAGTTATTTACTTCGCTGCGCGGGCGATTAATCGGTAGCGCTTGATGATTAGCACCGACGCGGTAGCGATGTGCGTCGCTGTATGCGAATAGTCGACCTTGCAGCATTTTATCAGATGATACGTCAATTCCCGGCACAAGCGTTCCAGGTGAGAATGTAGCTTGCTCCACTTCTGCAAAATAATTTTCTGGATTGCGGTTCAAGACCATGCGACCTACTTCAATTAGCGGATAGTCTTTTTGTGACCATACCTTTGTTACATCAAACGGATCAAAGCGATACGTATCAGCATCTTCTAATGGCATAATCTGAACGTACAGCTTCCATGAAGGAAAATCACCTTTTTCAATAGCATTAAATAAATCTTCTGTATGATAATCTGGGTTTTCACCAGCTAGCTTTGCGGCTACGTCTGGAGCCAGGTTTTTCACGCCTTGCTCTGTTTTAAAGTGATACTTCACCCAAACGCCATCTCCTTCGGCGTTAACCCACTTAAATGTATGGCTGCCGAATCCATGCATATGACGCAAAGTTGCCGGGATACCGCGGTCAGACATCAAAATAGAAACTTGATGCAAAGATTCAGGAGACAAAGACCAGAAATCCCAAACAGCCGTCGGATTTTTTAAATGCGTACGTGGATCGCGTTTTTGTGTATGAATAAAGTCAGGAAATTTAATCGCATCTCGGATGAAAAATACAGGTGTATTATTTCCCACTAAGTCGTAGTTTCCTTCTTCTGTATAAAATTTAACAGCAAATCCGCGAGGGTCGCGAACAGTATCTGCTGAGCCGTTTTCGCCAGCTACTGTTGAAAAGCGAACAAATAGAGGTGTACGTTTTCCTACTTCAGAAAGGAAAGCTGCTTTTGTATAGGTTGAAACATCGTTTGTCACTTCGAAATACCCGTGGGCGCCGGCGCCTTTTGCGTGTACTACGCGTTCAGGAACACGTTCTCGGTTAAAATGGGCTAATTTCTCTAAAAGGTGAACATCTTGAATTAAAGTAGGGCCGCGTGAACCAGCGGTCATTGAATTTTGATTATCTCCAACCGGAGCTCCCCAACTAGTCGTTAGGTTATTCTTGTTTGTTGTCATCTTAGAACCACCTCTTATTTGAATTTTATTATGTTAGAAACAATAATAACATTTTTAAATAAAAAATCAATACTATTTTATAATTATTATAATTTAACTTGGTGATTTTGAGATGTAGTTAGTGGAGGTATACGCATGTGAAGTGTACGAACTATTTTAAAAATTTTCTGTATAGTATATTTAGTTTAATAATAAAAATGCCTGATGTGCAATTATTTTGACCGGCTATTACTACATCAAAAACACGCTTGCTTATATAAGCAAGCGTGTTAATTTTATATATGTTGTGATAAGTTTGCTTTCGCTGCTAGCTCAGCTTGAGGCGTGCGCCAAAGCTGTGTCCATTTTTGAATCGCAGCAATCATAATAATGAGACCGAGTATAAGCATGATGATAGAAAGAGTCGCATTTAATATGCTGTAACCTGCCGCAGCTTCATTTAAATACACATTCTTAACCATCCAATAACCCGCATAGTTAACCGTTACGTAAAGGTAGGCTAGTGGAATAAGGCAAGTAAGCATATAGGAGCGTTTATCTGCAATTCTAAGAATAACGGTTGCTCCAATAATTAAACCAATGGAGGCCATTAACTGATTCGATACGCCGAACAGCGCCCAAACAGAGCCAATATCTCCTGAAAACAATAAGTACCCCCACATAAAACAGGCTAGGGCACTTGCAAAAATTGACCCGGGAAGCCAGTCTACTCGCTTCAACGGCTTATAAAATTCCCCGAAAAAGTCTTGAATTAAATAGCGGGAAACACGTGTGCCAGCGTCGATAGCAGTTAAAATAAACACTGCTTCAAACATAATGACGAATTGGAAAAAATAAGAAGATAGGTGACTGAACCAAGGAATTTCCGTGAAGATATACGTCATTCCTACAGCCAGTGTAACAGCGCCGCCTGTACGGCCTTCTAAGTTTAGACCAATCTCTTGGCTAAGCTGAGGAAGAGCTGTTACGTTCATGCCAAGCGTTTTGAACACTTCAGGTGTAGAGTTGATTGCAAAATAGTCTCCAGGATGTAAAGCTGTTGCTGCAATTAATGCCATAATTCCTACTAAACATTCGACTAACATGGCGCCGAAGCCTACAACTTTAATGTCACTCCAACGGTCGAGCATCTTAGGTGTTGTTCCTGAACCAACAAATGCATGGAAGCCGGAAATAGCACCGCAGGCGATCGTAATGGAAATGAACGGCCACACAGGTCCTGCTAAAATAGGGCCACCCCCGTGAATAAATTCAGTAACTGCAGGAAATGGAATTGCCGGGTTTACGAAAAACACGCCTACAATCAGCGCGATAAAGACACCAATTTTCATAAAGCTGCTTAAGTAATCTCGAGGTGCTAAAAGCAGCCAAACGGGCAAGGCCGCTGCGAAAAATGCATAAACGGGAAGAATAATTGAAAGTGTTTTAATATCTAGCGTTAAAAAACCTCCTAAAGCTGTTTCTTGAATATAAGGACCGCTAAATACGGCGATTAAAATTAAAATGAAGCCGACGGTAGAAGCCGCTTTTAAATTACCGGTTTTTTTGTGGTAAATACCTACTCCCATTGCGATCGGAATCGTAATTCCAACAGCGAATGTACCCCAAGGATTTTTCTCAAGTGCGTGTAACACGACCATAGATAAACCGGCCATTGTAATGGTAATGATAAAAAGCATAGCTAAACCTGTACAAAAACCAGCGACGGGTCCCAGCTCTTTTTTAGCCACTTCTGAAAGCGACTGGCCCTTTTGGCGCATAGATGCAAATAACACAACTGCATCGTGAACGGCTCCCCCGATTACAGCTCCTATTAAAAGCCAGAGTAGTCCGGGCAAATAGCCAAACTGAGCTGCTAAAATAGGTCCAACAAGCGGACCCGCAGCTGCAATAGCTGCAAAGTGATGACCAAATGTTACCCATCGGTTGGTTGGCACATAATCTTTTCCATCTTCAAGCTCATGTGCTGGCGTTTTTTGCGCATCGTTTAGTTTCAAGACCTTAACAGCCATGAATGTTCCATATAGCCGATATGCAATCATTAAAATACAGATAGATCCAATAACAATCGTAACCGCATTCATTACAAATCCCCCTATTCCTTAGTTGTCTGATGTTTGTACTACTACACAACGTTATGTAATTGTGTATTCCCCTTACAACTTTCATTATAAAAGAAGAAAGCGCTTTTATCACCAGTTTTTCCCTTAATTATTTAAAAAATTAGAAAGTTCAAATTCTATTTGAAAAACTATAAGACTTTTCATATAATCTCTGCTATAATTTTTAAAAAAATTAGTACGCATTTAGGTGTTTTTAGTTAGGGAGATGAAAAGAGTGAACCATCGTCAAGAGTTACAAAATAGCAAGCGTATTGTAGTCAAAGTAGGGACATCAACGTTGACCTATGATAATGGAGATATTAACTTAGCACGCATTGAAAAACTAGCGCGTGTTTTATCTGATTTAATGAATGCAGGAAAAGAAGTTGTGCTTGTTACATCAGGTGCCGTTCAAGTGGGAGTAAAAAAGCTCAAGTTAAAAGAAAAGCCAAATTCTATTCGAGAAAAACAAGCAGCAGCTTCTGTCGGGCAATGTGAGCTTATGCATATCTATAGTAAATTCTTTGGTGAGTACAGTCACATTGTTGGTCAAGTTCTGTTAACGAAAGATGTAATTGAAGATGAACATGTGCGCAATAATGTTGTCAACACGTTTGAAAAATTAATTGAAGACAAAGTCATTCCTATTGTGAATGAGAACGATACGGTTGCAATCGATGAGATTGAAAATATCGTGCGTTTTGGAGATAATGATAATTTATCTGCCATTGTTTCGGTTTTGATTCACGCAGATTTACTCGTTATTCTATCTGATATTGACGGTTTCTTTGATTCAGATCCCACAAAAAACCCTAACTCTAAATTAATGAAAGTAATAGATGGCATTACACCGGAACTTGAGAATTTTGCTGGAGATAGCGGAACTGATGTTGGAACAGGCGGGATGGTCACAAAGCTTACCGCTGCTAAAACAGCTACAAGTGCAGGCGTGAGCTTAATCTTAGCAAATGGTAAAGAGCCAAGTATTCTGCGAGATATTATTGAAGGCCAAGAAATTGGAACGTTATTCTTAAAACAAGCCGAAGGAGTAATGAAATGAGTGAATTGCAGCTTAAAGGAAAGCAGGCAAAAGAAGCCTCTTATTTCTTAGGAAATGTAACGAGCGAACAAAAACAGCAAGCGCTTTATAAAATGGCGGCTGCTTTATTGGATCAACAAGAAGCGATTTTAAAAGCAAATGAATTAGACGTAGAAAAAGCCGTTCAAAAAGGCACATCAAAAGCGATGTTAGATCGCCTATCTTTAAATGAAGAGCGGATTCATGGAATGGCAGACGGCCTGCGCCAAGTAGCTGCGCTTGCGGATCCAGTAGGAGAAGTGCTGTCTATGGCGAAGCGACCAAATGGCTTACAAATTGGACAGCAGCGTGTACCTATTGGTGTCATAGGGATTATTTATGAAGCGCGTCCAAATGTTACATGTGATGCAGCAGGTTTATGCTTAAAAGCAGGAAATGCGGTTATTTTGCGCGGAGGCAGCGAGGCGTTTTATTCGAATCAAGCGATTGTTTCTGTATTATCTCAAGCTGCGGCAAGTGCAGGGTTGCCTGAGCACAGCGTACAGCTTATTGAAGATACGTCGAGAGAAACAGCACTGGAGTTAATGAAACTAAATAAATATATCGATGTATTAATTCCTCGAGGCGGTGCTGGTTTAATTGAAGCAGTGGTAAAAAATGCAACGGTTCCTGTTATTGAGACAGGAACGGGGAACTGCCACATTTATGTTGATGAAGAATATGACCGTGACATGGCGGCCAATATTGTCATTAATGCAAAAACGTCTCGTCCAGCGGTGTGTAACTCAGCCGAAAAGCTGATTATTCATGAACGAGCGGCCCGTGAATTTTTGCCTATTATTGTTCAAGCGCTACGAGAGAAAGATGTAGAAGTACGCGGTGATGAACGTGCGCTAACAATCGTTCCAGATCTTGTTCCAGCAGGGGATGAGGATTGGAAGAAAGAATATTTAGATTTCATCATGGCGGTTAAAATCGTAGATGACATTGATGAAGCGATTTCTCACATTAATGTTCACAGTTCACATCACTCTGAAGCGATTGTAACAACAAATTATGCTCATGCTCAGCGTTTTTTACAGCGCGTTAATTCAGCCGCTGTTTATGTGAATGCTTCGACGAGGTTTACGGACGGAGAAGAGTTTGGTTTCGGGGCAGAAATCGGAATTAGTACACAAAAGCTTCATGCACGTGGACCAATGGGATTAAGGGAATTAACAACATTAAAATATATTATTTACGGAGATGGACAAATTCGATAAAAAAGAAGCCTGAGGCATATGCTCAGGCTTCTTTTATTTCCATATATGTTCAATTTCTTCAAGTGACTTTCCTTTTGTTTCTGGCACCCACTTCCATATAAACAAAAATGAAGCGATACACATAGCCATAAAGGATAAAAATGTGAAAGATCCTCCAGCTTTGTTCCAAAGAATAGGAAAAAACTGAGACACAAACCAATTAGCTATCCACAAGAAAAAGGTGGAAATAGACATTGCATAGCCTCTCGCGTGATTAGGAAAAATTTCAGAAATCACAACCCATACAACGGGTCCCATAGAAATATTAAAAAGAAATAAATAAAAAACAATAAGTAAACTAGTAGTCAAGCCTTCAGTACCCTGTGAATGAAATCCAAAGGAAACGAGAAGCTGCGTAACGGCCATACCAGCTGTGCCAATAAGTAATAAAGCTTTGCGGCCAATCCGGTCGATAAGCCATATGGAACAAAGAACGCCTAAAAAGGCAGCTACACCAATCATAGACGTAACAAGGAGCGATAAATCTCCTCTAGCTCCAGCTGCCTCAAAAACTTGCGGTGCGTAATAAATAATGGCATTGATTCCGACAAGCTGTTGAAATGCTGCAAGTAGAATACCAATAAGCAACGCTTTTCGAAGACTTGTCTCTTTAAAAAGCGAAAGAGAAGCCGGTTGATTTTCTTTTAACGATTGCTCAATATGATACAGCTCTTGGCGTGCAATGTGTGTACCATTGATTTTAATTAAAATGTCCATAGCTTCTAAAGTGCGGTTTGCTTTTACCAGCCACCTCGGACTTTCAGGAACAGGAGAAAGGATAAGAAGAAGTAAAAGAGCAGGAATGCCAGAAGCACCGATAATGTAGCGCCATCCTGTGGAATTCTGCCAAGCGTCTTCTCCAATAGATAAAATGTAGTCATTTACAAAATAGACAGAAACAATCCCAACGGCAACAGCAAATTGATAAAGAGAGCCTAAGCGGCCGCGCATGTGAGGAGGGGCTATTTCAGAAATATAGGTAATAGAAAGAACAGAAGCCATGCCAATGCCTAGTCCTCCAATAATTCGAGAAATAATCACAAAAGAGATGGATGAAGATAGCGCTTGCATAATTGCGGATACGATAAATAAAGAAGCTGCTAAAAGTAAGATGCTTTTTCTGCCGAATCGATCACTCAGTTTTCCTGAGGCAAGTACCCCAACAGCACCACCGAGCAGCAGACTAGATACAACAAAACCTACCATCGTTGGACTAAGCTTAAAATGAACTTCCATCAACCCAATAGCTCCTGAAATGACGGCTGTATCATAGCCATACAGTAACCCTCCAAAAGCAGCTGCACATGAAATGAAAATAACAAAAAATAGATTTCCTTTTTGCTCCTTATACTCGTCAGAAGTTACTTTTACTATCCCCATATAAATTCCTCCTTTGAATCGCAATCACTATTTTAATTAAAAAACGTTACACGTAAAACGTTTTCACAAAAGATGTTTTTATGTTAAACTAAAAATTGTAAATAATCAAACTATTTTTTAACTTTTATATGAATTATGTACGTTCTGTTATCAATCAATAGGGAAGAAAAAATAGGGGGGAAGAGAAATATGGCGTTTATGCAATGTGATTTTTTTTCAGAAGTATTGCAAATCAGTACCTCAATGAACGTTCTAATACCGCAGCAAACAAAATCTCAAATTGGTTTACAAACTAATACAAGAAGTGATAAACACCCTACGCTTTATTTATTACACGGTCTTTCTGATGATCATACGATATGGATGAGAAGAACTTCGATTGAACGCTACGCATCAGAATTAGGACTTGCAGTTGTAATGCCAAATGTAGATCGGAGCTTTTATAGAGATATGGCTTATGGAAAGAAGTATTGGACGTTTGTAACAGAAGAACTCCCTCAATTGGCTAGATCATTCTTTCCGTTATCGGAAAAAAGAGAAGATAATTTTGTAGCTGGTCTTTCTATGGGAGGGTACGGCGCTTTAAAATGGGCGCTTCGCAAACCACATCAATTTTCTGCAGCCGCCAGTTTATCAGGAGTGATGGACGTTGAAGGGCTTGGAGAGCGAGGAGAAGTTCAGTTTTTAGATTATCCTTTGATTTTTGGCATGCCGCCTGTTATTAGACCTGAGGATGATCTTTTCTGGCTGCTTGAAAATCGCCGGCGCTATGGAGAAGTGACTCCGCGTATTTATCAATGCTGTGGAACGGAAGATTTTTTATATGAGGAAAATAAACGTTTTTCCGAGCGATGTAAGCAAGAGCCTATTTGTTTTACATATGAAGAAGGAAAAGGAAGTCACGACTGGGCATATTGGGATCAAAAAATTCAAGATGTGTTAAAGTGGCTGTTTAGTGAAAAGTAGGGAAGGTAGTTTTCGGTGGTTCCGACTTCTAGTAGTATAATAAAGAAAAATGTTTACTTGGTCGATAGACTAAAAGGAAATGGGAGTCGGTACGAATGGGGAGAAAAAAAGTCACGATTACAGAAGTAGCAAAAGAAGCGGGTGTTTCATTAGCTACGGTATCAAGAATCTTCAACAATAAAGACGGTAAAATTAAAATCAGTGAAAAAACAAAACAAAAAGTACTCGAAGCTGCAGCGTATTTAGGGTATCAGACGAATCCATTTGCGGCAGCTCTGCGTGCTCAAAAAACAGGGATTATCGGGATATTAATTAGAGATTTAAAAGATCCGTTTTTAATTGAACTATTAAAAAAGGTACAGCAACAAGTCCAAAGTCGAGGGATGGATGTTCTTATTGGACATACGGATTACCAAGAAACAACGGCTGAGCGTCAATTAAATGTTATGATGAACCATTGGTTTGATGGGGTCATTTTATTAGACTATGTATCGGCTCAGCATCCGTTTGTAGACGTATTAAAACAATATCAAACGCCTTACGTTTCTCTTACAGGAGACGACTCTTCTGCACTTTGGCCGATTGTACATGTAGATGATGCGGTAGGAATGCAATTAGCTGTTGCTCACTTAACGGACCTTGGTCATAAGAATATAGGGTTCGTTGGAAAAGCTGTAAGCGGGGTCGAGCACCGTCTGTCTCTTTTTCATCAGTATGTACCGTCAGCAAACGCAAAGTTTGTAAAAGAAGATATGAATAACTCAGATGAACTATATCAGTTTATAAATGAACTAGCTCATCATTCAGAGCCACCAACTGCGCTTATTTGTGCCACGGATTACATTGCTCTGAAAGTGATCCACTGTGCGTGGCAAAACGGGCTTCACGTTCCAGCAGATTTATCTGTTATAGGGTTTGATGATATTACAGAAGCTAGTGAAGCGCATCCTCCATTAACAACCATTCGTCAACCGATGGAAAAAATGGCTGAAAAAGCAGTAAACCTCTTACTTCAGCAAATTCAGGATCAGCAAGAAATAGATCAGGTACAGTATAAAATGGCACCTGTATTAGTAGAGCGTAAGACCACAAAACGTATGAATTGATAAGGAATGTATATACTATTCCTGAAAGTGTGAGACAAAAAGTCCACACTTTTTTGCATTAACCATTGCGTCTACTTCTCTCTTTCTTATACACTGTATGCTGTAGGGGAAAAAACCAAGCTTTAATATGTTTGGAGCGATTTGATGACACAACAAAAATTAGATAAATATGAAATTATGGACGTTAGCTTACTAGCAGGTAAAATTATGTTAGAAAGCGGAGCAGAAACGTATCGAGTAGAAGACACAATGATGCGGATTGCAGCGTCTTACGGTATAAAAAAATCCCACAGCTATGTGACGCCAACAGGGATTATGTTTTCACTGGAAACGAAAGAACCGACGAAAACGAAGTTAATTCGTATTTCTGAACGAACGACAGATTTAAAAAAAGTAACCATGGTAAATAGCGTCTCAAGAACAATTAGCCAAGGAAACATTTCCCTGGAGGAAGCGTATGAAATGCTACAAGAAATTGAAGCAACGAACGTAGCTTTTCCACTATGGGTTCAACTTGTAGCTGCATCCATTTCTAGCGGATGCTTTTTAATCATGTTTCAAGGTCTATGGACGGACTTTATTCCAGCTATGTTTTCAGGGGGACTAGGATTTTTAACCGTGGTGTATTTCCACCGTCTTATTCCGATTCGCTTTTTTGCTGAGTTTACCGCTTCGTTAGTTATTGGACTTTTATCAGCTCTTTTAGTCGCTTCAGGACTGGGCACACAAATTGATAAAATTATTATTGGATCCGTTATGCCTCTCGTTCCTGGCTTATCCATTACCAATGCAGTGCGAGATTTAATGGCGGGACATTTACTGTCTGGATTATCAAAAGGAGCAGAAGCGTTTCTGACGGCATTCGCTATTGGTGCAGGTATTGCCATTGTATTTACGCTTCTATAGAAGGGAGGCATCATATGCATATCGTAGAGCAGATAATTACAAGTTTTATTGCTTCGGCAGCGTTTGGGATCATTTTTAATGTTCCACGTGAATCATTATTAAAAAGTGGCTTTGTCGGAATGGTTGGCTGGCTCATTTACTATTTGCTGACGTTCTATGGCGTAGATGAAATTCCAAGCACCGTTGTATCGGCCTTCTTTATTGCTATTATTAGTCAAATTTACGCAAAAATTTATCGCACGCCGATCATTATTTTCACCGTAGCAGGTATTATTCCGCTAGTTCCAGGAGGAACAGCATACGATGCCATGCGTAACTTTGTAGAAAATAACTATAATGAAGCGATTAGTCTTGCAGCGAAAGCCTTTATGATTTCAGGTTCAATTGCCATTGGTATTGTATTTTCTGAAGTCATTAACCAAATCATTCGTCAATCTAAATTAAATGCCAAAGCAAAATATCGACCGTAGAGAAGCAAGCTCAAATCAGAGCGTGCTTTTTTTATGAAAAAATAAAGAGGTCCTTCACTTTTTTGTCACAAGAAAGTCACGTTTTAGTCTAAAAACGTTCAAAAAATGTACGTGCACAGCTAAGAAAATAGACTATACTATGTAAATAGAAAGAGAGAAATTACATATATATGTGAAACATTGAGCATATTTCTCGAATTGTTATGCTCAATGTTTCACAATGTAAGTAAAAGATGCTCAGTAATGAGCAAAGTATCTATGGAAATGATGAATGTTCTTATATATGAAAGGGGAAAGAAGATGGATACAGTCATACTATCACGTATTCAATTTGCATCAACGACGCTGTTTCATTTTATCTTTGTACCGCTGTCTATAGGCCTTGTCTTTTTAGTAGCGATCATGGAAACGATGTACGTAGTAAAAAAAGATGAACAGTATAAAAAGATGGCAAAGTTTTGGGGGCACTTATTCCTGATTAACTTTGCTGTCGGAGTCGTAACAGGTATTTTACAAGAATTTCAGTTTGGCATGAACTGGTCAGAGTACTCACGGTTTGTAGGAGATGTATTCGGTGCGCCGCTTGCTATTGAAGCACTGCTAGCGTTTTTTATGGAGTCCACTTTCCTCGGACTGTGGATTTTCGGGTGGGATCGTTTGTCTAAATGGCTGCACTGTCTATGTATTTGGCTTGTTAGTCTAGGTACTATTTTTTCAGCGTTCTTTATTTTAACGGCTAATTCTTTTATGCAGCATCCGGTCGGAATGGAGCTAAATAATGGCCGTTTAGAAATGAATGACTTCTTTAAATTGTTAACAAACGGTCAGCTTTGGGTTGAATTCCCTCATACAATTTTAGGTTCGTTTGCAACAGGCGCCTTTTTTATTACGGGTGTCAGTGCCGTTATGCTCTTAAAGAAAAAACATTTG
The DNA here is from genome assembly GCF_023715685.1 of Priestia aryabhattai. NCBI lineage: Bacteria > Bacillati > Bacillota > Bacilli > Caryophanales > Bacillaceae > Priestia > Priestia aryabhattai. Next base: position 63,113 of record NZ_JAMBOQ010000005.1, read on the forward strand.
GCTTTTGCCAAAAAATCATTTCAAGTTGCTATCATTGTAGGGTTAGTTTCAGGTGTAGGAATTGCGCTATCTGGGCATGAACAGGCTGGATACTTAGTTAAAACACAGCCGATGAAAATGGCCGCAAGTGAAGGATTATGGGAAAACAGCGGAAGTCCAGGAGCCTGGACGGTAACAGCAAATATTCAACCTGATGAAAAGAAAAATACAAGTGAAATCAAAATACCTTATTTATTAAGCTTCTTATCATACGGGAAGTTTTCAGGTTCCGTTCCTGGAATGAACGAGCTGCAGGAGCAGTATACGGCGAAATATGGAGAAGGAAATTATATTCCACCCGTTCGGACAACGTTTTGGAGTTTCCGCATTATGGCTGGTCTAGGTGGCGTATTATGTGCATTAGGCATTTGGGGCACGCACTTGCTTTCTCGTAAAAAACTTCAAGAAAGCAAACTATTTTTACGTATTATGACGATTGCCATTGCCTTTCCGTTCCTTGGAAGCTCGGCAGGTTGGATTATGACAGAGATTGGCCGTCAGCCTTGGGTTGTATTTGGCTATATGAAAACCGAAGATGCCGTGTCTCCTGGTGTAACAGCAGGTGAATTGTTGTTCTCTATCGTTTCGTTTTCGTTTTTTTATTTAATTTTAGCTGTGATTATGGTGTTCTTGTTTGTTAAAGAAATTAAAAAAGGTCCAGATCATGATCACGAAGAACATACAAAAGTAGTATCAACTGATCCGTTTACAAAGGAGGGATACAATGTTTTCTCTTAATGAATTCTGGTATTTGCTAGTATCCGTTCTGTTTGTTGGTTTTATCTTCTTAGAAGGCTTTGATTTTGGTATTGGAATGGTGTCTCGTTTTTTAGGAAGAAACGACTTAGAGCGACGAGCTTTTATTAATACAATCGGTCCTTTTTGGGATGCAAATGAAGTTTGGCTAATTTCAGCAATTGGTGCTATGTTTGCCGCTTTTCCAAACTGGTATGCAACGCTATTAAGCGGGTCATATGTTCTTTTTGTTCTTCTTTTGCTTTCGCTTATCGGCCGCGGTGTAGCATTTGAATTTCGAGGAAAAGTTGAAAAACAGGCGTGGAAAAATGCGTGGGATTGGGTTATATTCTTTGGAAGTCTTTTTCCACCGCTCATTTTTGGCATCTTATTTTCAGCGCTAATGAAAGGACTGCCTGTTGAGAGCGACATGCAAATGAATGCCGGATTTTCGGATATTGTTAACCTATATACCATAACAGGCGGCGTGACATTAACAATGCTTTGCTTATGGCACGGCCTCATTTTTGCGACTATCCGTACGATGGACAACATTAGAGATCGTTCACGAAAAGTCGCTATGAAGCTTTTGCCTGTGAATGCCTTGCTGCTTCTTATTTTTTCAGGCCTGACGTTTTTTGAAACAGATTTATTCAGTAATCATAGCCGCTTGATGCTATATACATTTTTTATCGGTATTTTCGTGTATTTACTAGCAGGGTTTTTCCTTACACGTAAAAAAGATGGATGGGCATTTGCTATGTCTGGCTTAATTTTGATTTTATCAATTTCCTCTATATTTGCAGGGTTGTTTCCAACCGTGTTGGTTAGTTCAATCAATGAAAGCTATAGTTTAACCATTCATAATGCAGCATCAGGGAATTATTCCTTAAAAATTATGTCTTATGCAGCTATTGCGTTACTGCCTTTTGTGTTAGGTTATCAAATTTGGAGCTACTACGTTTTTAGAAAACGTGTAGATCATAAGGAGCATATGGAGTACTAATGGGTAGAGGTTTAATGGTTTACAACGGAATAAAAATGGTTCTTGCCATGTTAATAGGGCTTATTACTATTCAAAGTGTAGCCATTATTTTTCAAGCTAAGTGGCTTGCCGAAGTAATTACCGCCCTTTTTCATGGTGAAAGTTTAACTTCGCAGACAAAAACAATCGCATTGTTTTTGTCTACCTTTATTGTTCGTCAGATCATAAGTTTTATAGTGAAAAAAACAGCATATCAATTTGGAGTCAAAACGATTCAGGAACTTCGTTTGACGGTAATGAAAAGCATTTTTGCATTAGGACCGCGCTTTGCCAAAAATGAAGGGACAGGAAACTTAGTGACGCTCATCACAACAGGCCTACAGAAGCTTCGTGCTTATCTCGAGCTGTTTTTACCTAAACTGGCCGCCATTAGCGTTACACCTTGGCTAGTGCTCGCTTTCGTTTGGTATCATGATCGGCTTTCAGGCATTATTTTACTTGTGACCATGCCAATTTTAATTTTATTTATGATTTTGCTTGGACTGGCTGCACAGAAAAAAATAGATAGTCAATGGGAGACATATCATGTGCTGTCCAATCATTTTGTAGATTCGCTTCGAGGGTTAGAAACCTTAACATTTCTCGGGAAAAGTAAGGTACATGCTGAAACGATTGAAAGAGTGAGTGACCGTTATCGAAAAGCGACAATGGGGACGCTCCGAATTGCTTTTTTATCTACGTTTGCTCTTGATTTCTTTACGATGTTATCTGTAGCCATCGTGGCTGTTATGCTTGGTTTGCGGCTGGTGAATGGTTCGATGACATTAGAGCCTGCACTTATGATTTTATTGCTGGCGCCTGAATACTTCCTAGCGATACGAGAAGTCGGAAACGATTACCATGCAACATTGGACGGAAAAGAATCTGGAGATGCATTAATCAATATTGTGAAGCAGGCTGAAAAACCGTCGGCTAAAAAAGAAGATGTTCCTAGTTGGACTGAAAGCAGTGAACTTCAATTACGTCATATCACCGTAAAATATGACGAAAAGCATCCACCTTCTCTTGAAGATGTGTCACTGCATGTTAAAGGAATTAAGAAAATTGGGATCATAGGAAAAAGCGGAGCTGGAAAATCGACGCTTATTGATATACTAAGTGGATTTGTACAATTTACAGAAGGCTCTGCTGAAGTAAACGGCATGCCAATCGATTTACGCTCAGACGCTTGGCAACAGCAGATTACGTATATTCCTCAGCATCCATTTATTTTTAATGGAACAGTGAAAGAAAATATTGAATTTTATCAGGATAGAGGCGGCTCATATGATTATGAAGATGCTTTAACGAAAGCAGGACTTTTATCTACGATTCAACAGATGCCTAATAAGGAAAATGAAATGATAGGGGATGGAGGACGGCAGCTTAGCGGCGGCCAAGCTCAAAGAATTGCCCTAGCTCGAGCATTTCTAAGCGACCGCCCTATTATTATGCTTGATGAACCAACAGCACAAGTGGATATTGAAACGGAGTATGAATTAAAGCAAGATATTTTAACGATGTTCCAAGAGAAGTTATTTATTTTAGCTACGCACCGTCTGCATTGGATGAAAGACATGGACCTAATTGTTGTAATAGAGGACGGAAAGGTTGCAGAAATCGGTAATTATCAAGAACTGATTCAAAAAAAAGGAGCTTACTATCAATTTTTACATGAAGAGGAGGAGGTATGATGAAATATAAAAGTTGGATATGGCCCTACTTTAAAACATATAAATCTCGTATCTTTTCTATCTTAGTACTAAGCTTGTTAACGATTGGTTCTGCTTGCGCGCTAATGTTCACATCAGGTTATTTGATTTCAGCTTCTTCCTTACAGCCAGAAACGATTTTATTGGTGTACGTTCCAATTGTACTTGTGCGTACATTTGGTTTAAGCCGAGCAACCTTTCGTTATGCGGAGCGTCTTGTCAGTCACGATTTTATTCTTCATATTTTAGCTAAAATGCGTACGCGTCTTTATCATTTGATTGAACCGTTAATTGCTACATCTCGCTATCGAACAGGAGATGTTTTAGGAGTTCTGGCTGAAGATATTGAAAGTTTACAAGACTTGTTCTTACGTACCATTCTACCAACAATCTCAGCTGTTATTTTATATGTTATTTCTATTGTAGCTTTAGGATTCTTTAGCCTAAAGTTTGCATGTTTGATTGCCATCTATTTATTTTTATTAGTAATAGTGATGCCGCTTTTTTCCCTTTGGCATATGAAGGCGGCCAATCAGCGATATAAGTCGAGCAAAGCACAGTTATATGCCAAGGTTACAGACGGTTTTTTAGGAGTTGCTGATTGGGTGTTAAGCGGGCAGCAACTGTCATTTTTTCATTCGTATAACAAAACAGAAGATGAGTTAGATGGCATGGATCGCAAGCTTAAATTATGGACGTATTACCGAGAGTTAATTGGCCAAGTTATTGTAGCAGCTTTAATTGTCACAATGATTTGGTTTGGGGCGTCTCTTTTTGTAGATAAAGAGCTTGCAGGTGTGTTTATTGCTGCTTTTATTTTAGTAGTATTTCCTTTATCTGAAGCGCTGCTTCCAGTATCTAATGCAGTAGAAAAGATTCCTCAGTTTGAGGAATCTTTAAATAGAGTGCAGGAAATGGAAAAGAACTGGGCAGATATGAACGAAAAGAAAAAACACACTCTTTCTTTACCGTATAAAGGTTCATGGAGCTCGGTTACCTTAAAAGTCGAACATGTAAGCTTTCGCTATAGTAATCATGAAGGCTCAGTAATTCATGACCTTTCATTTCAAGTCGAACAAGGAAAAAAAATTGCGATTCTTGGCAAGAGTGGAGCTGGAAAATCGACTCTCTTAAAGTTGCTGCAAGGCTCCTTATTGCCTACAGAAGGTACAGTTCAACTAAACGGTCAGTCTGTGGCTGAAGTTCGTGAAGATGTATCAAAACTCATTTCTGTATTAAATCAAAATCCTTATTTATTTAATACAAGCGTAGCAAACAATTTATTACTAGCTAACGAAGAGGCCACAAAAGAAGAGGTAATTGAGGCAATGAAGCAAGTGAATATGCACTACCTTGTGGAAGGTTTGCACCAAGGATATCAAACGTCGATGCTCGAAACAGGTCAGCGCTTCTCGGGAGGAGAACGTCAGCGGATTGCGTTAGCACGTGTTCTGCTTCAGCATACGCCAATTGTCATGCTGGATGAGCCAACTGCAGGGTTGGATACCGTGACTGAAAAGCGTTTGTTATCCACCATCTTTGAAACTCTTCACGACAAAACCTTAATTTGGGTTACGCACCATTTAGTTGGGATGGAAAAGATGGATGAAATCTTATTCTTACAAGATGGAAAGGCAGCAATTCGCGGAACGCATGAAGAATTACTTGCTACGAACAGTCACTATCAAAAGCTATATGAATTGGATCATCCAGCAAAAAGCCTTTAGCAGAAGCTAAAGGCTTTTTATTATTTTATAATAAAGTGAAATTCGACAAACACGAGTAAAATATGTGTCGAACTAAGGAAAACAGTTTGGATTCAAAGAGGGGGGTATGCGTTTAGCTTTTTTGAAAAAGTGGTAAAACAAGGTAGTGTTTGTTTCTTCCTGTATAACATCGGTTTATTTTAGGGAAAATATATACACATTATGCGAACGAGAGAAGGAAGATACAATGGAACCCATGCTTATACATATCACGCTTGTAGTGGGACTAGGAGTTCTATCTCAGTGGCTGGCTTGGAGATTTAAGCTACCAGCAATTGTCGTGATGTCGATTATCGGACTGCTAACAGGCCCTATTTTAGGTTTAATTGATCCTAAAGCACAATTTGCTCAGCTTTTTGATCCTTTTGTATCTATTGCTGTAGCTGTTATTTTATTTGAAGGCAGCTTGAACTTAGACATGAGAGAGGTAAGGGGAATCGAAAAGCCCGTGTTTCGCATTGTGACACTGGGAGCCATGCTAGCTTGGATTTTAGGCTCTTTAGCTGCTCATTATATAGCGGATTTATCATGGGCGGTAGCAATTGTTATCGGAGGGCTTTTTATTGTGACGGGTCCAACCGTGATTTTACCTCTTTTACGACAAGCTAAATTAAAACCAAAACCAGCAGCGATTTTAAAATGGGAAGGTATTATTGTCGATCCATTTGGTGCATTGCTGGCCGTTTTTTCGTTTGAAATTGTTCAATTTTTAGTGCTGAGAGAAGTGACTGGAAAAACAATTCTCTTTTTCTTCGTGGCCTCTATTATTGCTGTTTTAATAGGGTGGATCCTTGGCCGCGGAATAGGGTGGATGTTTCAAAAGGGTCATATTCCAGAGTACTTAAAATCTCCGGTCGTATTTATTATCGTTATTGCCTGCTTTACAGTAGCTGATGAAATTAAGCATGAAACAGGTCTTCTAGCAGTAACAGCGATGGGGATTACGCTTGCTAATATGCATATTTCATCTATTAGTGATATGCGACACTTTAAAGAGAACATTTCGGTTTTATTGACTTCTACTATTTTTATCATGTTAACGGCTGGACTGACGATGAAGACCATTACTGAAATTTTTCATTGGAATATTATTTTGTTTGTTTTACTTATGCTGTTTATTGTCAGACCTGTCTCCATCTTTTTGTCAACAGTAGGGACAGATTTATCTATAAAAGAAAAAATCCTGATTGGCTGGATTGCCCCGCGCGGAATTGTGGCGTTAACGGTCTCTAGCTACTTTGCGAAAGTACTAATTGATGAAGGTTTTAAAGATGCTTCCATCCTAACAACGCTGACATTTGCTTTAGTGTTTGCTACGGTTTGTGCACACGGTTTTTCCCTTTCATGGCTAGCTAAAAAGCTTGATTTATCGATTGGAGAAGAACCTGGTATTTTGCTTGTAGGAAGCAATGATTTTACGGTTGCCTTTGCTTCAAAGTTAAAAAAGCTGGGCTATCCAGTATTAGTTGCTGATTCTTCGTGGGAGCGGTTAAGAGTTGCGCGCAGAGCACAAGTAGATGTTTATCACGGAGAAGTTCTAGCTGAGCAAACGGAATATCATCTAGACTTAACTCCTTATGAATACGTGATTGCTGCAACTGAGTTAGATGCATATAATGCGCTTGTTTGTACTGCTTTTCTTCAAGATATGGGACGGAACAATGTTTTTCAATTGAGCATTCGTCACCAAGAAGATTCAAGAGAAGATGTCGATGAAATTATGCATACAGTAAGAGGACGTCTGCTCTTTAAGAAAGGAATTACGTGGGAGTTTCTGCATCATAAAATGGAGCATGGATATACGATTTACAATACAAAAATTACGGATGAATATACGTATGAAACATATCTTGAGGAGAAAAGCGATGATTCTCTTTTACTAGCAGTGAGTACGCAAGGAAAGGCACTAAGTTTTTTTGCTCATGATCAGGAAATAAACGTTAATGCGGGTGATACGGTGTTAAGCCTTCAGCCATTAAAAAGATAAAAAAACAGGCCTTCAATGGCCTGTTTTTTTACGCTTGTCTTTGTTTAAAATGAATGACGAACAGATAAGCAGCAGCTGCTGCAAAATAGATAGTAACGGCTGGTGCTGTAAAGACATGCCCAGCTACAAAAGCAATTCCAAGAGCTAATACAATTGCTGTACTATACATCATAAAGCTTTCATCAAGAAGCTGTGATGGCTCTTTAAATAATCGAACCAATACGGTTAAACCAACTACTAGAAGTGGAAGAATCCATAGTAAAAATCCGATGATACCTAAAGAGAAAAACAGATCATAAAAATCCATTTCAATCATCTTTGGCGGAAGCTGTTTTGTATAGTCACCAGAAAAGCCCATACCTATCATTTTTCGTGCAATAGGTGCTTTTGCATACTGTTCCTTAATATGAGCTAAAAATTGCTCACGGCTGCTTAGAATCAGATTTTGAACATCTTTGTCATCTAGATTTGATTCCTTTTGTTTTTTCTTTTTCGCCGGCTTTTCTTTTTCTTTCTTTTCCGGCTTTTCTTGTTTTGTTTTCTCTTTTTTAGCCTCTAACATATCGATGTGCGCATATGTGTTTTTATAAGCTGGAGAAATCGGAGTAGTTGCTCCGGTTACAATTAAAAGCAGAATTGAGATCACTAAGTTGGCTTTAATTAAGCTGCGTTTATTCGTAAATAATTTTGCAAATAAGACAACTGTTGCTACAACTAAAGAAAGAATAACGGCACCTAAGCCCACTTTCGTTCCAAGCATGATGGACGAAACGGCTAACAAGATAAAAGGAATCCAGTAATAAGCTTTTGAAAACGAACGTACTTTATCCAAAGCTAAAAGCAGTGTGAGAGGAAGCAAAATAGCAATGGTTGCTCCTAGCTCATTCGCTGCATAAAACCAGGCTTTAAATCCGATTTTATTATACTGATAACTCTCTAGTGCTGTACCTGTTAGCATTGTACCGATAAAAACAATACTGATGATGAGTGAAGCAGTCAATAAGTTTTTACTCAGTATTCTTTTTACATCCACAGATGATCGATAATGTGAAAACATCACAATCATTCCAAGTAATGTAACGTTCATATAAACAACTTTATTGAAAAATTTAATTTCTTGCCCAATATAATAAGGATCTTTCCATTGATGATTTAAGTAGATATTGAGTCCAAGAAAGAGTGCAAAAACAATAAGGTAGATAATCGAATATCTAGCCCATTTTGATTTTTTGGCAAACACTAAAAGTAGGACACCTGCAAAAATCATATATAGAAAGCGAATAACAACCCCAATTGAGAGACCACTATCCATGTTCAAAACCATGTACGTCGTTAGCATATCAATAATTGGCTGAATTGAAATAAAACCAACGAACAGAAAAAATAACCAGTATGTGTTCTTCATATAGTACTCTCCTGTTTTACGTGAATTAACGTTTTCTTTTAACTAAAAGCATAACACCTTCTACTCTGCATAATAGCGTCGACATTAAGTATACTAAACCACCTGCAATACAGACAATACCAAATCGCAAGATAACATGTAATGAATTCAAAAAGGCGATGTCCTTTAAGAAGAACATGACGATAGCAACAGGTACGGAAGCTAAAAGAATTTTTCCTGTTTCTTTCACTAGATATCCGTAGTGGAAGTGATTAATTTGTTTTGCCAGCATAACGAATACGATGGCCGTGTAGAAAAAGGCAACCACTGACATGGAAAGTGCTAATCCTTGGTATCCCATAAATTTAGTGAAAATGATGTTAAAGATGATATTTAACACAATGGATAATAAGCCTGCTCTCATAATAAGATAACCTTTTTGAAGAGAATAAAAGCCCTTTGCAACGACAGCTTGCAGCGAATAGAAAAACACGGAACCTAGGTAATAATAAGATACATCCGTTGTTTTTAACGTTGATTGTGCGTCAAATGCACCGCGCTGGTAAGCAATCATTACAATGTCTTTCATATAAAAGATCATAATAACAATTGTCGGAATCAGCAGCATCAGCATAAACGTGATCCCTTTTTCAATTCCCAATTTAAAGCGTTCTTCATCTTTTTCAGAAATGGCTCTTGCAATCAGCGGATAAATAATGGTTGCGACTGTGACCCCGAATATTGCCTGGGGAATACTTACAAGCCTGAAGGCGTAATTTAAGTATGAAATAACACCTTCACCAAAGGAACCAGCAAAGAAGAAGTTTACAGTTAAATTAATTTGACCGACCATAATTGTCACACCAACAGGGATGAATACTTTGTAAAAAGCCACAACTTCATCACGGTCAATTTTTTGCTTCCATAACAGCAGATGCTGCGGTTTAAAATAGACAACTTTAATTAAGAAAGAAGCAATTGTTCCTACAAAATAGCCAAGGGCAATTGCATAGCCGCCCATAACTGAATGTAATAGAATCGTACTTAAAATTGTAAATAGTACAACAACCGTTTGAGAAAACACGGAGAAAGAATATTGACTTCTTGCATCAAATACACCTTCGTATACAGCGTTCACTCCAACTAGTGAAAGAGATAAAAAATACATAACGCCCGTATAAATTCCTAGTTCAATTGCTGCTTTGGAAAAATTAGAATACGAAGCAGGAAAGTAAAAGAAAGCGGCAATTGATCCGAGAACCGAAATAATGAAACAAATAAGAAAGGTTGATTTAACAATATTAGTTAAATGAACCTTTCCTTTATTTTCTTTTTCATAACGTAAATAACTAGGAATAAACGCATCCTTCATCCCCGTTAGCATAAATAAAATAAAAGCGTTTGGAATAATCATTGCTGCGTTGTATGAATCGACAATATAACTTGTTCCAAAATAGTTAGCAATAACTAAATCACGAATCATACTAGAAAATTTCAAAAATAATGTTGATATGAGCAGTAAAATGCTCGCAAATTTTAAGTTTTTCATGTGAAACTCCTACCTTTTCAAGTTATCTCATCAACTATTAGCAATAAAGAAGCATCCGACAATTAGAAGAATACAGCCGATAACTTGTTTTGTTGTAACTTTTTCTTTAATTAAAAAGTAACCGAATGTTAATGTCCAGATATACGTAATAGACGTGAGCGGAAATACAATAGAATAAGGTAACAGCGTTAAAACATACACATTAAGCAGAGCTGCCGCCCCGTAAAAAAGACCGCCACCCACAAAGCAAATAAGCGCTAGCTTTATCTTTTTTTTATTTAAATACGTAGAAATATACTTGAAAAAGACAGCTCCAACTGAACCTAAAAGGGTCATAATAATTAAAAGTGGAATACTATTCATCTTGGCCACCTACTAGAATTACACCTACGATAATAATAAGAGTACCGACCAGCTTCATAGGGCTAACGGCTTCATTTAATAGAAAGAAACCAAGAGCAATGCTAATTACGTATCCTAGGCTTAAAAATGGATGAAGCAAGGAAACTCTTTCAAATTTAAAAGCGGCAATCATAAAAACCGCTCCTAATCCATAAAGGAAAAAACCAATAATTAAATTTAAGTTAAATGAAGCTTCGGACAACTTCCAAAAAAGTTGTCCAACAGCTGTAAACAGGGAAGCCACGATAATGAGTGTGATTCCTAGCTTTTTGTTGTAATTGCTCTCCATCAGGAGGTCACATCCTTTTCTTTCTGATCAAATCGGATAAAAGGAAGACCAATAAAGAAGAAAGACACAAATACGCTTGCTAATAAATATCGAAAATCTTGAGCCGGCAATGCTGCAAGAACAGAAAGCGTGTTAAGAGCCCAAGGAATGATGATAATAAGTGACGTAATTCCTCTTCGAATCACTAGCATTAATGAAAATAATAAAATGACACAGTGATAAAAAGCTGGTTTCCATAAGAACGTAAAAACAGGATGCTTAAAAATAGCTAAGTAAGCGTTGGCTGTATTTGTGATAAGTGAATTAATTACTTTATTTTCTAATCCCAAATCATTCCCATGATAAATTGTTGTTACATAGGTATCTGTATATCCATCTTTAAAGGGATTGATTTGCCATATTAAAGCCGTTTGTTTGAGAAAACCTTCCGTTGCTAGGTAAGGATTTTTGATGACAATGCTAGCATAGTTCTTAAAGTAAAGACCTAAATCATTAAAAATAAATTCGCGGTCGTAGTATTTCCACGTGAATTTAATTGGATCACTTTTGTATGGATTATATTTTTCTTTCCACAATTCAATAGGGAGCACTTTATTAAAATATTCGCGCTCTTCTTTTGACATATCCCCATCATTTGAAATGATGTTGGCAATTTGTTGAGTTGGAATAGACAAAGCTTCATTTGGATCTGAAGGTTTTACATCAAGCCACGTGAACACAGGGCCTGTAACAATCTTTTGTAAAATAAAGACGACTAAGAAAATCGTGACAAGAGGTTTCCAGTTTTTTCTGAATAAGACGATCATTAAAAGGAAAGTCAAAACAAATACAGGAAAACCATTATGTCTAAAGAAAGCTACTCCAAATGCAGAGAGTAAAAGTAAGAAAAAGCTCGCTTTACTTTTAATCCAAGCACCTTTTGACAAATAGATTTTTGCAATGTTAACCGTAAAAAACAGCAGAAAAGCACTGTATAAAATATCTTTCCAAATAATAATTGAAAAGATTAAAAAGCTTGGAATAATGACAATAATAGCTGTTAAAAGTCCAATCATAACAGGATGTGCTTTGCGTTTAATGAAAAAGTCAAACGTATAGGCGTATATGCTTACTACAACAACAATTTGCGTGAACGCTACAATTCCTGGGTTATCCCATATTTTTGTCAGCAGCATAATCAGCCACGTAATCATAATAGGGTGCCAATCGTTAAATTCTCCGTTATGTGCCTGTCTCCACTGTGCTAATGAATCGGGAGTCATGGCCGCTGGGAAAAAGGCGAACCAGTAATATAGACTAACAGCTAAAATAAGAATCGTAACGATTCCTAGGTAACGCTTTGGGTGTGCAAATGTATAGTGAAAATCCTTTATCTGTTTGATAGCGCTGAGTACAGCGGCCGTCAGCAGCATTGCCAATAAAGTGCGACTGATTGCATACAAAACGAGTAAAAAAATAGTTGAGCTCGTCATATGTAAGTTATCTAAAAGTGAAAACTGTACGATAAACGAAAAAACAATCAGCAATAGCCATTCTATCGTTTTAAATGAAGCATAAGCTCTATTTTTATAAATAAAAATAGAGCTTATGATGGTAAATACAAGTGCAGCAAAAAGGGAAAGATAGTGAACACCGTCTGGATTACCAATACTTAAACCGATAAGAATAATTAAAGCTGTTACTGTAAGCAGCAAAATACTTTTTTTATTCTTCATCATTGTTATTCTCCTACTTGTTCAATCTGTTCAATTTTTTTATTTAGTTCTAATTCATATTGCTTGCGATTTAATGAAGCAATTGTATCTAGAATTAATCCACAGACGAAAGATAAAACACCTAACACCATCAATCCAGTTGCTAAGATAGATGAGGGTACTTTGGTAATAAAGCCTGTATCAAAAAATTCATAAAGTACCGGAGCACCAACAGCTAATCCTGCGACAATAAACAACACTGTCCAAATGGAGAAGAACTGAAGCGGCTTGTACTCTTTAAATAACGTGAAAATCATTCGTAACACTTTAAATCCGTCAGAGAACGTATTAAGTTTCGATTCGCTGCCTTCAGGTCGATCGCGATAATCGATCGCAATTTCTTTTAGGTGGAACCGTTTATCTAACGCGTGAAGACTCATTTCTGTTTCAACTTCAAACCCTGGGCTCATCACAGGAATGGATTTTACAAATAATTTATCGTATGCACGGTAACCTGTCATGATATCTTTAATATTACTTTTGTACAGGCGGTTAATTAAAGAACGTACTAAGTTGTTACCAAAATTATGGAAAGCACGTTTGTTTTCTTCGAAATACGTTCCGTTTGATAAACGATCTCCAATGACCATGTTAGCTTCTCGATTTCTAATAGGCTCAATTAGTTGATGAACAAACTCTGCAGGATACGTATCATCACCATCTACCATGACATAACAATCTGCATCGATTTCTTGAAACATCGAACGTACAACGTTTCCTTTTCCTTGCTTGAATTCTTTCTTGACGATTGCGCCGTGTTCAAGTGCAATTTCACTTGTACGATCTTTTGAATTGTTGTCGTACACATAAATATCTGCACTAGGCAGTTCGCGTTTGAAATCGTCAATTACTTTTCCAATTGTTACTTCCTCGTTATAACAAGGAATTAAAACTGCGACTTTCATTTTTCCACCTCATCAAAAAAAATTGTTGGTAATATATTAGAAACTTTATTCAAATCGTATTCTCTTGCAGTTTCAATAGATGCAAGGGACATACGAATTTTTTCCTCATCACTAAGGTTTATAAATGAACGAATTTGGAAAACAAGCTCGTCAATGTCTCCTTTTTCGAAAAATAACCCATTCTTTCCATGTTGAATGTAATCTTGTAACCCGCCTACTTTACTTCCTATTACAGAAGCACCACATGCCATAGCCTCTAAACCTACCAGTCCTAAACTCTCAGCCTTACTAGGGAAGACAAAGGCATCAATAGCATTATATACATGCACCAGTTCAGGCTGTGGTAAGGCAGGTAAGTGAGTAACTTTAGAGTGAAGATTTAATTTAGCCATCATGGCTTTGAACTTCTCCTCTTCTACACCGCTCCCAACATAAAGATAGTGATAAGAGGTAGGTGTTTCATTTTCTAGTAACGAAATAGCCTGTAAAAAGTATTCCCAACCTTTTCCTGAATCTATTCGACTAACGCAACCAATTACTTTTTGATCCGTGTTTAGGTTAAGTTTCTTTTTTGCTTCCTCTTTATTGTGGTAGGAATAAAAAATTTCAGGGTCAACTCCTCCGCTAGGAAACACATAAATTGAGTTGGTTAGGTTGTACTTGTTCTTGATTAACTCTTTATAAGCTATAGAAGGAGAGATGATTTTATTTGATAGCTGTAATAGTTGTTCGACATTAGATTCGAATTGATTATCATTTGGGTCTTTTGGAACGACGTCTGATCCATGAATATTAGTAATAACTTTAATATTTTTTCTGAATTTCTTTAAAATTAAAATAGGCAGCGCATTATGAGATGCATAATGTACGTAAAGATAGTCGTAGTTTTTTGTTAAGCCCGTCACAATGACATTAGCATAATGAGAAGCATAGCTAAAAAGCTTGCTTAATTTGCTTGTCTTTTTTTGCATGACAATTTTATCAACTTGAATATCATGTTGAACTAAAATTTTTTCAGTGTTTTGAACAAATACACCATAGCTTGGGAATTGTTCAGAAGGATACATATTTGAAATCAACAAAATTTTCATGATTGTTTCACACCTATTTTTCTTTATTAGTTTATGATAATGACAACGGGTGTTCATTTAAATAGAGCCTACATGTATCATCTTACTATTAAGTTGAGCGATTTCATTGATAAACATGCAAAAATGGGTTGCATATCGCCAACATCACAATATTATAGCACACCTACTTTTTAAAATGCGAAAGTTTATCGGACACTTCTAAAACGATAGATAAAGCAGTAAAGAAGATGATTTTCACATAATCATAATCACAAGAAAAAAGCGAACGCTATTCGTTCGCTTTATGTCACTTATTTCACTTCAACGCTTACCCCAAAATGGTCGGAAACAACGGGATAATGTATGCCGTTAAAAACCACAGTCGATGACTGAATATCCTGCGCATGACTCGATAGAATTAAATCAAGGCGCAGCGCACGTTCATTATCATCCCATCCAGCAATGTTACCTTTAACTGTAATACCGCTATCTTTTTTGTTCGATAGAGTATACGTATCATAGAGGCCTTGGCTCAACAGGTAGTCGTAACCTTCATTTCGTCTATGAGCGTCATTATTAAAGTCTCCAAGTAGGAAAAACGGGTTATCTTTGTGTACATGAGCTAGCAGCGTATCAACTTGCTGCTTGAATGGCTCTTCCTCGTCATCCCACCAGCCAAGATGGCAAGAATAAAACGTAAAGAGCTCTTTTTCATATTCGATTGTTGCTCCAACAATTCTTCTCGTTTTCCAATAGTCAATATTTGACGTTTGTGAAACAAAAAATGAATGTTCTTCAATAACCGGGTGTTTTGTTAAAATGGCAATTCCTTCTTCATATACTTCATAGCCTATATGAGATAAATCCCATACCAATTGATAGTCTTCACCTTGTTTACCCAGTTCTTTTGCTAAAAGCCAAGCGTAATTATCGCTACGAATGTAGTCATGTACATAAGGAGCGTCTATTCTTTGGCTTACTTCCTGTAAAGCAATGACATCGTATTTTTCTTTTTTAATTACTTCAGCTAGACAAGATAACTTGTCTAGCTGATTTTCCTCTTGCCAAGAGTGGCAATTTAACGTTAATAGCTTCATTATGTTAAGCTCCTAACAAATCTTGAATGTCGGATTTCAAAACATCCGCTTTAGGTCCATAAATAGCTTGTACCCCTTTATCTTTCAAGATTAAACCAAGGGCCCCGTTTTGTTTCCACTCACTTTCTCCTGCAACGGCATTTATATCTTTTACCGTTACACGTAAGCGAGTCATACAAGCATCAACGTCTTCAATATTGTTTTCTCCGCCAAGCAGTCCAATAATGACAGGGGCAAGCGAATCATTTTTCACCTGCTTGCTGCTTGTTGCAGTTGTTTCTTCATCGATATAGTTTCCGTTACGTCCCGGCGTTGGGAAGTTAAAACGTTTGATTAAGAAGTTTGCCACTCCAAAGTTTAAGCCAAAGAATACAAGGCAGGCGATAACAAAGTTCATTAAGTCAGCCCATAGTCCAGCTTTGATAATCATCGGTGTACGTGTTAATAGTTCAATTACGCCAAATGAGTGTACGCGGACATGAACAATATCAACAATGGCAAAAGCCAGTCCTGTCATAATTGCGTATACGACATATAGAAGAGGCGCAGCGAACATGAACATAAATTCAATTGGTTCTGTTACGCCTGTTAAAAAAACAGCTAGTCCAGCTGAAAAAAACATTGAACGATATTTCGAACGTTTGTCAGGATCTACGTTACGATACATTGCTAAAGCGATTCCAATTAATGACGCACAAGATAAAATCATCTGTCCTACTTTAAATCGTGCAGGTGTAACGTCATGCAATAACTGCTTGTAGCTTTCCATATCTCCTGCAGCGCGGAAGTTATTTAAGTCTGCAATCCAAGCAAGCCACAAAGGATCTTGACCGGCAACAGTGGAGCCTGCTCCAGAACCCGTTAAAATTTTGTAAGTACCACCTAGCTCTGTGTAGTTCATAGGAACTGTCAGCATATGATGAAGACCAAATGGAAGAAGCAAACGCTCTAATGCTCCGAAAATAAATGGTGCTAGAATAGGGGCTGTATCTCTAGATGTTGCAATCCACTGTCCAAAACTGTTTAGCGAACCTTGGATGAACGGCCATACAATGGATAAAAGCAGTGCTGTTACAACTGAACCACCGATGACCACAAATGGCACGAAGCGCTTGCCATTAAAAAACGAAAGAGCTTCAGGCAATTTATCATAGTTGTAATATTTGTTGAATAAATTCGCGCCTAAGAAACCAGCGATAATTCCTACGAACACTCCCATGTTAAGAGCGGGAGATCCTAAAATAGATGTGAAGTAGTCTTTTACAACTAATTCTTGTCCAAACAGTGATTGAACCGTTGCTTTTGAATCTGAGAGCATTTCTGCTTTAACTCCGAAAATGGCTCCTGTAATTCGATTAATAAGAATGAATGCAATAAGTGCAGCAAATGCGCCGCCAGCACGTTCTTTTGCCCAAGACCCCCCGATGGCAACAGCGAACAAGATATGAAGATTTGTAATAATACCCCAGCCTATATCTTCCATCACTCGTGCAATTGTTTGTACAGCAGTGATGTCTCCCCCAGTCATTGCAACTAGTTTTCCAAGTGAAATCATAATACCAGCTGCGGGCATAACCGCTACTACTACTAATAAAGCCTTACCAAACTTCTGCCAAAAATCAAATGAAAAGAACTTTTTCATAGTTTTTCCCCTTCCCTCATGTATGGGTTTTCATTTTATTTTTTGATAAACTATATTTTCAAGCTAGTGCAACCGTTTGCATAACCTTATTGTAATAAAAGGGCTTTCATAATGCAATACTGTAATTTCTCTTTTTTAAAAATTTATTCATGTATTATAAATGATGAAAAAATTTTTATGATAAAGTGAACAATATTAACGGTATTTTAACATGATGGAATGTAATAAAAGCATTCAAGTAATGGCATAAAGACAAGTACAGAGGAGGATAATATGAAAAAAGAAGGGTTACAAGCTATTATTTTTGATTTAGACGGTGTTATTGCAGATACGGTACATTTATATTATAGAGCCAATAAAAAAGTAGCAGATCAACTTAACGTTTCGTTTTCTACAGAACTGAATCAGCAGCTGCAGGGAATCAGCCGAGTGAAAACTGTAGAGCTCATTGCTGCACATGGCAATGTACATCTGACAGTGGAAAAAAAAGAACAGCTTGCTTATGAAAAGAATAAGCATTATCAAGCATTAATAAGGGAAATGACAAAGGATAATTTACTTCCAGGAATTAAATTGTTGTTAGAGGATTGTAAAAAACAAGGCATTAAAATGGGAATTGCTTCTTCAAGTTCAAATGCAAATACTGTAGTAGATGCGCTAGGAATACGCTCTTTTTTTGATTGTATTGTGGATGTGAGAAAAATAAAGAAGGGAAAACCAGCTCCAGAAATATTTTTGACAGCTGCCGATCAATTAAAAGTAAAACCCTATGCATGTGTGGCGATAGAAGATGGAGAGGCCGGTATAAAAGCTATTAATCAAACCGATATGGTTTCTATCGGCGTTGGTGAGCATCTGAAGGAAGGGGATGTAAATTTTCACGTATATTCAACAGCTGATTTGCATTTAAAGACGATCAAAGAGGTTTTCGAAAAAGCAAGAAAAGGAACAGAGTATAACAGCACGTATACAAAAAATTAGTAAATCTTTTACATGCAAGTAGCAAAGCGCAAAAAAAACATATGCTAGAATAAAATAAGAGAGCAAAGATACATAGGAAGGGGTACATCATGATTAAATGTATTGCGATCGATATGGATGGAACGTTAGTAAATAGTGAACAAGTTGTAAGTAAAGAAAATGCCCAAGCGATTAAGACAGCTCAAAAGGCAGGGGTGGAAGTTGTTGTTGCTACGGGACGGTCTTATGAGGAAGCCCGTTATGTTTTAGAAGAAGCAGGACTTCATACATATTTAATTTGTGCAAACGGAGCAGAGCTTCGAAATCCACAAGGAGAAAAACAATATTCAGTAGGCATGACGATGGAATCGATTCGCGAAGTAGAGGATATTTTTAAAAAGTTTCACTTGTACTTTGAAGTCTATACAAGTGAAGGTACGTATTCAAATGACTATGAAAAAGCTTTGTCGGTGTTAATGGATATTTATTTAAGTGCTAGCTTAAAAGATAATTATGAAAAATCGTTAGAAGCGGCAAAAGAGCGTTTTAACAGTGGCAGAGTAAAGCTTATTGACGAGTATGAAGCGTTGTTCCAAGATCCAAACAAGGACATTTATAAGCTGCTTGCTTTCTCTTTTGATGAAGATAAGTTAGAACAGGCAAAAATGGAGCTTGTGAAGTTAGATTCTATTGCAGTCAGTGCATCTGGTAAAGAAAATATTGAAATAAATGATGAAAATGCTCAAAAAGGAATTGCGGTTACATCATTTGTTCAAGAGCGCCATATTTCTTTAGAAGAAACGATGGCCATTGGAGACAATTATAACGATGTATCGATGTTTCAGCGAGTTGGACGTGCTGTAGCGATGGGAAATGCACCTCAAGAAATTAAAGAGTTTGCCCATATAGTAACAGGAACAAATGACGAGCACGGCGTAGCTCAAGCCATCTTAAATGCGCTTGAAACAGTCAAACAATAAGCAAAATAGAAAAGCATGCCTTTAGGCATGCTTTTAATTTGTTACTTTCTCTTTTTTACGACGGTATGCACCGTGGTTTGTTGGTCCAACATATTGATTTAAAGCAAATGAATGACGAATTGCTTCTGTAATAAATTCTTTTGCTGTATAAATAGCTTGTTTGACGTCACTGCCTTTTGCCAATTCAGCAGCAATCGCAGCTGAGTATGTGCATCCAGCACCGTGCGTAAATGTCGTTTCAATACGCTCAGACTCTAAGATCTCAAACGTCTTTCCATCATAAAGCAAATCGATTGCTTTTTCGTGCGCTAATTTACTTCCGCCTTTAATCAATACATATTTGGCACCAAGATCAAAAATTTTGACGGCTGCTTCTTTCATTTTATCCACCGTTTTGATAGGACCAAGTCCGCTTAATTGACTAGCTTCAAATAAGTTAGGCGTTACGACTGTTGCTTTTGGAACTAGTACATCACGCAAGCTGACAGTTGTTTCCGGGTGAAGCGCTTCGTCCTCTCCTTTACATACCATCACAGGATCTACTACAACATTTTTTAAATCATACTCTTCAATTGTTTTTGCGGCTAGTTCAATAATTTCCACTGAGCCAAGCATACCAGTTTTTAGAGCTTGTACGCCTACGCCTTTTACAATTGTTTTCAACTGCTGTTCAACAGTTGAAACTTCTTGTGGAAATACGTTATGAGACCAGCTATTATCGGGATCCATTGTTACAATTGTTGTCAAAGCTGTCATTCCGTAAACGCCAAGTTCTTGGAATGTTTTTAAATCCGCTTGAATGCCAGCTCCGCCGCTGCTATCAGAACCAGCAATGGTTAATGCTTTATTCATTGTCATAAAAAATCCTCCCGTATTTTAAGTTCATAGAGAAAATAGAGTAAAGCTTCCACCGGTCGGGTTTTAGTTGCCCAATGTGTTTTAGATAACTTTCTTCCATTCACTTTTTCTTCTATTTTATCGCTTTTAATGGAGATATTCAATTTCTAAAAACTGTATGAATCCTTAGTGTAATTTAGAATTATCATGACTGACTGTGAAGTATGCGTCAAATGAAAGTTAACGAATGATATGAAATGCAAGGTAGTCTGAACGTTTAACGTACATGAACTTAACGTAACCACCTTCACAAGTAATCGTAAGGTAAAAAGCCTTTTATTAAAAGGCTTTTTACCTTATTGTACAAGCACTCTTTCTTTTAATGAATAAAATAAATAGAAACTCAAGAAAGGGTGATTCACATAAAAAAACATTATAATCATGACAGTTATAAAGATGGTTCGTATTCTTTCGATAAATCACAATTTCATATGAAATCGAATTTAATAAACGATAACTTCAAAACTGTTAAGACAGGTACTTTAAATGTTTGTATAATCGTATTACCAGGAGCTAAAGTTGATAGAAACTCCAAAGATAATCAGTCTACAGTTCCTAATCGTGTAAAAAGAGACATAGCGGCTGCTAATAGGATATGGAAACAATATGAGAAAAATCAATTAATCCAAGGTGTTACATTTACTATTACACGTTCATTTGTTTTTTTGGAAAACATCAGTGGCATTGTTAGTAATGCGGAAAATTTTCCAGTTGGAGGAGCTAGTCATCTTACAATGGTACAAGCAATGCTTAAAACTGGCCGAAAAGTTTGTCAAAACGCTGATGTATATGTATTTTATATGAATGGAAATAGATTCGGGCCTATTAATTTTGACTATTCATCTACTCTTGCTGTCACTTATAACTCTTTTCCGCTTATTATTATGACAAATGCAAGTACAGATGAGTATCTCCTCGCCCATGAATTAGGTCATTTTATGTTTATTACGAATCGGTTTAACGAGACAGATGATCCAGAACCTTTTCATGAACTAGATGGAAATCATAATAGAATGCCTAGTAACCTTATGTTTCCTACTCCTGAATTCTGGCCAATAGTACCAGAGATTACCAGCGAACAGATACACAAAGCTTTAAATAGTCGTGTTTTTTACAGCTAATTGCTGTTCATTCAAAATAAAAACGCCCTTAACAGAGGGTTAAGGGCGTTTTTCACTGTCTATTAGATAGAAGCTAATTCTTTTTCAAGAGCTACGTCTACTGATACATAATCGTAACCTAAATCATGTGCAACTGCTTCGTACGTAATGGCTCCGTTTGCAACGTTCACTCCTAATTTTAACGCTTCGTTTTGAGCGATTGCTTTGTGAACACCTTTAGAAGCAATTTGAAGTGCGTAAGGCACCGTTACATTTGTTAAAGCAATCGTTGATGTGCGAGGAACTGCTCCCGGCATGTTCGCAACTGCATAGTGTACAACACCGTGCTTTTCATAAGTCGGCTGATCATGTGTTGTAATGTGGTCGATTGTTTCAACGATACCACCTTGATCAATTGCTACGTCAACAATAACAGAACCTGGCTTCATTGTTTTAACCATTTCTTCTGTTACTAGTTTTGGAGCTTTTGCACCTGGGATTAATACTGCGCCAATCACTAAATCTGACTCTGCCACTGCATCGGCAATGTTATAAGGATTTGACACTAGCGTATTGATTTGGTTGCCAAAGATATCGTCTAATTGACGTAGGCGTTCAGGACTTAAATCAATAATTGTTACATCAGCACCAAGTCCGATTGCAATTTTCGCAGCATTTGTACCAACACCGCCGCCTCCGATAATCGTTACTTTCCCGCGGCTAACTCCGGGAACACCCGCTAATAAAATTCCTTTTCCACCGTTTGATTTTTGAAGGAATTGTGCACCGATCTGAGCAGCCATACGTCCTGCTACTTCACTCATAGGTGTTAATAGAGGCAATGTACGATTTACTGCTACTGTTTCATAAGCAATGGCTGTTACGCCGCTATCTTTTAAGGCCTTTGCAAGTGCTGGTTCAGCTGCTAAGTGAAGGTAGGTGAATAAGATAAGACCTGGTCTAAAATAGCCGTATTCACTTGCTAATGGTTCTTTTACTTTCATGACCATTTCAGCTTGTGCCCAAACGTCAGCTGCTGTCTCAACAATTTCAGCTCCAGCTTTTACATAATCTTCGTTTGTGAAGTTACTTCCAATACCCGCTTCATTTTCAATTAATACACGATGACCTGTACCAACAAATGATGCTACGCCTGCTGGTGTAATCGCTACTCGGTTTTCGTTGTTTTTGATTTCTTTTGGTACGCCAATAATCATGATTAATTTCCCCCTTGGTCGTTTGTGTACCTTTAGTATAAAGAAAGTTTTGTGAAATTTCTTTGTCTAGAAAGAAGAATTGAAGAAGTGGTTTTTGTTTAAACACACAAATGTAACCGCTTACTTATCGGAATTTTTAATTTTTATGTAAGGTCATCTAACATCATTAAGGGGATAAAAAATAAAAAAAGAGCTATTCGTTTATCGGAAAATAAATGAATAGCTAAATGTTAAAAGATGTGACATTCTTTGTTATTTTTTATGTTTCATTAACTTAATATCAATATAAAGAGTCATTTTTTGATTAACGTCTTTTAAGTTAATATCACCAATCTCTGAAATTCGCTTTAATCGATAGCTAAGTGTATTCATATGCACATTTAATTCTTTTGCTGCTTCGTTGATGTTGTTATCATTATTTAAAAACACTTCGAGAGTCTCCACCAAGTTACTATTATGACGAAGATCGTAATCGGTTAGCTTCTTTAAAGAATGGTTTTCAAATTGATCTTGTACGCGCTTTTCTAAAATAACATCAAGAAATTGATAAATACCTAATTCTTGATAGTTAATAATCTCTTTCGTTTCTTCTGGAAACTTACTTTTCATATCTAACACGTTCAAGGCTTCTTTATAACTTTTTTCGATATGGTCGTGCGATGAATAAATACTGCTGCAGCTGGCTTTAATTTGAGTAACATCAAAGCGTTCATACATATTGCCTCTAAAATAGTCTACAAAATCTCGCTGTTCATTAAGAGGATTTTCAACAGCATCTAAAGAAAGCAGTAAGATTAAATCATTGCAATCAATTGTATAAAGAACGATTTTCAAGCGGTGCATCGTTTTTAACATATACGAGATTTGGCGTTCAGCTTCCGGTGTAATATCTTCTTGGAAGCGGAAGATAGCAATGGAAAATGTTGATGGAGCCGTAATTTGGGCTTCATAAAACGCTTCTGTAATTTCTTGGCGAGATTTAATGTGTCCCGTTAATAGTTTCCAAAAAAATTCCTGTGAACGTTCTTCTCGTTTATATTTTCGAATTTGAAGCTGTAGCAATTTGTTTTTTAATACATTCGCAGCTTTTTTTAATAGTTCTACTTCTTCATCGCCTAAGGCTCTCTCAATTTCAACAGCCCAAATGAATCCTAAAACTTCTTCATTTTTCCAGATGGTAATAGCTATGCGATCTCCGAGCCCGATTTCATGAATATTTTTCACACGCACAGGTTCATTTGTCTCAAGTAGTTTGGGAATAATGCCTTCTTTCCATAAGTTGTTGATGACTTTTTCCGGAACTCTTCTTCCAATAATCGTGGCAATACGCGCTTGGTCCGTTCTTTCGTCATGAGTGCTATAAGCTAATAAGCGATGATTGGCATCCTCAATCGTAATAGGGCAGTGTAATACTTCGCTAATGCGATCAGCGAATTCTTCAAGCGTATCAAAATTTTCTTTGAACGGATCTTTGATAGGTTTCGTCATATATAAAATCCCTCTTCATAAAACAAAATAAGTACTAGTGCAGCTTTTTTAGCTGCAGTGAATATAGTGAAACGGTAACAACCGTGTTGATCATCAATTCATTGAAATGATTAACTGCTTAATATTTTAACAAAAGTAATTGTTTAAGAAAATGTTAAAATGCGTCTAACGGTAGTTAAGAAGGTACGGATGATTAGTAACTGCATTCATTTCACTTATTTTATCGAAATTTTCTTCAAAATAATCAATGTTCGGCGAGCATGATTCTTTTCAAATGTGTATAATAAAACGTATGATTATGGTTATATCAAACTTGAATCTGTAACTTTCTTTATGATATGTTCAGTTACGATTAGGTTGACCAATTCATATTACACATGAAGGGAAGAATTTAACATGGCAAAACAACAAATCGGTGTTATCGGTTTAGCGGTTATGGGGAAAAACTTGGCGCTAAACATTGAGAGCAGAGGCTATTCTGTTTCAGTTTATAACCGCTCTCCTGAAAAGACAGAAGAGTTTCTAAAAACAGAAGCAGAAGGTAAAAATTTTGCAGGTACATACAGTGTGGAAGAGTTTATTAATTCTCTTGAAAAACCGCGTAAAATTTTATTAATGGTTAAAGCTGGTGCTGCTACAGATGCAACAATTGATTCGTTAAAACCATATTTAGAAAAAGGCGACATTTTAATCGATGGCGGAAACACATTCTTCCAGGATACAATTCGTCGTAACAAAGAGCTAGAAGAATTAGGTATCCATTTCATCGGTACAGGCGTATCCGGCGGAGAAGAAGGCGCATTAAAAGGACCTTCAATCATGCCTGGCGGACAAAAAGAAGCATATGAACTTGTAAAACCAATCTTAACAGCTATTTCAGCGAAAGTTGAAGGCGATGATTGCTGCACATACATTGGACCAAATGGTGCAGGTCACTACGTAAAAATGGTTCATAACGGCATCGAGTATGGCGATATGCAATTAATTTGTGAAGCATACTTCATTATGAAAAACGTATTAGGCTTAGAAACAGATGAATTACATGAAGTATTTGCTGAATGGAATAAAGGTGAGCTAGATAGCTATTTGATTGAAATCACTGCTGATATCTTTACGAAAAAAGATGAAGAAACAGGTAAAGCACTTGTAGACGTTATTTTAGATACTGCAGGTCAAAAGGGTACAGGTAAATGGACAAGCCAAAGTGCGCTTGATTTAGGTGTACCACTACCAATCATTACGGAATCTGTATTTGCGCGCTTTATTTCAGCTATGAAAGAAGAACGTGTAAAAGCAAGCAAAGTATTGAGCGGTCCAAATGCAGCTGCATTTGAAGGCGATAAAACCGAATTAGTAGAAGCAATTCGTAAAGCATTGTACATGAGTAAAATTTGTTCATATGCGCAAGGGTTTGCCCAAATGAAAGCAGCTTCTGAAGAATATGACTGGAATTTACAGTACGGTGATATTGCAATGATCTTCCGTGGTGGTTGTATCATCCGTGCACAATTCTTACAAAAAATTAAAGAAGCTTACGATCGCGATGCAGATCTAACAAACTTATTGTTAGACCCATACTTCAAGGATATCGTAGAAGGCTATCAGTCGGCTCTTCGTGAAGTTATCTCGATTGCGGTTAAACAAGGTATTCCTGTACCAAGTTTCTCAAGTGCATTAGCTTACTATGACAGCTACCGTACAGAAACGCTACCAGCGAACCTTTTACAAGCACAACGTGACTACTTCGGAGCTCACACATATCAACGTGTTGATAAAGAGGGCGTATTCCATACTGAGTGGTTAAAATAAAAAACAAGAAAAGCAGCTGTATACTACAGCTGCTTTTTTTATTTACTCTTTAGGTGAGAAGTTGTCTTCTCCGACTGGCCACCAGTGGAAACCGTCTTCAGCAAGCAATGCGTCTGATTCTTTTGGTCCCATTGAACCTGATTCGTAGTTCGGGAAGTTTTGTGCTTTTTTGCTTTCCCATGCTTCTGAAATGGTATCAACAAACTTCCAAGAAAGGGCTACTTCATCCCAGTGAGTAAAGTTCGTTGCATCTCCAAGCATGCAATCATAAATAAGGCGTTCATAAGCTTCCGGTGTATTCATTTTATCTCCACAGTTATTGCAATAGTTCAAGTTAATTGGTGTGGATGATGTTGCACCTGGCGTTTTACGTGCGTTTAAGTGAAGCGTAATGCCTTCTTCCGGTTGGATATGAATGACAAGCAAGTTTGGATGAATTTCTTTGTCTTTATTGAAGTATAGGTTCATTGGTAAGTCTTTGAACTGTACAACAATTGTCGTTGCTTTTTCTTTCATGCGTTTGCCTGTACGGATATAAATCGGTACGCCAGCCCATCTAAAGTTATCAATCATAAGCTTACCAGATACAAATGTAGCGGTATTAGACTCAGGATCAACCGAGTTTCCTTCGCGATAGCCGATAACTTCTTCTCCTTCAAGTACACCTTTGCCGTATTGGCCTCGTACAAAATAATCATCTACTTCATCTACTGATAAAGAGCGAAGGGCACGTAATACTTTTACTTTTTCACTGCGAATTTCTTCCGGTGTTAATTTAATCGGCGGTTCCATTGCAAGCAAGGCAACCATTTGAAGCATATGGTTTTGTACCATATCTCGAAGGGCACCTGAAGATTCATAGTAACGGCCGCGGTCTTCTACACCAAGCGTCTCGCTAGACGTAATTTGGATGTTTGAAATGTATTGGTTGTTCCACATCGGTTCAAACAGAGCATTTGCAAATCGGATAACTTCGATATTTTGCACCATTTCTTTACCGAGGTAGTGATCAATACGATAAATTTGATCTTCCTTAAATGCATGGCGAATTTGTTCATTTAATTCTTTAGCAGAAGGATAATCATGGCCAAACGGCTTTTCAATGACTAAGCGACTCCAACCTTCTGTTTGTGTTAAGCCTTCATTTTTTAAATTCGAAGCAATTGTTCCGAAAAATTCAGGTGCCATTGCTAGATAGAAAATACGATTTCCAGGCACGTTGTATTGCTCATCAAGGCTTTCTGTTAGGCTTTTTAATTCTTGATAAGAAGCGACATCTGTTACGTCAAACGGTTGGTAATAAAAATGTGAAGCAAACTTTTCAATGTCAGCGTCACTGTTTTTGAAACTGCTCACTGATTTTTTTACATTTTCGCGTAATTCGTCATTAGTCCAAGGTCTTCTTGCGACACCAACAACAGCGAAATCTTCCGATAGTTTGTTCGCTTTATATAAGCGGAAAATAGAGGGGAATAACTTACGTTTTGCTAAATCACCTGTAGCGCCAAAAATTACGATAATGGATTTTGGTTGTACATTTGTCATTACTTCTAGGACCTCACTTTGTCGTAGTTACGTTCAATTTTTTTCCGCTTTAACAGACAACACTTAAATGAAATCTGGGGATTCATTGCCCGTTAAACTCGGCCTTTATAAACAAACGAATGATTGCTTGTTTACCCTTTTCCTTTATGTATAGAACTACTAATAAATTGTAACGATTTTAAAGGGTTAACGCAAATAGATTAAAACAATTTGTAGTTATTATTCCATGTTTTTAATAAGTTTAAAAGTATTTTGTTTCGAATACTGAGAAAAAGCTACCGTTATTTTAACAGTAGCTTTTCTCATTTATTTATATTGATACAGGGAACCGATAGATTTTTTTGTTGAAAATGGTAGGTCAGGGCTATCGGCGATGATAAAAATAGGACAGTGCATTAAAAGTGGATGTTTTTCGAAAAAAGAAGCATCAGCGTGATAGATGGACGATAGAATAACAGGGAGCTGTTCTAAAAAGTGAAGGTAGCGTGTAATGGTTTCATCCTTTGATGTATACGCACCGATGTAGTAATACATAGTAAGAGAATAAAAACCTTTATCGAAGACGAAGGATGCTAAATATTCGTTCCGCTCTTTTTGCATATGATCGTAGGCAAATTCAATGCCGATTTGAATGGAAGGAACAGAAGTGTGTTGACCTGGGAAAACAGTGTATTTTCTTGGTATCATCGGTTCAACGGGTGTAACGCCCAGGCTATAGGTTACGTCTATTTGGTGGGGATTGCTGATTATCATATGGAATCCCTCCTTTAATATAAAAATACACTCTTTATAAGTGTATACAAAGTTTCATTGAACATGACAATATTAAATTATGCCCAGGCTCTCAGCCTATTTAAATCAAGCAACGTTTGAGCAGGGGGCAGAGTTTACGATAAAATAACAAAAAAGATTATTATGAGGTGATAAGCAATGTGTATTTTAAAAAACGACTGGGCTCCTTTATTAGAAAAAGAATTTCAAAAAGACTATTACATACAGCTTCGAGAATTTTTAGTGGATGAATATAATCACCACACCATTTACCCTAATAAATATGATATTTTTAACGCTTTACACTATACGGATTATAAAAATGTAAAAGTTGTCATATTGGGACAAGATCCTTATCATGGACCAAATCAAGCACATGGACTGAGCTTCTCTGTTCAACCAGGAGTAAAAACACCGCCTTCTTTAGTGAATATTTACAAAGAGCTGAAAAATGAAATGGATTATCACATTCCGAATAACGGTTATTTAGTCAAATGGGCAGAACAAGGTGTTCTTTTACTTAACACTGTTTTAACGGTTAGAAGAGGAGAAGCGAACTCTCATAAAGGAAAAGGGTGGGAACAGCTGACGGACCGCATTATTGAATTAGTGGCACAAAAAGAGGAACCAGTCGTGTTTTTGCTGTGGGGCAAACATGCACAAGCTAAAAAAGAGCTCATTCATCATTCGCACCATTTAATTTTGGAAAGCCCGCACCCTAGCCCATTTTCAGCTAATCGAGGCTTTTTTGGCAATAATCACTTTCAACGAGCAAATGAGTTTTTGCTTGAACACGGACGTCCATCCATTGATTGGCAAATTGACGATGTATAAAAGTGAGCATTTCATGAAGATTAGCTTCAGACATAGCCTCCTATTTCATCTTTTGATAAAATAGCTGTATAAAGTCATATTGAATGTAAGATGAGGTGTCTACATGGATATAAAAATGGCGCAGCTCCTTGATAAAATTAGTACAGAAGTACAAAAAGCAAAGCACCATTCGAATAGTACGAACGTTCGAGATCAATTGGTTGCAATAAAAGCACTGTGTGAGCTTGCATTAGATCAAAATGAAGAAGTTCCAGTATCGAAACCTGTCTCGGTTTCAAAACCTGTTATAATGTCTACACCTGAAATTGTGCAATCGCCTGAGATTATGCAACAACAGATTATTCAGTCATCCAAACCTAATTTTGAGGGAACGAAATTGAAATCAGATGATGCAAACGGCGATAGTTTGTTTGATTTCTAAAGTGAGGAGAAAAAAATGAAATTATTTTTAATAATTGGTGCAATCAATGCGATGTTAGCGGTTGGTCTTGGTGCTTTTGGAGCACACGGGTTAGAAGGCAAAATCTCTGCGAAGTATTTAGAGGTATGGAAAACGGGAGTGCAGTACCAAATGTTCCATGCGATGGGGCTGTTTGTCATTGCATTTCTATTAAGCAAATTCCCTCAGTCTTCGTTGTTAACAGCTTCAGGTTGGATTATGTTCGCAGGGATTGTGCTGTTTTCGGGCAGTCTCTATGTATTAAGTACATCTGGCATTAAAGTTCTTGGTGCGATTACTCCGCTAGGTGGAGTTGCCTTTATTGTGGCCTGGATTTTAATTGTTGTTGCAGCTATAAAATGGCTATAAAAAAACCCCTTTTCAGGGGTTTTTTTAACGAGGAGAATAATTGCTCAACTGCTGGCCTCCACCGCCAAACGGATAATTATATTTGATGGGACCCTCAAAAGTGACGTAATCGAGATAAACCATAAGCAGTAAATAACGAGTGCCAGTTTGTGGATCACTTAAAATGATATGATCGCGTCCGGCTGCTTCAATTTCCCCTCTAAAGACCTTCGCGTTCCACTGCGTATTATTTTCAAACGTCATATATACAGTCGCTATTTTTCCTCGATTTAAACGTAAAATATTTTCAATATATGATTCTTCAATTGGCAGTTGATTTGGGTCTTGCGGGGCACCGCTGCCTCCAGAAGAGGTAGGGGGTGGCCCTCCTTGGCTTTGCCCTTGAACCTGCTGGCCTCCTTGGCTTTGCCCTTGAACCTGCTGGCCGCCTGGCTGGGGCTGAGGCTGAGGCATATAATAAGGATAGTTTGGACTCATATACGGATTTTGCATATATTGCTGTTGCGGTTGATTAGACTTTGGTTTTTTCATAGGAACCTCCTTCAAACAAAAAGAAATTAGTAAACTCCTGGACAATCAGCTTGAGTTGGTGCAAAGAAACAGTGAGATTTAAATCGTCCTGTGTTATTTTGGTTATACCACTGAGCAGGACAGTTGCCACTGGGCTTGAAAAACCACAGTGAGTTTTCCGCGGGGTTAAAACGTTCCCCTCTTAATACACGGCGTGCAAGTGAAATTTCAGACTGGCGGGCACGCTGATAAAAGTAGCCTTTTTGAGTCGCTTCAAATCCGCCTGGGTTTTGAAACACCATCTGACGAATGGTTCTTATATTTCTAAAATCCAAACAGGGAGCTTTAGCACGATTCACGCCTACATTTCCTACCAGTAACATCCCTTGTTTTCCTTCACTTTCAGCTTCAGCTCGAATGAGTCTGGCTAGGAGCTTAACATCTTCTTCGTTGTGTGCAACGACTGCCATTATCCCACCTCGCTTACTTGTGACACTGTTGTATATATATGGTCCTGTAAGTGCGAATATGCCATGGGAAAATAAAAAACCTGTTTCCACTTGGAAACAGGTTTTTTATAGATAAAGCTCATTGGTATTCATTGTTCTCGATGTTACAAAAGAGATAAACGCTTTCGCGGCTTAGTTTAAACGTGTAAAAAGCGTGCAATAGCTTCCTCTTTTAATAAATTTCCGACAAAGAAGCTACCAAATTCACCGTAACGAGCACTTACTTCGTCAAAACGCATTTCGTACACTAATTTTTTAAATTGAAGTACGTCATCTGCAAAAAGAGTAACGCCCCACTCGTAATCATCAAAACCAACAGAACCCGTAATGATTTGCTTTACTTTTCCAGCGTATTGACGTCCAATCATTCCATGGCTGCGCATTAAGCTGCGTCGTTCTTCCATAGGAAGCATGTACCAATTGTCATTTCCTTGACGGCGTTTATCCATTGGATAAAAGCAAACATGACCAGCCTTTGGTAAAGTTGGATATAGTCTAGCTTGTATTTGAGGATTTTCATAAGGATCCTCACCGGCAGGTAAGTAGTTGCTTAATTCAACTACTGATACGTATGAATAAGTAGGAATGGTAAACTCAGCAAGCTTTGTTTTATTAAATTCTGTCTCAATTTCATTTAGTTCTTCCATAGTAGGACGAACAAGCATTAGCATAAAATCTGCTTTTTGGCCGACAATGGTATATAAAGCATGACTGCCTTGCTGCTCAGCTTCAGTTCCTTTCCATTTCTCAATCAATCCTAAAAATTCATGGATAGCCGCTTGACGATCGTCGCTTGATAACTGCTTCCAAGCGCCCCAATCGATTGAACGGAAATCATGAAGTGCATACCAACCGTCTAATGTTTGTGCTGCTTCTGCCATTTCGTTTCACTCCTATTGTCCCATTATGATAAATTCCAATTCTACTATATCATAGTTTGTCCGAAGACCTGGAATGAAAAACCTGTGATTTTGTGACTAAACTTTAAACAATTGTCACAAAGTAAAAACAGGTTTTATTTTAAGTGTTAGCGGAAAATTAAGAATTAAAAGACTTTTTCGTAATCATGGATTCTTGAAGGACATGCCTTTGATTTTTAAAAAAAGTGGAGTATCCTATTATGAGAAAAGTTTTTTACATATCGAGGAGGATTTACTTTGAGTGATTTATTTACAGGTTTAAAACAAAAAGTATCAGCTAGCGATGTATCAATCGTATTCCCAGAGGGATTAGATGAGCGCGTATTAGGTGCTGTTTCTCGTTTAGCTGCCGACAATATCTTAAAGCCTATCGTTGTTGGAAACAAAGACGCTGTAGCATCAAAAGCAGCAGAACTAAACGTAAAATTAGACGGTGTTGAGGTTTTGGATCCTCAAAGCTACTCTGAATTTGATGAAATGGTTGCAGCATTTGTTGAGCGTCGTAAAGGCAAGGCAACAGAAGAAGATGCTCGCAAAATTTTATTAGATGAAAATTATTTTGGCACAATGCTTGTTCATATGAACAAAGCGGACGGTCTTGTAAGCGGAGCTGCTCATTCTACAGCAGACACAGTACGACCTGCTCTACAAATTATCAAAACAAGACAAGGTGTCAAGAAAACATCTGGCGTCTTTATCATGGTTCGTGGCGATCAGAAATACGTATTTGCTGACTGTGCAATCAATATTTCACCTGACAGCCAAGATTTAGCTGAAATTGCAATTGAAAGTGCTCGTACAGCTGAAATGTTCGATATTGATCCTCGTGTTGCTATGCTAAGCTTCTCAACAAAAGGATCAGCAAAATCTCCGGAAACAGAAAAGGTAGCAAACGCAGTAGAAATTGCAAAAGAATTAGCACCAAGTGTAACATTAGACGGTGAATTCCAATTTGACGCAGCATTTGTTCCTTCTGTAGCTGAAAAGAAAGCACCAGGTTCGGTCATCAAAGGAGATGCAAATGTATTTGTATT
This sequence comes from Priestia aryabhattai, assembly GCF_023715685.1. Lineage (NCBI taxonomy): Bacteria > Bacillati > Bacillota > Bacilli > Caryophanales > Bacillaceae > Priestia > Priestia aryabhattai. Next base: position 95,850 of record NZ_JAMBOQ010000005.1, read on the forward strand.
CCCAAGCCTTGAAGCAGGTAACATTGGTTACAAAATTGCACAGCGCTTAGGAAACTTCGAAGCAGTAGGTCCAATCTTACAAGGTCTAAACAAACCGGTAAACGATCTATCTCGCGGTTGTAACGAAGAAGATGTGTACAAGCTTGCTTTAATCACAGCAGCTCAAGCACTTTAATAAAAAAACTCCGTCCTAGGGCGGAGTTTTTTATGTGGCTAATGAACCCAATGCTTTTTCGTTGCGGTCATACATGCGCTGCAGCTGCGTCTCAAACAGCTCTTGTTCGGTAGCATTTAAAGGCAAATTTACAAGAGAAGAGCTCATGCTATTCAGTGTTTGCAATAAAAGCAGCATGACATCAGAAACGGTTAAATCAATCTGTAATAGCTCAGATAGAGAGGCCATTGTATGAGGCTCGATATCTGGGTATGAAAATTTAGTTTCCGTGTTTTGGAGACCTTTTTTGTAAAACTCTTGAATGAGAGAAGCACGTTTAGAACCGCTTCCTTTAACGCATAAGTAAATTTGTACAGCCACTCCGCCGCGAACGCGTCGCTGTGAAATGCCTGCAAACTTTTGATTACGAATGCTTAAATCAAAGCTGCCGGGACAATAAGAGCCTACGATTTCCTTCGCTTCAATTGCGGTCCCGTAAGATGCAAACATGGCCTTAATCAAATCAAACATGGCTTCATATCCACGATCAATATCAATTCCTTTTTCTGCATCAGGAAAAATTAAAGAAATGTTTAGAACATCTTGATCAAGTACGACAGCAAGGCCCCCTGAATTGCGGACGATGGTTTTATATCCTTGTTCATGTAAATAAGCTGCACCTTCAGCCAAGTGAGGGAGCTTTGTATCTTGGATGCCTAATACAATCGTATCGTGATGCACCCATGAGCGCATGACAGCTGGAGATTCGCCTCTTCCAACGGTTGTACAAAGCGTGTCATCGATGGCAAAAGAATGACGGGCATCAAAATGAGGACCTAGACTTGATTGATCAATAATACGCCAAGCGGGTTGTGCTAAAAGCTTCAAACTATTCTGCTGCATATCTCAAACCCCTTTATAAACAGTAAACGAACATATTATAGCATAAAGGCGTCGTGTCATTGGCTGTAAAATAGAAAAAGAAGAAAGAAGAGCCAAGTTTGACATCTCTCTTTCTTCGTTCATGTAGCTTATTCAGCCATTTTCTCAAGATTTCCGTTACGATCCATTTTAAACGTAGTAGAAGAACGCTCTTCTTCATCAAATAGAGCTAACTTTCGCGCACGGTTCATGATTTGCATTAATGTTTCATAGTCTTCTTGAATAGTAGTAGCATTCACTTCGAGATGTTTGATTTGTTTTTCCAGCTCTGTGTTTTTCTTAGCTAACTCCGCATTTTCTTGCATCAAGCGTTTGTTTTCGCTTTGCAATGCATGTAAATTGCTCGCTTGATTTGGCATTGTTTGCAAAAAGCGAATAACGTCAGCCATTGAAAGCTCTTCACTGCTGCTTTTTTCTACTTGTGTTTCAGATAAGCTATATGTTGCTGTAGGTGCAGACATCATTTGTTCCACATGCTCTACAGATGCTGGTGGCGTATATAATAATTTCTTTTTGCCTTGTTCTTGTCCAAGTGCACGCATGCGCTGTTTTCGCTGTTTTTTAGCTAGCTGCAGTGCTTTTTCATACTGATGGCGTACCACAGCATTCCATCTGAATCCACATGCTGCTGAAGTGCGATTTAATTCATCTCCAACTTCTTCAAACGCATTCAGCTGCGTACTTCCTTCGCGGACATGGCGCAATACTGTTTCAGCTAATAATAAGTCGTTTTCTTCTGTCCAAGCATCTTGTCTATCTTTCACTTTGTTCACTCCTCTATTTTCCATGACTCATAGTAATCATGTTTTGTAGTATCATCATGTACAAAAAATCCATACTTTATACCATTTCTTCTAGAAGTATGATAGATTTTGCTTCCTTCTTTAACTTGCATCGGACTTCAAATAGGGGTAAAATACCCCTTAGACAAAATGATGAACCAATTTTGAAAGGATTGTGTCAACATGGCAAATGAATTTAGAATTTGTGATGATTGTCAGGCAACAAACGTCAAAACGTTGTTACCTCGACTTAAAAAAATAGATGAACAAGCTGAAGTACAAATCGGTTGCCAGTCTTACTGTGGACCGGGACGTAAAAAGTCATTTGCATTTGTAAATAACCGTCCTGTAGCAGCGCCAACAGAGGATGAATTAATCGAGAAGATTGAGAAAAAAGTAAAAAAATAGATAGTGAAACAATAAATAGCTGCTTTTCTGCTACTTATTTGTCGAACGAGCTTCTTACAAACAGAATCGTTTTGTTTGTTAGGTAAATCACCTTGGTTGCTTGACAAGGTGATTTTTTATTCTGAATAGGAAAATAGGAAGTGAGTGTCGAAAAATTATAGCAACAACAAAGTGAAGATAGAGAGGTATGTAAATGACATATCCTAATGAAAAACTCAATGAAGAAAAAGTATTTAAAGATCCTGTTCACCGCTATATCCATGTAAGAGATCGTGTTATTTGGGAGCTAATTGGTACCGCCGAATTTCAAAGGCTGCGTCGTATTAGACAGCTAGGAACGACATACTTAACGTTTCATGGGGCTGAGCACAGCCGTTTTAGTCATTCCTTAGGTGTTTATGAAATTGTGCGCCGTATTATTGATGACGGTTTTCAAGGACGCCCTGAATGGAATGAAGATGAGCGTCTTCTTTGTCTTTGTGCTGCTTTACTGCACGATTTAGGCCACGGTCCGTTTTCTCATTCGTTTGAGAAGGTCTTCCACTTAGATCATGAAGAATTTACGCAAGCCATTATCGTAGGTGACACGGAGGTAAATCAAGTGTTGACGAAAGTAGGAAAGGATTTTCCTAAAAAAGTGGCCGAAGTAATCGCGAAAACATATGAAAATAAGCTTGTCGTTAGTTTAATTTCCAGTCAAATTGATGCGGATCGCATGGATTATTTGCAGCGTGATGCGTATTACACAGGAGTAAGCTACGGTCACTTTGATATGGAACGAATTCTTCGTGTTATGCGTCCTCGGGAAGACCAAGCTGTGATTAAACACAGCGGTATGCATGCGGTTGAAGATTATATTATGAGCCGCTATCAAATGTACTGGCAAGTGTATTTCCATCCTGTTACGAGAAGTGCTGAAGTTATTTTGACAAAAATTTTACATCGCGCGAAAGAGCTCCATTATCATTACTATGAGTTCAAGCAGGAGCCGACTCATTTTTATTCGATTTTTGAAGAAGAAATATCGCTAAAAGAGTATTTGAAATTAGATGAATCTGTTATTTTATTCTATTTTCAAGCTTGGGAAGAAGAAGAGGATGAAATTTTATCTGATCTATGCCGAAGATTTATGAATCGTCAGCTTTTTAAATACATTGAGTTTAATCCAAATTCACAAATGAAAATGTGGATGGAGCTTACAACACTATTTAAAAAAGCGGGCATTAACCCAGATTATTATTTAGTTGTCGATTCTTCAAGCGACTTACCATACGATTTTTATCGACCGGGTGAAGAAGAAGAGCGCTTGCCGATTCATCTGTTGATGCCAAATAATGAAGTGCGTGAATTATCACGTCAGTCGGAGATTGTTGAAGCAATTTCAGGGAAAAAAAGAACCGATCATAAATTATATTTTCCACAAGATCTCATTGATCAATTGTCGTCTAAGCGAAAAGTTAAAGATCAGATTATAAACTTACTAAAAGGAGATCAGAGTTAAATAGTATAGGAGTTGAAGGGGCTGTGTTAAACGATCACGCAAAGATTGTGAAAGTATTTTCCGCGGCGGGAGAAGTTGTTGGCAGAAAAAAGTTACAAAAGATGATATTTATCGGAAAAAAACTGAAGTTTCCTTTTTATGAAAAGTATAATTTTCATTTTTTTGGACCCTATTCTGAGGAATTAACGCTTCGAATTGAAGAGCTGTGTAACTTGGGCTTTTTAAGTGAAATTAAAGAGAAAAAAGGCGGATACATGCAGTATCGCTACGGATTAACAGAAGCGGGAGAAGGATTTTTAAGTCACTATGACTTAGAGCTTCCTCACTTGCAGGAATGTATGAAGGATATGAACGAACAAAGCTCTAAATTTTTGGAGCTCGTCTCTACGATTTTATATTTTGATAATTTACCTAAAGAAGAAGTAAAAGAAAAAGTTTTTACGCTAAAGCGTAAGCAAAACTATACAGAAAAAGACATTGCAGAAGCATACGAATATATTGAAAAGCTCCAGGCAACGCTGTCTGTACATTAAAAAAATGCCATAGGTCGACTCCGACTCCTATGGCATCTTTTTTATGTAGGCGTTATTGATCGCTCATGCGCTTGCCCGCTACAGCGTAATGGTTTTTAGACATTTCTTCAATGATAATGGATACTTTTTCAGGTGCTGCACCTGTTGTTTCTACAACGGCATCCGTTACTTTTTCAACAAGAGCTCTTTTTTGATCATCTGTACGGCCCTCAAGCATCTTAACAGTCACAACTGGCATAATGTATACACTCCTTTTTGGTCAGTATATGATTAGTGTACCCGTTTTCTGAATAAAATGACAGTATGAGATAGTGATGGAGGACATAATCTGTAGTATACTTTTTATAATAACATCGATGTAGAAAAACACGTGTAGTTAAAGAGAGCCCACATTAGACCTTCAAGGGCATATTCAAGACGCCTTGTATTCTTCTTATCGTAAAAACGATTCATCTAGTAGATGTGATGTGTAGAAATTATTTTAAAATAAAGGAGATAAAGAGTGGAACATTTTTTAGCTTTTTCATTGCAAGACCTTCCTTACGTGGTGATGACGCTTATTGTTGCATTCACACTGCATGAGTTTGCACATGCGTATGTAGCTTATTTATTTGGAGACCACACGGCTAAAAAGCAAGGAAGGCTAACGCTTTCTCCGCTGGCTCATTTAGATCCATTTGGAACGCTTTTGTTAATTATCGCAGGTTTTGGATGGGCGAAGCCGGTTCCTGTTAATCGCTATTTCTTTAAAAAGCCTCGTTTAGCTGGTATTCTAGTATCGATAGCGGGACCGTTTAGCAACTTGGTGTTGGCATTTATCGGCTTGCTTATTTATTATTTGATGAGCAATGCCGCAGTGGACAACGATGCGCTTTATCGTTTTTTTACATTATTTATTCAAATAAACCTAACGCTAGGTGTATTTAACTTGTTGCCTTTTCCGCCTTTAGACGGATACCGCGTGATTGAAGACCTCGTTCCGCCGTCTACGCGAGCCAAAATGACGAAGTATGAATCTTGGGGTATTTTTGTATTTTTGATTCTTGTGATTACACCCCTGGATCGAATTGTGATCTGGCCGCTTCTAAACGGAGCAGCAACGTTTGTTATGAATATCTTTCAGCAGATATTAGCACCACTGATTTAATGAATAGAGGAGGCTTACTATGACTCAGCCAAAAAAGAAAAGTATAGGATTTAATATCATAAAAGACGATTCAACCGACGGCCACGGCGGTTACGGGGTTGGAGCGTTAAGTTTAGAAAACATTTCACCCGTTTTTGTTTGTCCGAGCGATGAAGAAGTATTTGTGGATATCGGTGCGATGCATGCAAGAAGTGTAGTGGAAAAAGGAATTAAGTTCTTACCGAATAAAGACGAGGTGCCAAACGGCAAGTTATATTGGCTTGTGTGGGTAACGATTGATCGCAAGCAAGAAGGATCTTACTACGCAGGTATGACAGCATGTGAAATGACCGTGGATCGTGAAATTCGCCGCGGATATAAGTCACTTCCTGAACATGTGAACAAAATGGATAAATCCTTAAAACGACGCATTATGGTAGAAGAAATGGATAACAAGTCTAAGGCTTTGCTTCGTGAGTTTTTGAAGTCTCATAATGAAGAAATCTGGACGTTATCTAATGATGACTTAAAAGAAGCGCTTCAAACATCGTAATACTAAGAAAAAAAGCTTAAGGCCTTGGCCTTAAGCTTTTTTTAATCAAACCATTTTGGTAACCAATGAAACTTTTTATCTTCTGCTTCATGCTCTTTTTTCTTCGTTTTTGCTGCGTGATCGATGTGGTCGGTACAATATGTTTTTGGCTGTGTTCCAGTTAAATAATAAGCTTTATATTGAACAGGGCATGATTTGGAGGCTAACTTTCCATTTTGAGGATTAATGTTCGCACTAATTAATCCGTTTGGTGCTTTAAATTTTTCTTTTTTCTTCCCTTTTAAAGCATCTTCCATAAATAGTGCCCACATCTTTTTGGCGTATCCTTTTTCAGCTACATCATCCATTGTTCTTCCTTGATCATATCCAACCCAAACCCCTGAAACGAGCTGTGGAGAGTAGCCAACCATCCAGCTGTCCGTGGAGGTTGTGCCGGATTTTCCAGCATAAGGACGAGATACGTATTTAGAAATAGGCTTTCCTGTGACTGTTGTATAGCCATTTAGCTTTTGATTAAACATGCCTGTCATTAGGTGCGTAGTAAGGAAAGCATAGCGCTTATCAATTACTTGTTTCCGTTCAGAAGGAGCTTGATAGACGACTTCTCCGTCATGGGTTTCAATTCGTTTAATAAAAGTTGGACGAATTTCTTTTCCACCATTAGCGAAGATACCATACGCATTAACCATATCAATGACTTTGACAGGCGAAGTTCCAAGAGCTAAAGATGGAACTTTCTTTAAAGGTGACGATATTCCAAGTGTTTTGGACGTTTCGATCAAGCGATTTTCTCCAATGAACAAATGCGTTTTTACTGCATAAATATTGTCCGAAAGCGCGATGGCTTGAGCCATTGTAATAGGAGCTTCTGCATAATAATTGTGATAGTTACTAGGCGTGTATGTCGAAACTCCATCTTCTAATTTGAACGTCGTTTCTTCACTTTTCATTGGAGTTGATTCAGTAAAACCGTCTTTTAATGCCGCATAGTATAAAAATGGCTTCATCGTTGAGCCAGGCTGTCTTATTGCTTGAGTAGCGCGATTAAACGGGCTCTTTTCGTAATCTCTTCCACCAATAAGAGCTTTCACTTGTCCATTTTTAGGATTCATGGCGACAAATGCACTTTGTACATCTGAAGAGCTGCTGATAACATCCTTCATTTTTTCTTCTGCCGTTCGCTGCATCTTTTCGTCCAGCGTTGTATAAACGCGAAGTCCATTTGTATAAATCATGGTTTCATCAATGCCTAAATCTTGCTTTAATTCTGCTAGCGCTGCATCCATAAAGTAAGAAGCGTCTTCTTTGTTAGGATCTTTTTCGGCAGGCTTCGCAAATGCTAGAGGTGTTACAAGCGCTTTTGTTGCTTGTTTCGCTGTAATAATTCCATCCTCTTTCATTAGAGATAAAATGATGTTTTGTCGTTTCTTTGCATTTTCTTGATGAATAAGAGGGGAGTAGTAGCTAGGGCCTTTTGGAATACCTGCTAACATACTTGCTTCACTTAACGTCAAATTTTTGGCGTGCTTATCAAAATACAGCCTCGCTGCCGCTTCGATTCCGTAAGCTCCATGGCCGTAGTAAATCGTATTCATGTAGCCTTCTAGAATTTGGTCTTTGCTATAATTCATTTCTAACCGGATCGTATACAGCGCTTCTTGAAGCTTTCGAGTCCACGTTTTGTCGTGCTCTAGAAACAAGTTGCGTGCGTATTGCTGAGTAATGGTACTCGCACCTTGTACTTTTCCCATAGCTTTTATATCAGCTAAAATTGCTCCGGCAATTCGATGCATATCAAAGCCGTGATGCTCATAGAAGCGCTTATCTTCAACGGCTAAAGTCGCATCTTTTACGTAAGGTGAAATTTGATTAAGTGAAACCCAGTAGCGCTTTTGTCCATTGTGAACTTCATCAAGAACTTTACCGTTTGCTGAGTAGAAAACAGCTGTTTGAGAAACGTTTAGCGGAGGGGGGCCAGCGATTTTGGCGTAGAGAAAGATACTTATGTAGGCAAACAACAATAAAGCCCCCGCTAATATACCAAGGACGAGAAGAATTCGGAAGATGCGTCTTGCCTTTTTTAAATGTTCGGTTAATACCGTTTCCATTTCCATTCACCACCAATATGTGTCACTATGCACCGTACATGTTATTTTCAAAACAACAAAATTCTATTAAAAGAGCGGTGCAAGTAGATTCTAAAGCTTGTATCTATCATCAGTATGAAATAGAAAAGGTAGTTTTAAACCTCCATTGCTAAAAATTTTACTTGCTTTTTTGCTGAATTCATCTATACTTTTTTCATGTTTGTATAAATTATGTTAGGGTAATCTATGCATAGGTTAATTCTCAAAATAGAAGGGAAGAGTTTGAAATGGAATTATGGTTCACAGAAAAGCAAACAAAGAACTTTGGTATTACAGCTAAAATTAATCGCACTTTACATACAGAGCAAACGGAGTTTCAAAAATTAGACATGGTTGAAACAGAAGAGTTTGGTAACATGCTCCTACTTGACGGTATGGTTATGACAACAGAAAAAGATGAGTTCGTTTATCATGAAATGGTTGCGCATGTACCGTTATTTACGCATCCAAATCCAGAAAACGTACTAGTTGTAGGTGGAGGAGACGGAGGCGTAATCCGTGAAATCTTGAAACACCCAAGCGTAAAAAAAGCGACGTTAGTTGATATCGATGGGAAAGTTATTGAGTACTCAAAAAAATTCTTACCTTCAATTGCCGGCAAACTAGAAGATCCTCGTGTTGATGTACAAGTAGACGATGGATTTATGCATATCGCTAAAAGTGAGAACGAATACGACGTCATTTTAGTAGATTCAACAGAGCCGGTAGGTCCAGCTGTAAATTTATTTACAAAAGGATTCTATGCAGGTATCTCCAAAGCACTTAAAGAAGATGGTATCTTTGTTGCTCAATCGGACAACCCTTGGTTCACGCCAGAGCTTATCTCAAATGTTCAGCGTGATGTAAGAGAAATCTTCCCGATTACACGTCTATACGTAGCAAATATTCCAACATACCCAAGCGGTTTATGGACATTTACAATGGGCTCAAAGAAACATGATCCATTAGAAGTAAGCGAAGATCGTTTCTTCGATATTGATACAAAGTATTACACAAAAGAATTGCACAAAGCGGCATTTGCTTTACCTAAATTTGTGCAAGATCTTATTAAATAAGTTATCACATACAAGTGAGATGCCAGAGGTTTAAGGCTGGCATCTTTTCTATGAGTAATGAAGGAGGAACAAAATATGCGTTTTGATGAAGCTTATTCAGGTAATGTATTTATCGGCAGTCACCCTGTTTTTGAAGAAAGTGAAGCGGTTCTTTACGGAATGCCAATGGACTGGACAGTTAGCTATCGTCCAGGTTCACGATTTGGCCCAACTCGTATTCGTGAAGTATCAATTGGATTAGAAGAATACAGCCCTTATTTAGATCGAGAGCTAGAGGAAGTAAAATATTTTGATGCAGGAGATATTCCACTTCCATTTGGGAATCCTCAGCGCAGCTTGAATATGATTGAAGAGTATATTGATCAGCTTTTAGCAGCCGACAAGTTCCCATTAGGTATGGGCGGAGAGCATTTGGTTTCTTGGCCTGTTATGAAAGCTATGTATAAAAAATATCCTGATTTGGCCATTATTCATATGGATGCTCACACAGACCTTCGTGAAGAGTATGAAGGAGAACCACTTTCTCATTCCACTCCAATTCGTAAAGTTGCAGAACTAATAGGACCGGAGAATGTTTATTCATTTGGTATTCGTTCAGGAATGAAAGAAGAATTTCAATGGGCAAAAGAAAACGGCATGCATATTTCAAAGTTCGAAGTTCTAGAGCCGTTAAAAGAGATTCTACCAACACTTGCAGGTCGTCCTGTTTATGTAACAATTGATATCGATGTATTAGATCCAGCGCACGCTCCTGGTACAGGAACAGTAGATGCAGGCGGTATTACATCAAAAGAGCTTTTAGCTTCTATTCATGCAATTGCTAAATCAGATCTTCGCATTGTCGGAGGAGATTTAGTAGAAGTAGCTCCAATTTATGATCCGTCTGAACAAACAGCTAATACAGCAAGCAAGCTTATTCGCGAAATGATCTTAGGCTGGGTGCAAAAGAAATAAATAAAGTGAAAAGGCGGCCGCTTGTGGCCGCCTTTTTTGTTTGAAATATGTGAGTACGTGACACACAGTGAAAAGAGGAATTCTCGGCGTATCTAGCATATTTCCTTTGAAGTATTATTGAATTCTTTCTTTAGAATGTTTATACTATTTAAGTTATAACGTATTCATTCTAATAAGGAAGTGTCTTTTGTGAGTAACGCTTCAGAAGTCAAAAAACCCATTGAAGTTAAAATCGTGACAGATATCCGTGATAGTCACCAAAAAGAGACAACATCGGTAAATGCAAAAGGTATGTATTATGAAAAAGGATCGAAAATTTATCTTACATACACAGAGCACCAAGAGGAAATCGGAGATATTAGAACAATGGTAAAAATTAGCGAAGATGAAGTATCAATTAACCGAACCGGTGCTGTTCAAATGAAGCAATCGTTTCGTAAAAAGGTACAGATCGAAGGAACTTATATAAGCCCTTATGGACGTATGGATTTACTAACATTCGCTCATAACATTGAATATAAACAAATGACTCAAAAGGGTCGATTATTTTTAACGTATGATCTAGAAGTACAGGGTCAGCCTACCGGGAAATATGCGTTAACCATTACATTCAAGGAGGAGAAAAAATGAACATCGTCGAACAAGTGCAGCAAAAATTAAAAGCTGAAATTCAAGATGCTGTGGTCAAAGCAGGACTTGCTGAAAAAGCAGAACTTCCAGAAGTTCTATTAGAAACCCCAAAAGATAAAACACATGGTGATTATTCTACCAATATGGCTATGCAGCTAGCTCGTATTGCCAAAAAAGCACCGCGTGCTATCGCTGAAGAGCTTGTAGCAAACTTCGATAAATCAAAAGCATCTATCGAGAAAATTGACATTGCAGGCCCTGGATTCATCAACTTTTATATGAATAACTCTTATTTAACAGAGCTTATCCCAACGATTGTAAAAGCTGGTGAAGCGTACGGTCAAACAAACGTAGGGAATGGACAAAAAGTACAGGTTGAGTTTGTTTCAGCTAATCCGACAGGGGATTTACATTTAGGACATGCCCGCGGTGCTGCAGTTGGAGACTCATTATGTAATGTTCTTGAAAAAGCAGGTTACGATGTGTCCCGTGAATACTATATCAATGATGCTGGTAACCAAATTAATAACCTGGCTTATTCAGTAGAAGCACGTTACATGCAGGCTCTTGGTTTAGAGAAAGAAATGCCTGCAGACGGCTATCATGGTGCTGACATTATAAACATCGGAAAAGAGCTAGCAAAAGAGCACGGAGACAAGTATGTAAACGCCTCTGAAGAAGAGCGTTTTGAATTCTTCCGTCAATACGGATTAGATTATGAGTTAGCTAAATTAAAGCGTGATCTTGAACAGTTCCGTGTGAAATTTGACGTATGGTATTCTGAAACGTCCCTTTATAAAAATGATAAAATCTCAGTTGCACTTGAAACGTTGAAAAAACAAGGCCACGTATATGAAGAAGAAGGTGCTACGTGGTTCCGTTCTACAACATTTGGTGATGATAAAGACCGTGTGTTAATTAAAAATGACGGTTCATTTACGTACTTAACGCCAGATATTGCTTATCACCAGGACAAAATTCAACGCGGATTTGACAAGCTAATTAATATTTGGGGAGCCGATCACCATGGATATATTCCTCGTATGAAAGCGGCGATTCAAGCGCTTGGTTATGAAAAAGATACGCTTGAAGTAGAAATTATTCAAATGGTTCAACTGTATCAAAATGGCGAAAAAATGAAGATGAGTAAACGTACAGGCAAAGCTGTAACAATGCGTGATCTAGTAGAAGAGGTAGGCCTTGATGCAACTCGTTACTTCTTTGCGATGAGAAGTGCGGATACACATTTAGACTTTGATTTAGATTTAGCTGTTTCTCAATCTAATGAAAATCCTGTATACTATGCACAATATGCTCATGCTCGTATTTGCAGTATTCTTCGTCAAGGTGAAGAGATGGGGATTCAATCAACATCTGGCGCTGACCTTTCATTAATTAGTGCAGAGAAAGAAATGGAACTGCTGAAGAAAATCGGAGAGTTCCCTCAGGCCGTAGCGGAAGCAGCAACAAAACGTATTCCGCACCGCATTACGAACTATGTATTTGATCTCGCTTCTACGTTCCATAGCTTCTATAATGCAGAAAAAGTATTAGACAGCGATAATGTAGAAACAAGTAAAGCGCGTATTGAACTAGTGAAAGCTGTTCAAGTAACGCTTCAAAACTCTTTAAAACTAATTGGTGTTTCAGCACCTGAAAAAATGTAACAAAAAAAGAGCCTCTTGGCTCTTTTTTATTTAAAAACAAGCGTAGCACCTCCCGTGCGCTTCACTCCTCTCATTGATGCTAAATCTTCCACTAATTTTAGCAACGCTTTATCTTTTAACTTTGCTTCAATCATTACGTCAAAATCTTGTCCGATATCCTTAGCAATTTGCAAAAAAGGTGCGATAAAATCAGTTGAAACATAATCAGAGTGGCTTCTAAATTCTTTTTCAGATTTAGGAGAAGAGATATGTACTTTTGGTTTTAACCCGATATGTTTCCACGTGTCAAAGATACGAGGGAGCAATAGCTCAAGAGGTTCTTCTCCTTCATTTGCTTTGTGGTGGTGATAATCAAAGAGGAGAGGGAATTTCTCTTTTTCGCATACAGCTAATGTTTCTTCAGTTGTGTATGTTTTATCGTCGTTTTCAAGAGTCATGCGCTTTTTAATGATAGGCGGCAGCGTTTGAATGTTTTCATGAAATCGACCGATCGCTTTTTCTTTATTGCCATAAGCTCCTCCTACATGAATATTAATAAGAGCTTGATCCGCTACTCCCATCGCTTCAAGCATTCTATAGTGATAATCCATATCTTTTACCGCATTTTCTGTAATGGGTTTTTTATCGCTTGTAAATAACGTGAACTGATTGGGGTGAAAACTCACGCGCAGCTGATGGTTCCGTATCAATTCTCCTATCTCTGACCAGTCGTCTTGGAACGCATCAATGTAATTCCAATCTACTTCAGGATGAGTAGCTAAAGGGACAAGAGAAGATGACAATCGATACAGCATAATTTCATGGGCAATATTAAAATGCAAAGCGCGCTTAGTATGATTCAAATTTTGTTTTGTAACGTGATGAAGCTTATCCAGCCCCTCATTTTTTTTCATTTTTCCCCATCTAGTAAACGTGAGGGTTTTAGCAGGTGAGCAGTCCCAAAGCGACAGGGCATGTGATACATAGCCAAATCTAATTTTCATTATAAATCTTCCTCTTTTCGTTCATTAAAGTAACGGAGAAATAAAGGTTGCAAATCCTTGCTTTAGTTTTTCACTCCATTTTCGGTTTTTGACATCTTCTAAAGACAAAATTGGGCATTCTCCCATACAAGCTTTAAAGCTGTTCTTTACCTCTTCAATATATGTTGCATCATAGATTAAACAGTTGATTTCAGCATTTAAGAACAAGCTTCTTTTATCAAAATTAGCCGTTCCTACATCGCATATAACATTGTCTGCAATTAATACTTTTGCATGGTAAAAACCGTAATAATATTGATAAATCATACAACCTGCTTGAAGTAATGTGGGAAGATAGGCAAATGCAGCATGATGAACAAGCGGTTGATCTGCACGCATTGGAATTAAAATATGAACTTGTACTCCTCGTGCACGAGCTTGCAGTAAAGCATTCATCAAAGGTTCACTTGGAATAAAATAAGGAGTGCCTATGTACAATTCCCTATTGGCTTGGTTGATAATCGATAAAAAGCTTTCTTCAAGTGAAAAACCTTCAGTCGACTGTAGTTGAATGACATAGTCTCCTTCAGAGGTTGGCGGAAAGTATCTTTCCACTTTACGCAGGTCTAAGCCGGTAGCAGCATACCAGTCGCTCAACAGCTGCATGTGAAGATCTTGTATGCCTTCACCTTCCATACGCAGGTGGTAATCTTTCCACACCCCAAGCTTAGCGTCGAGTCCTAAATATTCTCTTCCGATATTAAAACCGCCAATGTAGCCAACTTTCCCATCAATAATGGCCATTTTACGGTGATTGCGTGCGTTGAGTGTATAAAACAAATAAGGCCACCGAAGCGTTCGACTGTAAGCAAAATGAACACCTTGCTTCTTTAAGAATGCAATTTTGTTTTTCTTGATTTTATAGCTTCCTACACGGTCTACCAATAATCTGACTTCAATATTTTGCTGTGCTTTTTGGATTAATAAATCTAAAAATTCTTGGCTAATTTCATCATTTTGTACGATATAAAATGATAAATGGATAAATGAAGAGGCATTTTCTATTTCGTGAAATAAATCTTTATACAAGACATTCCCGTCTGCGAATAAAAAAAGAGAAGCACGGCGCTTTGGAAATGTATTTTCAGCCTGAGAAAATACTTTCTTTCCAACGCCAAGGTCAATTGCAAGCCAAGCAATAAAAATAATAAAAAGTAAAATCACAACCATGCCGCTCATCATGTCACCTCTTTTCCCGATGTAAATACATTTTATGTTGTTCTTAGTGTCACCTTGTTTAAATAGAATATGAACAAAAGAACGAAAAGATATTGACTGAATGCTCATTCATTATATACAATGAAAATAGATATATTATCAGAAAATTTAGTCGTCAGGAGGAAAGAAAGGTAACGAACTATTCAAGGAGGGGACGAGATGACAGGGTTGCTGTGGGTGAATTTTCTCTTTTTTATTATTGTAACCGCTTACGCTGTTTCTTTGTTTGTATATTTAATTCGCACACGCATTGAGTATATTCAATTAGGAAAAAAAGTTGAATTTGATCAGCGGTTAAAAGAAAGGCTGCAAAAAATTTGGGTGAACGTGTTTGGACAAAAGAAACTGTTAAAAGATAAAAAAAGTGGAATTATACACGTCATGTTTTTTTATGGGTTTATTTTAGTTCAGTTCGGCGCGTTAGACTTCATTATAAAAGGTTTGCTTCCAGGTAAACATTTGCCGCTTGGACCTTTATATCCCGGCTTTACATTTTTTCAAGAAATTGTGACGTTTTTGATTTTAGTAGCAGTTGTCTGGGCTTTTCATCGTCGCTATGTAGAAAAGCTTGTGCGTTTAAAAAGAGGGTTTAAATCTGGTTTAGTGCTGATTTTTATTGGAGCACTTATGCTGTCAGTGCTTGTTGGAAACGGCATGTCAATCATCTGGCATAATCATGAACCAGCGTGGACAGAGCCGATTGCGTCATCTATTGCCATCTTGTTTAAGGGAATCAATCATACTGCCGCTATCTCCATTTTTTATGTTTCATGGTGGATTCACTTAGCCGTGTTATTGACGTTTTTAGTATATGTTCCTCAATCAAAACATGCTCATTTACTGGCTGGACCGGCTAATGTATTTTTTAACCGTGTTTCTAAGCCAGGTAAGCTTGAAAAGATTGATTTTGAAGATGAGACGCAGGAGACGTTTGGAGTTGGAAAGATTGAAGAGTTTACACAGCATCAGCTCATTGATTTATATGCCTGTGTGGAATGCGGTCGATGTACGAATATGTGTCCGGCAACGGGTACAGGAAAAATTTTGTCTCCAATGGATTTAATTTTGAAGATGCGCGATCACTTAACAGAAAAAGGAGCGGTTGTGACTTCTAAGGCTCCTTGGGTTCCTACGTATGCATTCTCCAAAACAAAAGGAAATCAGCTGGCGATGATGGCGGCCAGCCAAAGTGGAGCAGAGGCTGCAGCAACAGCGGAATATAATCCCGCTTTAATTGGAGATGTCATTACGGAAGAAGAGATTTGGGCATGTACAACGTGCCGAAACTGTGAAGATCAATGTCCCGTAATGAACGAGCATGTAGATAAAATCATAGATTTACGACGTTTTTTAGTATTAACCGAAGGAAAGATGGACGCGGATGCTCAGCGTGCCATGACTAATATTGAGCGTCAAGGAAACCCTTGGGGGTTAAACCGAAAAGAGCGTGAAGAATGGCGACATGCAAGAGAAGATGTTCACATTCCGACTGTTAAAGAAGTAAGTAAAGCCGGTGAAACGTTTGAGTATTTGTTCTGGGTAGGTTCGATGGGATCTTATGACAACCGTAGCCAAAAGATCGCTCTATCGTTTGCAAAGCTTCTCAATGAAGCGGGTGTTTCATTTGCGATTTTAGGAAATAAAGAAAAAAATTCTGGTGATACGCCGCGCAGATTGGGCAATGAATTTTTATTCCAAGAATTGGCTTCTAAAAACATTGCTGAATTTAAAAAAAATGAAATCAAAAAAATTGTTACGATTGATCCACATGCTTATAACATCTTCAAAAATGAATATCCAGATTTCGGTTTTGAAGGAGAAGTGTATCATCACACAGAATTATTAGCTATGTTAGTAAAAGAGGGTAAGGTGTCTCCAAAACATGCGGTCAACGAAAAAATTACCTTCCATGATTCCTGCTATTTAGGAAGATATAACGAAGTATACAGTCCACCGAGAGAAATTTTGAAAGCGATTCCAGGTGTTAGTTTGATTGAAATGGATCGCAATCGTGAAAATGGTATGTGCTGTGGAGCAGGAGGAGGGTTAATGTGGACGGAAGAAACGACCGGACAGCGTATTAACGTAGCGCGCACGGAACAAGCCTTAGCCGTTAATCCAAGCATTATCAGTTCAGGTTGTCCGTACTGCTTAACCATGCTAAGTGACGGAACAAAAGCAAAAGAAGTAGAAGAAATGGTTCATACGTATGACGTAGCAGAACTGCTTGAAAAGTCAATTTGTGGTGACGTGCAAGAACAGGTTTCATAAAGGAGAAGTAGAGATGGTATTCATCTCTACTTTTTACAGAAAGGAAATTGAGCAAGCGTTCAATCGGCAAGGACAAAGATCAAGAAAAAGAGGAGGAAACACTAGTGGGGAAAACAGTCATTGTGAGTGCAGTTCGAACACCTTTTGGAAAATTAGGAGGCAGTATAAGTGGACTAAAAGCAGCAGAACTAGGCGGGAAAGCGATTCAAGCAGTATCAAAGGGGCGTACAGAAATTGATTCTGTTATTATGGGATGCGTGCTGCAAGGGGGCCAAGGACAACTGCCTTCTAGGCAAGCCATGCATTATGCAGGTTTACCGTGGCAAGTAGAGACAGAAACCATTAATAAAGTTTGTGCATCAGGCATGCGCAGTATTACAACTGCCGATCAGCTGATTCGATTAGGAGAAGCAAAAACAATCATTGCGGGTGGGATGGAGTCAATGAGCAACGCACCGTATCTTCTTCCAAAAGCAAGGTGGGGGTTCCGTATGGGAGATAGTGTTGTGACGGATCTAATGGTTCATGACGGTTTGACATGCAGCTTTACAGGGGTTCAAATGGGTACGTATGGAAACGAAATAGCTTCTGAAATGAATATTTCCCGAGAAAAGCAGGATGAATGGGCACTTCGCAGTCATCAGTTAGCAGTAGAATCAGAAGAGAAAGGGAGATGGGATGCAGAAAGAATTTCAGTTGATATTCCGTCTAAAAAAGGAGCGATAACGGTTCAAAAAGATGAAGGACCAAGAAAAGATACGTCGTTAGAAAAACTCTCTTCTCTTCGGCCTGTATTTGGTCACAGCGGAACCATTACAGCAGGAAATGCACCTAGCGTAAATGACGGAGCAGCTGCGCTCATGCTAATGGATGAAGATGTGGCAAAAGCAAATGGCTATGAGCCGTTGGCTACGATTGTAAATCATACTTCTCTCGCAATGGAGCCAAGGGAATTTCCGAAAACGCCTGGGTTTGCTATTAA
Source organism: Priestia aryabhattai (assembly GCF_023715685.1). Lineage (NCBI taxonomy): Bacteria > Bacillati > Bacillota > Bacilli > Caryophanales > Bacillaceae > Priestia > Priestia aryabhattai. The sequence goes on from NZ_JAMBOQ010000005.1 coordinate 113,795, forward strand.
TAAGCTGCTGCAAAAAACAAATAAGACAGTAGACGATATTGCGCTGTTTGAAATCAATGAAGCTTTTTCAGCAGTAGCGTTGATGAGTATGGAGATTGCAGGGATCCCGGCTGAAAAAGTAAATGTGAACGGCGGGGCCGTGGCACTTGGACATCCGATTGGAGCAAGCGGCGCCCGTATTGTTGTAACGCTCATTCACGAATTAAGACGACGAGGCGGCGGACTGGGCATTGCTTCTATTTGCAGCGGCGGCGGCCAAGGTGATGCCATCATGGTAGAAGTGTGAAAGGGGGATACAAACTTGAATATTGAAACAGTTATGGTTATTGGAGCAGGTCAGATGGGAGCAGGCATTGCGCAAGTATTTGCTGCGAGCGGATATCAAGTTTATTTGTATGACGTTGATCAAAGAAACACACAAAAAGGAATAGAAGGTATTGATAAACGACTGAAAAAGCAGGTGAGAAAAGGTTCTCTCTCAGATAAGCAATATGAAGAAATTATGGAGAGCCTTCACCTGGCGAATGAAATAACAGCAGCACAAAAAGCAGATTTAATCGTCGAAGCGGTTGTGGAAAAGATGGAGGTCAAACAAGCCATTTTTGCTGAGTTGGATTCGTTAGCCCCGAGTCATACTATTTTAGCAACCAACACGTCTTCGCTTCCTATTACTGAGATTGCAGCCGTGACCACTCGACCTGAAAAAGTAATTGGAATGCACTTTATGAATCCTGTTCCAGTGATGAAGCTCGTTGAAATTATTAGAGGGCTAGCTACTACCGATGAAGTGTATCAAGCAGTCTATGAAACAACGAAAAAATTAAATAAAACCCCGGTGGAAGTTCATGATTTTCCAGGGTTTGTTTCAAATCGAATTTTAATGCCAATGATTAACGAAGCTGTGTTTACGCTCTATGAAGGTGTAGCAAACGAAGAGGATATTGATCAAGTGATGAAACTAGGAATGAACCATCCAATGGGACCTTTGACATTAGCAGATTTCATCGGCCTCGATACATGTTTGTTTATTATGGAAACGCTTCATAAAGGGTTTGGTGATGACAAATATCGTCCTTGTCCATTGCTTAGGAAATATGTAAAGGCAGGGTGGCTTGGTCGAAAAACAGGAAAAGGATTTTTTACGTACGAAACATAAAGGAGTGGCGAAATGATCTTTTTTACGTCTGAACAACGCATGATTAAAAAGATGGTAGCTGATTTTAGTGAAAAAGAAGTCGCTGCGGCTGTACCAAACATGGAAAAGGGCGAATTTCCTCGAGGTTTATTAAAGCAGATGGCTGATTTTGGCTTGATGGGCATTCCCGTTCCTCAAACATACGGAGGGGGAGGACTGGACTTTGTTTCGTACATGATTGCAATTCACGAAATATCAAAGGTAAGTCCAGCCCTCGGTGTCATTTTGTCTGTTCATACTTCTGTAGGTACGAATCCTATTGTCGTATTTGGGACGGAAGATCAAAAACAAAAGTATGTAAAAAAACTGGCGACAGGTGAATATTTAGGTGCCTTTTGTTTAACAGAACCTAGTGCAGGGTCTGATGCTGCAAGCTTAAAAACAAAAGCAGAACGAAAAGGAGACCACTATCTTTTAAATGGATCAAAGCTTTTCATTACAAACGGCGGAGAAGCGGATACGTATATTGTATTTGCTAAAACGAATCCCGAACGCGGGTCGAGAGGGATGAGCGCTTTTATCGTTGAAAAGACGATGGAGGGATTTTTAGTAGGAAAGGATGAACATAAGATGGGCCTTCACGGTTCCCGCACGGTTCAACTGCACTTTGAAAATATGCAGGTGCCTGTAGAAAATCGTCTCGGAGAAGAAGGTGAAGGATTTCGAATTGCTATGGCTAATTTAAATGCCGGAAGAATTGGTATTGCTGCTCAGGCGGTAGGAATTGCTGAAGGTGCGTTAACGGCAGCTAAAAACTATGCAAATGAACGATATCAATTTGGAAAACCGATTTTATCTCAGCAGGGAATTGCCTTTAAGCTTGCTGATATGGAAACCGCTGTTGAATCAGCGAAGCTTTTAATGTACAGAGCCGCTTTTTTATATGATCAAAAACTTCCTTGCAAAAAAGAAGCATCAATGGCGAAATTATTTGCTTCCCAGACGGCTATGAATGTAGCGATTGATGGGATTCAAGTTTTAGGGGGATATGGTTATATGAAAGATTATCCAGTTGAGAGGTATTTTCGTGACGCTAAAGTGTGCGAAATTTACGAAGGTACAAGCGAAATTCAGCGCATCGTCATTAGCAGTCAATTATAGGGGGAATAATCATGTTTTTTAAACTTTCAGAAGAACACGAAATGATTCGAAAAATGGTGCGAGACTTTGCCAAAAACGAAGTGGCTCCGACAGCTGCAGAACGAGATGAAGAAGAGCGTTTTGACAGGGGAATCTTTACGCAAATGGCTGATCTAGGATTAACAGGTATTCCATGGCCGGAGCAATACGGAGGAATTGGCAGTGACTATCTAGCTTATTGCATTGCCGTTGAAGAACTGTCTAGAGTATGTGCATCAACAGGCGTTACTTTGTCAGCTCATACTTCTCTTGCCGGCTGGCCAATCTATACATTCGGAACAGAAGAGCAGAAACAAAAATATTTGAAGCCTATGGCAACAGGAGAGAAAATAGGCGCTTATGGGTTAACCGAACCGAGTGCTGGCTCCGACGCAGGAGGAATGAGAACGCTCGCTGTAAAGGACGGAGAAGATTATATTTTAAATGGCTCTAAAATTTTTATTACAAACGGCGGAGAAGCGGATATTTACGTCGTATTTGCACGAATGGACCCCAACGAAAAACGCACGAGCGCTTTTATTATTGAAAAAGACATGCCGGGATTTTCAGTTGGTAAAAAAGAAAAAAAACTGGGCATTCGCTCTTCACCTACAACAGAAATTATTTTTGAAGATTGCCGCGTTCCAAAAGAAAATTTGCTAGGAAATGAAGGAGAAGGATTTAAAGTTGCGATGATGACACTAGATGGCGGCCGAAATGGCATTGCAGCGCAGGCTGTAGGAATTGCTCAAGGGGCGTTAGATGCGGCGGTGGCTTATGCAAAGGAACGTCAGCAATTTGGTAAGCCAATTATTTCTCAGCAAGGAATTGCTTTTAAGTTAGCCGACATGGCCACGAGTATAGAAGCTGCAAGACTGTTAACCTATCAAGCTGCTTGGCTGGAGTCTCAAGGGCTGCCATACGGCAAAGAATCAGCCATGTCAAAATTATATGCTGGGGATACAGCAATGAAAGTAACGACAGAAGCTGTTCAAGTATTTGGAGGGTACGGTTATACAAAAGATTATCCAGTAGAACGTTTTATGAGAGATGCAAAAATCACGCAGATTTATGAAGGAACACAAGAAATTCAGCGTCTCGTCATTTCTAGGTATCTTGCTAAATAAAACACTTGTTGTAAGAGAGGTGAAAAAATGAAAAAGAGAGAAGTTCTCACATCCATTAAAGATGAAAAGCTGATTGTAGAGCGTCGTAATCAAATGATTAAAGGGGCCGTCACGCTGTTTAAGGAAAAAGGTTTTCACCGAACAACAACAAGAGAAATTGCCAAAGCCGCTGGGTTCAGTATCGGTACACTTTACGAATATATTCAATCTAAAGAAGATGTTTTATATCTTGTATGTGACAACATTTACGATGAAGTGAGAGAGCGATTAGAAGAGATGGTAGTGGATCGTTATACAATCGCTGAGCTTCAACAAGCGATTCAGCACTATTTCAAAGTTGTGGATGAACTTCAAGATGAAGTATTAGTCATGTACCAAGAAGCGAAATCGCTGTCTAAAGATGCGCTTCCATATGTATTAAAAAAAGAGCTAGATATGGTTGAAATGTTTAAGGTTATTATCGAAGGCTGCGTAGAAAACAATCAATTTGCACTTACGGATAAAGAAATTTCGCTGTTTGCTCATCATTTATTTGTTCAAGGTCAGATGTGGGCATTTCGCAGATGGTGGCTGCAAAAGCATTATTCACTAGAAGAATATACAAATATGCAGTTAGATTTTTTACTTAAAAATTTTTCATTTCAACAACTGTGTGAGGGGGAAACAGTTTGAATACAAGCAAAAGACCGCTTCGTTTTTTAACCGCTTCTAGTCTGTTTGACGGCCACGATGCGTCCATTAATATTATGAGACGAATTCTTCAAGCCAAGGGAGTAGAAGTCATTCACCTGGGGCATAACCGATCTGTTGAAGAAATTGTTAACGCTTCCATACAAGAGGATGTTCAGGGGATTGCCATTTCTTCTTATCAAGGCGGCCATGTAGAATATTTTAAGTATATGTACGATTTACTCCAAGAACAACAAGCTTCTCATATTAAAATTTATGGAGGCGGAGGAGGGGTAATTATTCCGAGTGAGATTCAAGAGCTCCATGATTACGGCATTTCTAAAATCTTTTCTCCGGAAGATGGACGAAAAATGGGGTTAGAAGGCATGATTCAATTCATGATCGATGATTGTTATTACACAAATCCCCCTGCACTGCCGAAGGATCGAACCTTAACTCCGGCTAATGACCGTTTAATTGCCCAGCTTATTACATGCGCTGAAAATGAGGCCTATGAATACACAAAAGAGCACGCAGCCGCTCTTGAAGAAATCCGAGAAAGTGTAATCGAAAGCGAGACGGATCAAAAAATACCGGTTATTGGAATCACAGGAACAGGAGGAGCGGGGAAAAGTTCGCTTACGGATGAATTAGTAAGAAGGTTTATTGAACATATTCCAGATATTCATGTAGCTGTCTTATCCGTCGATCCAACCAAACAAAAGACAGGAGGAGCGCTTCTTGGGGATCGAATTCGCATGAACATCGCAGCTTCTCCTCGTGTGTATATGAGAAGTTTGGCTACGCGTTCATCTGGACATGAGCTATCGGCGGCCATTCGAGATGGAATTGCCGTCGTGAAAAAAGCGGGTTTCGACCTTATTATTGTCGAAACAAGCGGCATCGGGCAAGCTGATGCTCAAGTTAAAGATATTGCAAACGTCTCTCTTTATGTAATGACAAGCGAATTTGGCGCACCTTCGCAGTTAGAAAAGATTGAAATGATTGATTACGCAGACTTTATTGTAATCAATAAATTTGAAAAAAAAGGTTCCGAAGACGCAAAAAAACAAGTGCAGCGTCAATATCAGCGCAATCATCAGCTGTTTGAAAATAATCTCTCTACTATGCCAATTTACGGAACAATCGCGAGCCAGTTCAACGACGGGGGAACAAATATTTTATTTGAAGATCTTGTAAATCATCTGCATCAAACATGCCGTACGTCTTGGCACGTAGAAAAATCATCAGAACGAGTAAGTGAAAAGAAATATACCATCATTCCTAATGATCAACAGCAATATTTACAGGAGATTGTAAACAGCGTTCGCTCTTATCACCGCAATACGGATGTTCAAGTGCAAACAGCGCGTAAATTTTATCAGCTAGAAGGTGCTCTGGAAGAAGTGGAAACAGAAACAGCCAAGCAAGAGCTCACTCAGCTAAAGGAGAAATATCAAAAACAGCTAACGGCTGAATCGATTGAAAAGCTGGAAAACTGGCCTAAATTAAAAAGTCAGTATCGGCAAGAAGAACTTATTACAAAAATAAGAAATAAAGAAATTAAAACCTCTCTGCAAGTTGATACGCTATCAGGACTACGTATTCCGCGCGTGGCCCTTCCAAAAATTGAAGAATATGGGGAAGTTCTTCGTTTTCTTTATAAAGAAAATGTGCCAGGCGCATTTCCTTATACAGCAGGTGTTTTTCCGTTCAAACGAAAAGGAGAAGATCCTAAGCGTCAATTCGCAGGCGAAGGAACACCAGAACGAACAAATCGCCGCTTTCACTATTTGTCAAAAGATGATGAGGCTAAGCGTTTAAGTACAGCGTTTGATTCTGTAACGCTTTATGGAGAAAATCCGGATCCAAGGCCGGATATCTTCGGAAAAATTGGCGAAAGTGGTGTAAATGTCTGTACGCTTGATGATATGAAACTCTTGTATAAGGGATTTGATCTTTGCCATCCTTCGACTTCCGTTTCGATGACGATTAATGGGCCGGCTCCAATATTACTAGCTATGTTTATGAATACAGCTATCAGTCAGCAGGTGGAAAAGAAGGAAGAGGAATTAAAGCGTCCTTTAACGGAAGAGGAATATGAGGACGTAAAATCGAGTACGTTGAAACAAGTGAGAGGAACCGTTCAAGCGGATATTTTAAAAGAAGATCAAGGGCAAAATACGTGTATTTTTTCCACAGAATTTGCATTAAAAATGATGGGAGATATTCAGCAGTACTTTATTGACGAGAAAGTGCGCAACTATTATTCTGTGTCTATTTCAGGCTATCATATTGCTGAAGCAGGAGCGAATCCAATTTCTCAGCTAGCGTTTACATTAGCCAACGGTTTTACGTACGTGGAATATTACTTGAGCCGAGGTATGCATATTGATGATTTTGCTCCTAATTTATCGTTTTTCTTTAGTAATGGACTTGACCCTGAATACACGGTTATTGGACGTGTAGCGAGAAGAATCTGGGCAATTGTGATGCGTGATAAATACGGCGCAAACGAACGCAGTCAAAAGCTTAAGTATCATATTCAAACATCCGGCCGATCGCTTCATGCACAGGAAATTAATTTTAATGATATACGTACGACGCTGCAAGCCTTAATGGCTCTTCATGACAACTGCAACTCCCTTCATACCAATGCGTATGATGAAGCAATTACAACACCGACGGAAGAATCTGTACGTAGAGCGATGGCCATTCAACTAATCATTACAAAAGAGCATGGATTAACTAAAAATGAAAATCCATTACAGGGCTCTTTTATTATTGATGAACTAACAGACTTGGTAGAAGAAGCGGTATTGGCTGAATTTCAACGCTTAAATGATCGAGGCGGCGTTTTAGGTGCGATGGAAATGCAGTATCAGCGAGGTAAGATTCAAGATGAATCGATGGAATATGAAATGCAAAAACATACGGGAGCTTTACCTATCATAGGAGTAAATACGTATATTAATCCAAATGAAGAGGAAAGTTCCTCTGTTGATGACATGCAATTAGCCCGCGCATCAAAAGAAGAAAAAAATCATCAAATTAATCAGCTTCAGAAGTTTCAACAGCAGCATGAAGAAAAAAGAGAAGATGCGTTAAAAAGGTTAAAGAAAGCTGCAACAGAAGGGGAGAATATTTTCAAAGAGCTAATGGAGACCGTTAAAGTAGCTAGCTTAGGGGAAATTACGCGAGCTTTATACGAATGCGGTGGGCAATATCGTCGAAATATGTAATAATGTATCGTTAGTATATAGTGATATATTAAAAGCCAAGATGACCATTTTTTGGTCATCTTGGCTTTTATATCCCCAACCCTACCGGGGACAGAACAATTGATGGTGAATTCTTCTTAACCAAAGGATGCTGTTGGTGTATTAAGTAGAATGTATTAGAGTGATAAAATGTCTATTTTTTCGTTGTTTTATGCGAAATTCTCGAGAATTTTAGAAACGAGGCTAGCATAAATGTATTGAATTTGTTTATAATGAATGGTATGTATTTATTCGTTTCCATCATTTACACATATGATGAATTGATTTAATAGATTTTCGATATACATAGCCATAGAAAGGATGTGCCAGATTTGAGTTTAGCACAGTACTCAAAAACGGATTTAAAAGAAATGTCGATGATTGAGATTGCTTATGCACTTCTAGAAGAAAAAACAGATCGTCAAGCAATGTCATTCCAAGAAATTATTGCTGAAATTAAAGCAGCAGCTGAAATGTCAGATAAAGAATTAAAAACGAGATTAGCTCAGTTTTATACAGATATTAATATTGATGGTCGCTTTTTAACAGTAGGGGACAACCACTGGGGTCTTCGTGGATGGTATCCTTTTGACCAAGCTGAAGAAGAAGTTATTCCGGTTGCAAAACCTAAAAAGAAAAAAGCGAAAAAAGCTGTTGTTGAAGAAGTGGAAGATTTTGATGATCTAGAAGAAGATTTGGATTATGAAGACGTTGATGATCTAGACGAAGAAGAAGATTTTGAAGACATTGACGAGCTAGAAGAAGATGAAGATGATCTTGCAGAAGATGATTTTGACGATTTAGAAGATGATCTAGACGATGACGAGGAAGACGAAGAAGAAGATTATGAGGACGAAAAAGAAAAATAATCCTTCTTGACTTTTTCAAGCGAAGTAGGTAGAATCTTTTTTGGGCTCTTTAAACAAGCATTTAAAAAGTTTTTATTTAAAATAGACTATTGCTCCCAATCCAGTTTTGGTATTGGGAGCAATTTTTTTATTTTATCTATCAATGTTTTACACCCCGATATGTTCTTATAAATCCTTGATAGAAACTTTCTTTTGGTTCTTGAACGTTTCACATTCATAAGGTTTCTTATAATTTCGCATGCACAATGAATGAATTGTGATTGTTTATGTGAAAACTTTTAATATTGTACATTTCAAATTATTTAGAGGGGGAAGTATAGATGACAAAGTATATTTTCGTAACAGGCGGTGTTGTATCATCTCTAGGAAAAGGGATTACAGCAGCTTCTTTAGGCCGTTTATTAAAAAACCGTGGGTTGAACGTAACGATTCAAAAGTTCGATCCATACATTAACGTAGACCCGGGAACAATGAGTCCATACCAACACGGTGAGGTATTCGTAACGGATGACGGCGCGGAAACAGACTTAGACTTAGGTCACTATGAGCGTTTTATCGATATCAACTTAAATCGCTACAGCAATGTAACAACAGGTAAAGTATATTCAACAGTATTGAAAAAAGAGCGTCGCGGTGATTATTTAGGCGGAACAGTTCAGGTTATTCCGCACATCACAAATGAAATTAAAGAACGCGTTTTCCGTGCAGGTAAAGAAACAAACGCAGATGTTGTTATTACTGAAATCGGCGGAACGGTAGGAGATATTGAATCACTTCCTTTCCTAGAAGCTATCCGTCAAATCAAAAGCGATATTGGCCGTGACAACGTTATGTATATCCACTGTACACTTGTGCCATATTTAAAAGCGGCTGGTGAAATGAAAACAAAACCAACACAGCATAGTGTAAAAGAATTACGCAGCTTAGGTATTCAGCCAAATGTTATCGTTGTTCGTACGGAAATGCCAATTTCTGAAGATATGAAAGACAAGCTAGCTTTATTCTGTGACATTGATCCAAAAGCGGTTATTGAGTGTGCAGACGCTGAAACATTATATGAAATTCCACTATCTCTACAAGAGCAGCACCTAGATCAAATCACATGCGATCACTTGAAATTAGATTGCAAAGAAGCAGAAATGACTGAGTGGAAAGCACTGGTTGAGAAAGTAAAAGGACTTTCAAATACAACAAAAATTGCATTGGTTGGTAAGTATGTAGAGCTTCAAGATGCTTATATTTCTGTCGTAGAAGCAATGAAACATGCTGGATATGCATTCGATGCAGATGTAAACATCAAGTGGGTAAACTCAGAATTTGTAACAAAAGAAAATGCTCAAGATTTACTTGGTGATGTAGATGGTATCTTAGTTCCAGGTGGATTTGGTGATCGTGGAATTGAAGGTAAAATTGTGGCAACACAATATGCACGTGAGCAAAAGGTTCCATTCTTAGGTATTTGCTTAGGTATGCAGCTGGCATCAGTTGAGTTTGCGCGTAATGTATTAGGCTTAGAAGGCGCACATTCAGCAGAAATTGCACCTGAAACAAATTATCCAATTATCGACTTATTACCAGAACAAAAAGACGTAGAAGACCTAGGCGGTACACTACGTTTAGGACTGTACCCTTGTAAATTGTCTGAAGATACGCTTGCATATGAAGCATATCAAGATGAAGTGGTATATGAGCGTCATCGTCACCGTTATGAATTTAATAACGAATACCGTCAACAAATGGAAGAGAAAGGCTTTATCTTCTCTGGTACAAGCCCAGATGGCCGTTTAGTTGAAATTGTAGAGCTAAAAGACCACCCATGGTTCTTGGCTTCACAATTCCACCCAGAGTTCACATCTCGTCCAACAAGACCGCAACCATTGTTCAAAGAATTTATTCGCGCATCAATGGAGTCAAGCCAAAACAAATAAATGAAATAAAAAACACGCTGTCTTTAGACAGCGTGTTTTTTATTCATATTCTTCTACGATTTCTTTTAATGTGAAAATTAAACCGTAGTACGCGTATAAAGCGACCATCATTGCTGGAAAACCAAATCTTGAGCCGTCTTCTTCAGGAATAAGCGGCTTTAACAATTTTGTATCAATATGAGCGTCTGCGAGTGCTGTTAAAGAAGGGTCGGCTATTTCTTTAGGGACAGCAGCAATGCTGACAAATGGAATATCCCGTTCTTTTAAACGTTCAGCTATTTCCACTGCTTTGTTATCTGTTGAAAATCGAGAGACAAGCAGTACGCGATCGACGCTAGTCAGCTGATCTAATTCATTTAAAGGTAAAGCTTTTGTCTGACTTAAAGGTTCTGCACTACTGAGTGCTTCAAGTGTAATGGCGTGCATTTCTTCTACACCATAAATATAAATAAATCCTTCTCCGACAGAGGCCTGTGCTAAAATACGCGCAGCATCTTCAAATTGGAATTCTTCTTGTTCTTCAATTCGTTTAAAAAAACCTGAAAGTTGAGTTGTGAAAATTTTAAGCATAGAATCTCCCTTCGATTTAAGCGGCTAAAGCCGTCTATCTACACATTATAACGAAAAAAGCTATCTGTATTCTATCTTGAAATGAGCTACAATGAAAGTAAAGTGCAATGAAGTTAGATGGACGACAAAAAAAGCTATGTTTTGTAACAATTTCTCTAATTAGCAGGGATTTTTGTTTTAAAGGCGAAATACATATGTTAGTTTTGTCTGTAGAAGAGGAATATAAAAGGTGGGATTATATTGGCAGAGAAAATTTTAATTGTTGATGATCAGTATGGTATACGTATTTTATTAACGGAAGTGCTACAAAAAGAAGGCTATACGACATTTCAAGCGGCGAACGGCTTCCAGGCGATTGATATTACAAAAGAGCAAGCACCGGATCTTGTCTTATTAGATATGAAAATTCCAGGAATGGATGGAATCGAAATTTTAAAAAGGTTAAAGCAGCACGATGAAACGATTAAAGTCATCATTATGACCGCTTATGGTGAATTGGATATGATTCAAGAAGCAAAAGATTTAGGAGCCTTAACACACTTTGCAAAACCATTTGATATTGATGAAATCCGAAAAGTTGTTAGGGAATATATACCAGTAAAGTCGAATTAAGGTTTTGGTAGGGTTTTCATCCTAACAAATTTTGAATATCAGCCTAAAAATGTTGCTGTTTTCATTGTTAGTTGGTATCCTAATTACTGTATTCATAATTCGACAATCTATTATGTAAAGATGCGCGTTGTTTCTACATGAAACACTCAATTCAAGAGCATACTATTTGAGTGTGCCTTTTGGTTAGCATCTAATCTAAGGTTGATTTTAAGGAGGATTTCGATATGCCTTTAGTATCAATGAAAGAAATGCTTATTACAGCAAAAGAACAAGGCTATGCAGTAGGTCAATTTAACTTAAATAACTTAGAGTTTACTCAAGCTATTCTTCAAGCAGCAAAAGAAGAAAACTCTCCAGTTATTCTTGGTGTATCTGAAGGTGCAGCACGCTACATGGGCGGTTTCAAAACTGTTGTAGCAATGGTTGAAGCTCTAATCGAAGATTACGACGTTCAAGTACCAGTTGCAATTCACTTAGACCACGGTTCAAGCTTTGAATCATGTGCAAAAGCAATCCACGCTGGATTCACTTCTGTAATGATCGATGCTTCTCACCACCCATTTGAGGAAAACATTGAAATTACTTCTAAAGTAGTTGAACTAGCTCACTTCCACGGAGTATCTGTAGAAGCAGAACTAGGAACTGTTGGTGGACAAGAAGACGACGTTATTGCTGAGGGCGTTATCTATGCAGATGCTAACGAGTGTGAAGAACTTGTTAACCGCACAGGTATCGATTGCTTAGCTCCAGCATTAGGATCAGTTCACGGACCATACAAAGGTGAACCAAACCTAGGTTTTGCTGAAATGAAAGAAATCGGAGATCGTACAGGTTTACCATTAGTTCTACACGGTGGAACTGGTATCCCAACAAAAGATATCCAAAAAGCAGTTTCTTTAGGTACTGCTAAAATCAACGTAAACACTGAAAACCAAATTGCTTCAGCTAAAACTGTTCGTGAAGTATTAGCTGCGCAACCTGAACAATATGATCCACGTAAATACTTAGGACCTGCTCGCGATGCAATCAAAGAAACGGTTCAAGGTAAAATGCGTGAATTCGGTTCTTCTAACAAAGCATAATTTGAAATCTTCGGATTGCCTGTTTGCAGTTAGTTGAGTCTGAAAAATAAAACCGTCTTATTTTTATTGTAAGGCGGTTTTATTTTTACTATAATTTTCTTATCATTCTGAATACATAACACAGGGGGATGGCATTCATGAAGTTTTTTATTGATACGGCTAATTTAGACGAAATTAAGGAAGCGCATTCATTAGGTTTGTTAGCGGGGGTTACAACAAATCCTAGTTTAGTAGCTAAAGAGAACATCACGTTTGAAGAGCGTCTTCGTGAAATTACAGAGTTTGTCGAAGGATCTGTAAGTGCAGAAGTGATTGCGCTTGATTCAGAAGGCATGATTCGTGAAGGAAAAGAGCTTGCTGCGATTGCGCCGAATATTACAATCAAGGTACCGATGACTCCAGATGGTTTAAAAGCAGTAAAAGAATTTACTAGTTTAGGTATTAAGACAAACGTTACGCTTATTTTCTCAGCTAACCAAGCTTTAATGGCAGCAAGAGCAGGTGCTACTTACGTATCGCCTTTCTTGGGAAGATTGGACGATATTGGTTTTAATGGCCTTGATTTAATCTCAGATATCGCAGATATTTTTGCGATTCATGACATTCCATCAGAAATTATTGCAGCATCTATTCGTCATCCGATGCACGTAACAGAAGCTGCAAAAAATGGAGCACATATTGCGACAATTCCTTACAAAGTTTTAATGCAATTGTTCAAACATCCGTTAACAAATGCAGGAATTGAACAATTTTTGGCAGATTGGGAAAAACGAAATGTCTAAACATGTATAAATTTGTGTGGCATTTACCATCCTGACAGGTGAATGCCATATTTTTCTTTTATCTTGTCGAAACTATACATGATTTTTTCATTTTCGTGTACACTAGTAGGTAATAGGAAAAATAACCATTCTTCTAGGTATTCTTTGTACCAAAATTTTCCTCAATTACTAGGTGAGAAACTTTCTTTCACTAGAAGGGAGCTATAAATGGAAAAGTTAAAAATACAAGGTGGCTTTACCTTAAGTGGATCCGTCCGCGTCAGTGGTGCTAAAAATAGTGCCGTTGCGCTTATTCCAGCAACAATTTTAGCCGAGTCACCTGTTACAATTGAAGGTCTGCCCGATATTTCAGACGTGCAGTTATTAGGGGATTTAGTTGAAGAAATTGGTGGGAAAGTAACCATTGATAACGACGAATTAACAGTAGATCCATCCGGAATGGTTGCAATGCCTTTACCGAACGGGAAAGTAAAAAAATTACGCGCTTCTTATTATTTAATGGGGGCGATGTTGGGACGCTTTAAAAAAGCGGTAGTTGGGCTTCCAGGAGGCTGTTACCTTGGTCCTAGACCAATTGATCAGCACATTAAAGGCTTTGAAGCTCTTGGCGCTAAAGTAACAAATGAGCAAGGAGCTATTTACATTCGAGCTGATGAACTGATTGGTGCTCGAATTTATTTAGACGTTGTTAGTGTAGGAGCAACAATCAATATTATGCTCGCTGCTGTAAGAGCAAAAGGGCGTACTGTTATTGAGAATGCTGCTAAAGAGCCTGAAATTATTGATGTAGCTACGTTACTCACAAGTATGGGTGCCCGTATTAAAGGTGCAGGTACGGACGTTATTCGAATTGATGGAGTAGATCAATTAAAAGGATGCCGTCATTCCATCATTCCAGACCGAATTGAAGCAGGCACATATATGATCATGGGAGCGAGTATGGGAAAAGAAGTTGTTGTTGACAACGTTATCCCTCAGCATCTGGAGTCATTAACGGCTAAAATGCGTGAAATGGGTATTCATATCGAAACAAGCTCAGATCAGATTCTTGTAGCGACTCGTCAGCTGTTGAAGCCCGTAGATATTAAAACCTTAGTATATCCAGGTTTTCCAACCGATTTACAGCAGCCATTTACGACTCTTCTAACAAGAGCGTCTGGTACAAGCGTTGTGACGGATACAATTTACGGTGCAAGGTTTAAGCATATTGACGAGCTGAGACGAATGAATGCATCCGTTAAGGTAGAAGGACGTTCTGCTATTATTAATGGTCCCATTCACTTACAAGGTGCACGTGTAAAAGCGTCGGACTTACGAGCAGGAGCAGCTCTCGTAACCGCTGGCTTAATGGCCAAAGGGATTACAGAAGTAACGGGTTTAGAGCACATTGACCGAGGTTATAGTCATTTAGTAGACAAGCTATCGGATTTAGGGGCAATGATTTGGCGTGAAGAGATGACTCAAGAGGAAATTGAGCAATTTCAAAATTCATAGAGGCAGATCGGCACAACAGTCATGAAAGCAAAGTCTATAATTGAGCCGTTTGATAAGCTACACAGGCGTAGGAACGTTCTTCTATGTCTGTGTAGCTTATATATTTATGAATAGGGTAAATAGATAAAAAGGGGAAGCTAAAAGATAAATTTCACTTCTTATTTTAACGTCCAGTTTATTTCCTTTAATGTGAAATTATGAAAAGGTTTTCCTCGCTTCTCTTAAGCTATTAAATTTCCTTTTTTTTATTCATCTTCTAAAGTAAAAAAAGATTGATTAAAAAGATAGAAAAAGGTTAGAATATAAATTGCTACGTTAAATTTATCAAGATAATATAAATGGTTTTATGTCGGAATTATTCTTCTAAAAGTGTATAGTTAATCAATTGATTCTACTTATTATACTTCAAAGGTTATATTCTCCATTTTCACAGATTTATTCCATCCATATCATCTCTCAATTTTATATTTGAATTTAATATGGGAGGAACGGTTAAAAATTATTCATTATAAAGCGTGGTGTCCTAATGAACTTAACATTATCCAGTTTAGAAAATATGAAATTAAAAGAGCTATATGAACATGCTCGTGAGTATAAAGTTTCGTACTATAGTAAATTAACGAAAAAAGAACTTGTCTTTGCTATTTTAAAGGCTCAAGCTGAACAAGATGGGCTTTTATTTATGGAAGGCGTTCTTGAAATTATTCAGTCAGAAGGATTCGGTTTCTTACGACCAATTAACTATTCACCGAGTTCAGAAGACATTTATATCTCAGCTTCACAAATTCGTCGCTTCGATCTGCGTAATGGAGACAAGGTATCGGGAAAAGTTCGTCCTCCGAAAGAAAATGAGCGCTACTACGGATTATTGCATGTAGAAGCAGTAAACGGAGAAGACCCAGAAACGTCAAAAGATCGCGTGCATTTTCCAGCACTAACGCCGATTTATCCAAATGAGCAAATGCTGCTGGAAACTCAGCCAAGAAGTTTCTCTACGCGTATTATTGACTTGATTTCACCGATTGGATTTGGGCAAAGGGGACTAATTGTTGCGCCGCCAAAAGCAGGTAAAACGATGCTGTTAAAAGAAATTGCGAATAGCATTACAACGAATCATCCTGATGCGGAATTGATTGTCCTTCTTATTGATGAGCGTCCTGAGGAAGTGACGGACATTGAACGTTCGGTTGATGGTGATGTTGTAAGTTCTACATTTGACGAAGTGCCAGAAAACCACATTAAAGTAGCGGAGCTTGTCCTTGAACGTGCGATGAGATTAGTCGAACATAAAAAAGATGTTGTCATTTTGATGGACAGCATCACAAGACTTGCTCGTGCTTATAACTTAGTTATTCCACCGAGCGGTCGTACACTATCAGGGGGTATTGACCCGGCTGCTTTTCACCGTCCAAAACGATTCTTCGGAGCTGCTCGTAACATTGAAGATGGAGGCAGCTTAACCATTCTAGCAACAGCCTTAATTGATACAGGCTCTCGTATGGATGATGTTATTTATGAAGAATTTAAAGGTACAGGTAACATGGAACTGCATCTAGATCGTTCACTAGCTGAAAAACGTATCTTCCCTGCAATTGACATTCGTCGCTCCGGCACACGTAAAGAAGAGCTGTTAATTCCAAAAGAGCATTTAGACCACTTATGGGCAATTCGTAAATCAATGGCAGATGCTCCTGATTTTGCAGAAAAATTCTTAAAACGTTTACGTCAAACAAAGACAAATGAAGAGTTCTTTTCGATGTTAACGGAAGAGAAAAAAACGCTTTTAGCAAATAAACGATAAGTTATAAAACATGTAGTTGCAAAAGCATACAACCCTTGTTATAATTTCATCATGTGTGTTGATAAAGTACACAGTGAAATAGTTATTATTTCATCACTATCTTTATCAATAAACTCTGTTTCAGAATGATTCAGGGCGGAAGGAGATGAAACGAATGAAAACAGGAATTCATCCAAACTATAAAACAGTTATGGTTAAATGTACTTGCGGAAACGAATTTGAAAGTGGTTCTGTAAAAGAAGAGATCCGCGTTGAGACTTGTTCTGAATGTCACCCATTCTACACTGGTCGTCAAAAATTCGCTGAAGCTGGTGGCCGTGTTGATCGCTTCAACAAAAAATACGGTCTTAAATAATCACATTGTCGAAACAAACAGGCAAGTAGCTTAACTTCTTGCCTGTTTTTTTGCTTGTAAAAGTAGAAAAACAGTGTCTGCTTGATAAAAAAGTGGGTACTTTATCATAGGAATAAGATCTACATAGAAGACGTAGATTAAGTTAGTAGCGGTTCGCTCAGAAACGGAACGAGAAGAAGGGAGAGTCCCGCAGTGGTGTACGTAATGAAACAAAGCGGTTGGATAGAAGTAATTTGTGGCAGTATGTTTTCAGGGAAATCAGAAGAGTTGATTCGACGTGTGCGCCGTACGCAGTTTGCTAAACAAAAAGCACAAGTATTCAAGCCTGCAATTGATAATCGATATAGTGAAGAAGCTGTCGTTTCACATAATGGTACATCTGTTATGGCTTACTCAATCTCGGCATCGCGCGATATTTTAAAGCGAGTAAATGAAGAGATAGACGTAGTAGCGATAGACGAAGTACAGTTTTTTGACACAGATATTTTAGAAATTGTTCAATCTTTAGCAGATCAAGGCTTTCGTGTGATTGTAGCAGGGTTAGATCAAGACTTCAAAGGCGAACCATTTGGACAAATGCCGCAGCTGATGGCTATTGCAGAATCGGTAACAAAGCTACAGGCCGTGTGCGCTTCATGTGGCTCTCCTGCGAGCCGTACGCAGCGTTTGATTAATGGTGAGCCTGCTTCTTATGACGACCCTATTATTTTAGTCGGTGCGTCTGAATCGTACGAACCAAGATGTCGTCATTGCCATGTTGTGCAAAAGTCTAAAGGACAAGCTGTGTCTGTGGACTCAAGTGAAATGGTCGAAAAATAAAGCAAGAATTTTATGATGATAAAAACAGAACGCGCAGTTCTGTTTTTTTGTTCATATACGTGTATTAACAAGGTTTTGACTCTATTTTAAAGCTATACTATAATTACAATGTTATGGATAAAGAATGAGGTGAATGACGTGTTTGATCGTTTAGAAGCGGTAGAGGCGCGCTATGAGAAGTTAAACGAACTTCTGAGTGACCCTGAGATCGTAAACAACCCCTCTAAGTTGAGAGAATATTCGAAGGAACAATCAGATATACAACAAACGGTAGCCGCTTATCAGGAATACAAAGATGTAAAAGAGCAGTTATCAGAAGCGAAAACGATGCTTGAAGATAAGCTTGATGCAGATATGCGTGACATGGTAAAAGAAGAAATTGCCGAGTTAGAAACGCAGCAAGAAGAGCTAGTTGAAAAGCTACGTATTTTATTAATTCCAAAAGATCCAAACGATGATAAAAACGTAATCATGGAGGTTCGTGGAGCGGCTGGTGGAGATGAAGCAGCATTATTCGCAGCTAATTTGTACCGCATGTATTCTCGCTTTGCTGAATCACAAGGATGGAAAACAGAAGTAATGGAAGCAACGACTACTGGAGTAGGTGGTTATAAAGAAATTATCTTTATGATTAACGGTAAAGGTGCGTACTCAAAGATGAAATTTGAAAACGGTGCACACCGTGTTCAACGAGTTCCTGAAACAGAATCAGGCGGTCGTATTCATACATCTACAGCAACGGTAGCATGTCTTCCTGAAGCGGAAGAAGTTGAAGTGGACATTCATGAAAAAGACATCCGTGTAGATACATTTGCTTCAAGTGGACCTGGTGGCCAAAGTGTTAATACGACGATGTCAGCAGTTCGTTTAACGCATTTACCAACAAATACAGTGGTATCATGTCAAGATGAAAAGTCTCAAATTAAAAATAAAGAAAAAGCAATGAAAGTATTGCGTGCTCGCGTGTACGACAAGTTCCAGCGAGAAGCACAAGCAGAGTACGATGCAACGCGCAAACAAGCAGTTGGATCAGGAGATCGCTCTGAGCGTATCCGTACGTATAACTTCCCGCAAAATCGCGTAACGGACCACCGTATTGGTCTGACGATTCAAAAGCTAGATCAAATCTTAGAAGGCAAGCTTGATGAAATCATCGATGCATTAGTAATGGAAGACCAAGCACGCCGAATGGAAGATTCGAACTAATGAAAGTATTTGAAGCCCTTAAGTGGGCTTCTTCTTTTTTGAAAGAGGCAAAGCGAGATGAAAACGCGGGAGAACTCTTGCTTCGCCATCACTTACAGATGACGAGAACTCATTTGCTAGGTGCTCTGCAGGAAGAACTAGAAGAAGAAACCTTAAAAAGATTTGAACAAGATGTCCATGCTCATAAAGCAGGGATGCCTGTACAATATCTAATCGGGACAGAAGAATTTTACGGGCGTTCATTTATTGTAAACGAACATGTATTAATTCCGAGACCTGAAACAGAAGAGCTGGTATACGGAATGATTTCTCGAATAAAAAAAGAATTTCAACGCCAGCTTATTGAGCTTGTAGATATTGGAACAGGAAGTGGGGCAATTGCTATCACTTTAGCGTTGGAGCTTGACAGAGTGGGTGTTACAGCAACAGATATAGCTGTAGAATCTTTAAGTGTAGCCAAGGAAAATGCTCAAAACCTGGACGCTGCTGTCAAGTTTATACAGGGAGATCTATTACAACCATTCCTATCATCGAATCAAAAATTTGATGTGATTGTGTCTAATCCGCCTTATATTCCAGCAGATGACGAATTGTCCACAGTAGTAAAAGATCATGAGCCAAACCGAGCTCTTTTTGGCGGAAAAGATGGTCTGGATTTTTATCGACGTTTTATGGAAGAGTTGCCATACGTGACGAAGCCAAATAGTATTATTGGATTTGAAGTCGGGGCGGGACAGACAAAAGATGTAGCCGCGATGCTACAAAAAACGTTTCCAGCAGCTTTTGTAGAATGTGTATATGATATTAATGGAAAAGATCGAATGGTATTTGCACAACTTCGTGAGAACTAAAAGAGTCAGAGGGAATGATTTTCCCTTTGATTTTTGAAAACCATGCATTTTTTACTAAATTACTAGTTTAAGATATCTTGCTTTCGGCCATACTGTTCCTATGAAAGGGCGGTGGCCGAAATGAAGAAATATGCTATCATTTATTTTATTTTATTAATTATTGGAGCAAATGCTCAACTTATATATACACACAACCAAGTGCAGGCAGATCAGCCTGCAGTCATTCCAGACGAGGCAATTCGACTGCGCATTCTAGCAAACAGCGACGGTGAAAAAGATCAGTACGTAAAACGTCTGATTCGTGACCGGGTGAACGAACAAATTACAGAATGGGTAAAAGATTTAACGTCTGTAACTGTAGCTCGAAAAACAATTAAAGAAAATTTGCCGGCGCTTGAGACAATTGCGAAAGAAGTGCTCAAAGAAGAAGGCGTAAATGAATCTGTTCATGTTAAATTCGGAAAAGTAGAGTTTCCTACTAAGTTGTACGGTCAGTTTTTATATCCAGCAGGTGAGTATGAAGCAGTGCTTATTACCCTTGGCAAAGGAGAGGGAGCAAACTGGTGGTGTGTGCTATTTCCTCCTTTATGTTTCTTAGATTTCTCAAACGGTGAAGCGGTAAAGGCACCAGAGCCACCAGAGCCATCTGAAGGAGAACCAAAGGAAGAAAAAGAGAAACCAGCAGCTTCTGAATCAAAACCTGCAGACAAAACAGACGACACATCGGCTGAAAGTAAAGAACCCGCAGTGAAAACAGAAATTCAATCTGCAACTATTACATCGGATTCTATTCAGCAGAAAGCTGAGGAACCTTCTCAACCAACAGTATCTTCTAAAGAAGCAGCTACAAAAGATACAAGCGACACAGTAAAGGAAGAAACAAGCGCTAAGGCTGAAAAAAAGGAAAGTAAGGAAGCTGAAAAGTCTGTTTCATCTAAGAAAAAAGCTGGTTCTAAATCAAAAGAAGATTCTGTAGAAGTTAAGTTTTTTGTAGTAGAATGGGTATCGTCAGTATTTAATTAATAGAATCATTAAAAATAAAATTCAGTTCTACTTTTTTTAACCATCTCATAGATTTGTTACTAGAAAACAAGTTGAGGTGATTAAAATGAGAGAACAATTAAAAATTGCCAGTGAAAATGATTATATTCGAATTCAACAGTTTTTACAAAAAGCGGGCATCAGCACAGCAGGTGTAGAAGAGCATATTCATCAGTTTGTCATAATGGAAAATGAAGAAGGCGAGTTGCTAGCAACAGTTGGGTTTGAAAAAGAAGGTGTGGATGGAATTCTCCGCTCCCTTGTCGTGTCACCTTCTTTAATGCAATCTGATATCCTGCTGCTATTTAAAAGTATCGTCCAGCTGGCTCAAAAGCATGGCGTGAAGCAACTATATTTACTAACAAATAAGGCATCTTCTCTACATTTTTTTCAAATGATGAATTTTCAGCAAACATCTTACAGTGCTCTACCTGATTTGTTAAAAGAACATTCTTATTTAAAACAGTTACCAAACCCTAAGGATGTCTACGTGATGTTTTATGCAGCTAGTTAAAAGAAAATGTGGATAAATCATTTTAATGGGGTATCCACAATGTTATTCACAAAAACATAAGCTTTATCCACATTTTGTGGATAAAGCTTGTTTGTTGATATAATGAATGCATGTATTTTACTATTTTTGATACATATTGTACTTTTAAAGTAAAAAAAACCTAGATATAGAAAGAAAAAGGAGTTGAAGAAGATGGAAACTAAGTTATGGGTTGTGGATAATTTTACGAACGAAAAAGATATTTATCCACAGATAGGAGAAGCAGCAGATTTGCTGCGCAATCACGAAGTGGTTGCTTTTCCTACAGAGACAGTGTATGGATTAGGAGGAGATGCAACATCGGATAAAGCTGTGGATAAAATTTTTGCAGCGAAAGGACGTCCTAGTGATAACCCTCTTATTGTTCATATTGGAGATAAAGAGCAGCTTCATACATTTGTAGAGTCGATTCCTTCAAAAGCAGAGAAAGTTATCGATGCTTTTTGGCCGGGTCCTCTTACAGTAATATTACCTAAAAAAGATCGAGTTTCAGATAAGGTTACGGCTGGCTTAAACAGCATTGCAGTGAGAATGCCATCACATCCGGTGGCTCTCGCATTGTTAAAAAAAGTGGCTTTGCCTATCGCAGCTCCTAGTGCAAATCTTTCCGGCAAGCCAAGTCCCACTCTAGCTCATCATGTGATGAATGATTTAGAAGGGCGTATTAGCGGAGTTGTAGATGGAGGAGCAACAGGAGTAGGAGTAGAGTCGACTGTCCTTGATTGTACTGAAGAGATTCCTATCATTTTACGGCCAGGCGGTATTACTCAGAAAGAGTTGGAAAATGTAATTGGTCCCGTAAAAGTAGATCGAGCGTTAATAAGTGATAAAGAAGCGCCAAAATCTCCAGGTATGAAATATACGCATTACGCACCTGATGCACCGCTTGTCATTGTTGACGGCAGTTCAGATTTTTTCCAATCTACTATTGATCACTATAAAGATCAGGGTAAGCGAGTGGGGGTGTTAACGACATCTGAACATGAAGATGCGTATAAAGCGGATGCGGTTATCACATGTGGATCTCGCTCAAATTTAGAGACTGTTGCTAGCCACTTATACGAGTCTCTTCGTTCATTTAATGAGTGCGATGTAGATATTATCGTTAGTGAAAGTTTTCCTGAAGAAGGAGTCGGTCATGCCGTTATGAATCGATTAATGAAAGCTGCAGGACATCACGTGATTAAGCAATAAAATTCATCTTCTAAACCTTTTCGAATGTGCATATTTTGAAATAGGAGCACGTCCGAGGAGGGTAAAGATGAATGTATCTCAGTTAATTAGTGAAATGATCACGTTAGTCATTATGGCGTTTGCCTTAGGAATGGATGCTTTCTCAGTTGGTTTGGGAATGGGATTAATTCGTTTACGCTTTCGCCAAATTTTCTACATTGGTGTTGTTATCGGTGTATTTCATATTTGGATGCCGCTATTAGGCATGTTTATTGGACGACTTTTATCTGATAAACTTGGAATGTTTGCTACCTATGGCGGTGGAATTTTACTGCTGATTCTTGGAGCGCAGATGATTTATTCCTCCTTTAAGCATGAAGAAACACCGTTTATCAAACCAGTTGGCTTTGGACTGCTATTTTTTGCGCTCAGCGTGAGTCTAGATAGTTTTTCTGTTGGACTTAGCTTAGGTATTTTTGGGGCAAGAACGTTTTTAACCATTATTGTTTTTGGTGTAGTGAGTATGCTCTTAACTTGGTTAGGACTGCTGCTCGGCAGAAGAGTACAAGGCTGGCTTGGTTCATATAGTGAGGCACTGGGCGGGAGCATTTTATTAGCTTTTGGAATCAAATTGTTATTACCTTTTTAACTATATATAAATAGGTAAAGGATCATGACCATGCAGGTTATGGTCTTTTTTTGCTTCTTTTGGATTGTAGCGATAAAAGAAGGAAAGCGAAGTCGTGTTTTCGAGATGGATGAAGGGATAATGGATAAAAAATACCCAGAAAAGCTAACTGGATTTATGCAAGCAATAGAGATACAATAGGGTGGAATATCAACATAGTCGAACATAGTGAAAGCAAGGGAGGATGTATCTTGAAAAACATCTTATTTGTATGTACAGGAAACACGTGCCGCAGCCCTATGGCAGAAGCGTTGCTCAAAGCTAAAGAGATAGATGGAATAAACGTGAAGTCTGCAGGCGTATTCGCTTCAAATGGAAGTGAAGCTTCTGTTCATGCACAAGTTGCCCTTCACCAGAAAGGCATAGCTTGTTCTCATGCTTCGGCAGCATTAACGGAAGAACAATTGATGTGGGCTACTTATATCTTTACGATGACGGAGCAGCATAAAATGCTGATTTTGAACCAAGCTCCATACGTAAGTGATAAATTATTTACGCTAAAAGAATTTGCCGACGAGCAAGGTGAAGTATCTGATCCGTTTGGTGGATCATTACAGACGTACGAACAGACTTTAGAAGAGTTAGAACGTATGATTAACAAAATAGTCGACAAATTATAAAAGGTCCCATAAATTTTTGCTGGCTTAAAATGAACAGAAATTTAATATAAGACGAATGTATGTATGAGGAGGAAACAAAGATGAAAGTAGCTATTGCATCTGACCACGGTGGTATAAATTTACGACAGGAAATTATCTCTTTAATGGAAGAATTAAATATTGAATATGTGGATTTAGGGTGTGAATGCTCAGCGTCTGTAGACTATCCGGATTATGCACTTCCTGTTGCTCAAAAAGTGGCTAGCCAAGAAGTAAGTCGAGGCATTCTTATTTGTGGAACAGGCATCGGTATGAGCATAGCAGCTAATAAAGTAAAGGGAATTCGCTGCGCTCTAGTGCATGATACGTTCAGTGCAAAAGCGACAAGAGAACATAATGATAGCAATATTTTAGCAATGGGTGAACGTGTCATTGGGCCGGGACTTGCACGTGAAATTGCGAAAATTTGGTTAATGACAGAATTTGAAGGCGGGCGACATGAAAATCGCGTGAATAAAATTAAACAGTATGAGCAGCAAAGCGATGCAACAGTAACTGTATAATGTGAACGTATTCAATGAAAGAAAGGAAGAAAAACGTGTCTGAACTTACGAAATGGAAAGAGCAGTTGGAAACAGTTTTATCTGATTTTTTAGCACAAGTGCAGTTGTCTTCAGAACATACACTTGTCATTGGATGCAGTACAAGCGAGGTAATTGGTGAAAAAATAGGAACCGCAGGCGCAATGGAAGTCGCAGAAATGATTTTTGATACACTAGCAGATTTCCGAAAAAAAACGGGTGTCCACTTAGCATTTCAATGCTGTGAACATCTCAATCGAGCACTGGTAGTAGAAAGAGAATTAGCTCGTAAAGATCGTTTAGAAATGGTTAGTGTTGTTCCTATTCATAAAGCAGGTGGAGCGATGGCTACACAGGCCTATGGCCAGCTTAAAGATCCTGTTTTAGTAGAGTTTATTAAAGCTGATGCCGGGATTGATATTGGAGATACATTCATTGGTATGCATTTAAAGCATGTCGCAGTACCGGTTCGTTGTACGTTAAACGCAGTTGGACACGCTCATGTTACTTTAGCAAAGACGCGTCCAAAACTAATTGGTGGAATGAGAGCGTTTTACGAACTTTCGTAATTAAATATATTAAAATAATACACATTTTTTCTTTTTTATTCTAAATAAATCATGTTACAATGTAGTTGAATTAACAAATAACGAACATTGCGAATACGAAATGAGGAGAGGATTTTGATGGAGAAACAACTAATGCAACAAGATCCAGCAGTTTATAATGCGATCAAGGATGAATTACAAAGACAACGTACTAAGATTGAGCTAATTGCTTCAGAAAACTTTGTAACAACAGCGGTAATGGAAGCACAAGGTTCAGTTTTAACAAATAAATATGCTGAAGGCTATCCAGCTAAACGTTACTACGGTGGTTGTGAACACGTGGACGTAGTAGAAGACTTAGCTCGTGATCGTGCAAAAGAAATTTTCGGAGCAGAGCACGTGAACGTTCAACCTCACTCAGGTGCACAAGCAAACATGGCTGTATACTTCACTGTTTTAGAGGCTGGAGACACAGTACTTGGTATGAATTTATCACACGGCGGTCACTTAACGCACGGAAGTCCTGTTAACTTTAGTGGTGTTCAGTACAATTTCATCGAATATGGTGTAGATCGTGAAACACATCGTATTAACTACGATGATGTATTAGAAAAAGCTCGTACACATAAACCAAAATTAATTGTGGCTGGTGCAAGCGCATATCCACGCGCAATCGACTTCAAGCGTTTCCGTGAAATCGCTGATGAAGTAGGCGCTTATTTAATGGTAGACATGGCTCACATTGCTGGTCTAGTAGCTGCAGGACTTCATCAAAATCCTGTGCCACATGCTCATTTCGTTACAACTACAACACATAAAACACTACGTGGACCACGCGGCGGTATGATTTTATGTAAAGAAGAATTTGCGAAAAAGATTGATAAGTCAATCTTCCCTGGTATTCAAGGTGGTCCATTGATGCATGTTATCGCTGCAAAAGCAGTAGCATTTGGTGAAGCATTACAAGATGAATTTAAGCACTATGCTCAAAATATCATCGACAATGCTAATCGTTTAGCAGAAGGGTTAAAGAAAGAAGGATTTGCTCTTGTATCTGAAGGAACAGACAATCACCTTGTGTTAATTGACGTAAGCTCAATGAATTTGACAGGTAAAGTAGCTGAAAAAGCACTTGATGATGTAGGTATTACAACAAACAAAAATACAATTCCTTATGATGAGCAAAGCCCATTTGTAACAAGCGGTATCCGTATTGGTACAGCTGCGGTTACAACTCGCGGATTTGGCTTAGAAGAGATGGATGAAATTGCTTCTATCATCGGATTAACGCTTAAAAATATTGAAGACGAAGAAAAGTTAGCTGAAGCTAAAACACGCGTTGAAGCTTTAACAAGCAAGTTTGAAATGTATAAATCACTTTAAGAGAAACAGGCCTTTGTGCCTGTTTTTTTTATGGAGAAAATGGTAGCGATTAAATCATTTTTTGAATAATGCTTGAACTCAAAAACTTTTTTCTGTAAAATGAATGCAATGTATAAATTTAATTAGCAAGAGATATGTTTTTACTAGTACGTACCATTCAATTCGTTGAATGGTATTTTAATGTGTACATCTTTATATATAAGGAGAGATATCAATGGGCAAAGTATACGTATTTGATCACCCGCTTATTCAACACAAATTAACTTACATACGCGATGTAAAAACGGGAACGAAAGAGTTTCGTGAATTAGTTGATGAAGTGGCAAGCTTAATGGCTTTTGAAGCGACACGTGATTTACCGCTAGAAGATGTTGAAATTGAGACACCGGTTTGCAAAACAAAGTCAAAAGTTATTGCAGGGAAAAAGCTTGGTATCGTTCCAATTCTTCGTGCTGGTATCGGCATGGTAGATGGATTTTTAAAACTAATGCCAGCTGCTAAAGTTGGACACGTTGGCTTATATCGTGATCCAGAAACATTACAGCCTGTTGAATATTATGTAAAGCTACCTAATGATGTAGAAGAGCGTGACTTTATTGTAGTAGATCCTATGCTTGCAACAGGAGGTTCAGCTGTAGAAGCAATCAACTCTCTTAAAAAAAGAGGCGCTAAAAACATTAAATTTATGTGTTTAATTGCTGCTCCTGAAGGCGTGGAAATCGTAAAAGAAGCACACCCTGACGTAGATATTTACATTGCGGCATTAGATGAAAAATTAAATGACCATGGATATATTGTTCCAGGTTTAGGTGATGCAGGAGATCGTTTATTCGGTACAAAATAATTTGTAGATTCGGGTGATGAACATGAAGCAGCCAATTAAAGTAATGACGATATTCGGGACAAGGCCAGAAGCAATTAAAATGGCTCCTCTTGTATTAGAGCTTAAAAAGCGACCAGAGGAGTTCGAAGCGATTGTTACAGTAACGGCTCAGCACCGTGAAATGTTAGACCAAGTATTGAGCATTTTTGACATTCAGCCTGACTATGATCTTAACATTATGAAGGATCGCCAAACCCTTATGGACGTCACGACTAGAGGATTAGAAGGTTTGGACGACATAATGAAAAAAGTAAAGCCGGACATCGTACTTGTACACGGTGATACAACTACGACGTTTATTGCTGGGCTAGCAGCTTTTTATAATCAAATTGAGGTCGGACATGTTGAAGCAGGTTTGCGCACATGGAATAAATATTCTCCATATCCGGAAGAAATGAACCGTCAGCTTACAGGCGTTCTCGCTGATTTGCACTTTGCTCCAACAGATAAGTCTGCAGCTAATTTGCAAGCAGAGAATAAAAAAGAAGAGCGAATCTTTGTGACTGGAAACACAGCTATCGATGCGTTAAAAACAACAGTAAAAGAGACATATGAGCATGAAGTGTTAACGAAATTGGGAGATGATCGTCTTATTTTATTAACGGCGCATCGCCGCGAAAATTTAGGCGAACCAATGAAAAACATGTTCCGTGCTGTTAAACGTATTGTGGATGAACATGAAGATGTGCAAGTTGTGTATCCTGTTCATTTGAATCCGGTAGTTAGAGAAACAGCAAACGATATCTTAGGAAATGACCCGCGCATTCATTTAATTGAACCGTTAGATGTAATTGACTTCCATAACTTCGCTGAGCGCGCTCATATTATTTTGACAGATTCGGGCGGTGTTCAAGAAGAAGCTCCTTCATTAGGCGTACCTGTATTGGTACTTCGCGATACAACAGAGCGACCGGAAGGAATTGAAGCAGGGACGCTCAAACTAGCAGGAACGGAAGAAGAAACGATTTATACGCTAGCAAAAGAGCTGTTAATAGATGAAGACGTATATAAGCAAATGTCACAAGCATCGAATCCTTACGGAGACGGCTTAGCTTCTAAACGCATTTGTGATGCTATTAGCTACTATTTCAACCGCCGTGAAAACAGACCGGAAGCTTTTAATCCGCTTTCGTAAGATTTCTAAACACCTTTCACATGAAAAGTGTCTCTTTGAGACACGATAGTGTGAGAGGTGTTTTTTTATGTGGATTAAATGGTTAATGATTAGCTTTATATTGGGAAGTGGGGGAGGGCAAATGCCGCTCAATCCGACATTTCCTTCTATAAAACAAGAAATGAATCACCAGCAAAAATCAATAATTGTGATGATCGAAAAAGAAAAGTTCACGGAATTTAAAAGTCAGCTGCAAAAAAATTATCCTAATATAAAGATTAAGAGCGAATTTCACACGGTGTTTACAGGACTTTCGTTAAATGGCTCCATCTCGGATTTGGAAAAACTATCTCGGAATCCATCTATTATTAGTTCACATTCTATTAAAAACTATCAGGTTACAGAAGAAAATAGCGTAACGTTCATTGGCTCAGAACAGGTAAGAGGCTTATTTGATACTCATAATCAGCGCTTAACAGGAAAAGGGATCAAAGTAGGCATCATCGATACGGGTGTTGATTATTCTCATCCCGATTTAAAACAAACCTACAGGGGAGGGTATGATGTAATCGATGAAGATTATGAGCCGATGGAAACCACTCGTGAGCAAGGAGAGCCTACTCTGCATGGCACTCATGTAGCTGGTATTATTGCAGCAAATGGAAACATTAAAGGCGTAGCACCTGAAGCAGAAATCTACGCATACCGAGCTCTTGGACCTGGAGGAGCTGGAACGTCTGAAAGTGTTATTCTAGCTATCGAAAAAGCAATTCAAGATGATGTAGATATTATTAATTTATCATTAGGAAATGATGTGAATGGCCCCGATTTACCAACAAGCTTAGCGTTAGATCGGGCTGTTGAAAAAGGAATTGTAACGGTTACATCTAGCGGCAATTCAGGTCCAGGTTTATGGACCGTGGGTTCTCCAGGTACAGCGGGAAAAGCTATTTCCGTTGGCGCTTCTGTTTCCCCGACAACAGTTCAATTTCTAACAATCGGATTTAATAAAGAAAAAATCATGATGGCGCCAGTAGAAGGGTCGCATCCATGGGCGTTTAATCAAACGCTGCGTGTAATAAATGAAGAATACTCCAAAGAGCAAAAGCATGCGTCGGGTAACGTCATTTTGCTAAAAGCAGAGGGAAATGCGGTTGAAAAAAAGATTAAACAAGCTGAACAGGCAGGAGCAAAAGCCGTTATTTTATATAGTCCGACCGAAAAAAGCATAATCGGTAAACTAAAAGAGTCAGTAAATATTCCAGTGATATGGGTAAGTAAAAAAAGCGGTGATATCATTAGTCAACACATTCAGTCTCAACAACCATACTTACGCACTGGCAAGCAAGTAGTGCAAGACTTGCTCACATCTTTCAGTTCAAGAGGGCCTGTAACGACTACTTGGGGAATCAAGCCGGACGTCGTCGCACCTGGTTACTTTATTAATAGTACAGTTCCCGGGGGATATGAACGCATGCATGGCACAAGTATGGCTGCGCCCCATGTAGCTGGAGCGTGCGCGCTTATTTTACAAGCTCACCCGAACTGGTCTCCTGAACAAGTTAAAGCTTCATTGATGAACACAAGTAAAGTGATGCAGCAGCTAAACGGCCAAACGTATCGCGTATATGAACAAGGAGCCGGAAGAATTCAAATAGCAAAAGCTGTCACAGCAGAATCTTTATTTTATCCATCTTCTTTATCTTTCGGTATTTTTACGCGTCCATCAAAGAAAGTCTTATCGTTTAAAATTGATAACCAGTCTGATAAAGCAAAAACGTATCGCTTAAACGTTCCCAAAGGGGATGAAGGAGTAAACTGGGATGTTCCATTGCCCGTCACGGTGCAGCCCCGTCAGACAAAAGAAATAGCTGTCACTTTATCAGTGCAGTCACGTTTTAAAAATAAAGGTATATATGACGGCTATTTGGAAATAAATGATTCACGTGAAACATTTTCGCTTCCTTATATGTACATGGTTAGTATTCCAGATTATCCTCGTGTCATGGGATTGCAAGTAGCAGCGGAAAAAGAGAAAAATACATATAGCTATGAACTGTTTTTGCCTGAAGGAGCAGATCAGTTAGGCGTTGGTCTTTTTGATAAGCAGTCTTTACAGTTTGTATCGTATTTAGATGTTGACGTTGATGTAGAAAGAGGCATGAGAAAACGAAAAATAACGATTGATGAATCGCTTGTACCGGGAGCGTACCAAATATTTGCATTTGTGAAAAAGCATAGACAAGAGCAAGTTGTACACAGTACAATAACGATTGAATGAACCTCTTTAAATGTTTTCATTTGAAGAGGTTTTATGTGTGGCAGAAATGTGAACAATAAGAAGAGATTGTGAAGTTTTTAGCTTAAACACATTGACATTAAATATACGCTATTGTATGCTTACAGGGAATATAAATGATAAGGTTTTCAACCTGTGAAAACCGTTGATATTTCTGCGTATTTTATTAGCTGTTTTTACCTTTTTTAGCAATTTTTTTTGCCTTCCTATCATATATTGAGCTATAAAAACGATAGAGAATTCGGAAAAAAGAAAATTTTGCAAAAGGGGTATGAGCTTATGAAAGATCGCAACCGTCATCCTTTGCAAGCGATGGCATTAGTGTCAATCATTCTATCACAGTTAGCAGGTTCAGTCTTAATTGGCTTATTCTCTGGAAGATGGGCTGATCAATGGCTTGACACCGAACCACTATTTTTGATTTTAGGCCTTCTTTCAGGGCTAGCAGCAGGTGTTTTTATGATGCTGCGGACAGTCCACCATTTTTTTTCAGGAGATTAATAATTCATGCAGGATTTGCAGCACGTTTTTCCAAGACTTCGTTCATACATATTGTATTTGTTAGCATTATACGTTCTCGGCTGGGGATTTACAAGTTATAAGGCTGTTTTTGCAGGTTTAATTTTAGGGACCGCCCTGAGTTTGTATAATTTGTGGAACTTAGTAAGAAAGTTTGAGCAGTTTGGACAGGCGTTGGATGAGGGGAAAAAGCCCCGTTCAATTGGGACTGTTGTAAGATTTGCAACAGCTGCTCTCGCAGTTGTGATTACCATCTCTTATCCAAAAACCTTTCATATTATTAGTGTAGTTGTGGGATTAATGACGTATTATGTTGTCATTATCATAGATTTAGTTGTTCAAAATATGCGTAGAAGATAGAAAGAGAGGTGAACACAGTTGGGTCATGAATCACCAACTATAGAGTTTCTAGGCCTTACTTTTAGTCAAAGTAACTTGCTTATGGTTACCGTAGCTTCTGTTATTGTATTCTTAATTGCAGTTTTATGTACTCGTACTCTTGCTATGAAGCCAAGCGGTGCACAAAACTTTATTGAATGGGTCTTAGATTTTGTTAAAGGACTCGTTAATAGCAATATGGATTGGAAAACAGGTGGCCGCTTTTTGACGCTAGGTGTAACTTTACTTATGTACATTTTTGTGTCAAATATGTTGGGTCTTCCATTTGCCATCGTGATTGACCATAACTTATGGTGGAAATCGCCAACCGCTGATCCAGCAATTACGCTGACGTTAGCCGTTATGGTAGTTGTACTATCACATTATTATGGTATTAAAATGCGAGGTTTCTCTGCATACACGAAAGATTACTTCAAGCCAATGGCATTTTTATTCCCGCTTAAGATTATCGAGGAGTTTGCCAATACGTTAACGCTTGGCCTTCGTCTTTACGGTAATATTTATGCTGGGGAAATTTTGTTAAGCTTGCTAGCTGGTTTAGCAACAACAGGCTTCCTAGGTACAATTGGAGCTGCTATTCCAATGCTTTTATGGCAAGGATTCAGTATTTTTGTAGGCGCAATTCAGGCCTTCATTTTCACAATGTTAACGATGGTTTATTTATCTCACAAAGTGAGTAGCGACCATTAATTTATAAAGCTTTGTTCAAGTAATACCCAATTTGGACAAAACAAAACTTAGTTAAACAAAATCATATATATTAAGGGAGGACTTTATAAAATGGGTTTAATAGCATCTGCAATTGCGATTGGTTTAGCGGCACTAGGTGCTGGTATTGGTAACGGTCTTATCGTTTCTAAGACGATTGAAGGCACAGCTCGCCAACCAGAAGCACGTGGTACATTAACTTCAATGATGTTCGTTGGGGTTGCCTTAGTTGAGGCGCTTCCAATTATCGCCGTAGTTATTGCATTCATGGTACAAGGTAAATAATAATGTGTTACATGTGGCGAAGATCATTCAAAAGAACCTTCGCCATTACTTTATGTCTTTAATAAGTAAATTATATATGTGGAGTCTCTGAAGGGAGTGAACATGGCCGTGTCGAACATGTTTGTGTTAGGAGCAGCAGGCATTAATGGTGGAGATATTCTTTTCCAATTAGTGATGTTCCTTATCCTACTTGCGTTACTTCAAAAATTCGCGTTTGGTCCTGTAATGGGAATCATGAAAAAACGTGAAGAGCATATTGCCGGTGAGATTGATGAAGCAGAAAAGCAAAATGAGGAAGCGAAGAAGCTTGTTGAAGAGCAGCGTGAAATCTTAAAGCAATCTCGTCAAGAAGTGCAAGTAATGATGGAAAACGCTAGAAAGTCTGCAGAAGATAAAAAAGAAGAAATCATTGCGGCAGCACGCGAAGAGTCTGAGCGTCTAAAAGCTGCAGCAAAACAAGAAATCGAACAGCAAAAAGATCAAGCAGTTGCTGCGTTACGTGAGCAAGTTGCTTCATTATCTGTTTTAATTGCGTCGAAAGTTATTGAAAAAGAACTTTCTGAACAAGATCAAGAGAAGTTAATTCATGAGTATATCCAAGAAGTAGGGGATGTACGATGAGTCAACCAGCTGTAGCGAAGCGCTATGCACTAGCTCTTTTTCAATTAGCAACAGAGAAACAGATGATCGATGAAATGCAAGACCAGCTACAAATCGTTGAAGAGGTGTTTGCTAAAACACCTGAATTAATGGATGTATTAACTCATCCAAAAATTACAATTGAGCGAAAAAAACAGTTTGTAAGTGAGGCATTTGCTGAACTTTTACCAACTGTTCAACATACGGTTCTTCTATTATTAGAGCGTCACCGCATTCAAATTGTTAGCCAAATGGTACAAGAGTATCGTTTCCTAGCGAACGAAGTACGGGGCGTGGCAGATGCAACTGTTTATTCTGTCAAACCTTTAAGTGCAGATGAGAAAAGAGCAATCTCACAATCATTTGCTTCAAAAGTTGGAAAACATACGTTAAATATTTCAAATATAGTAGATAAAAGCCTAATCGGCGGCGTGAAGCTTCGCATTGGTAATCGTATCTATGACGGCAGCATTAGCAGCAAATTAGAAACGATCCACCGAGGACTTCTTGCACACAGATCGTAGATAGGGGTGAAATTCATGAGCATCAAAGCTGAAGAAATTAGTGCGCTGATCAAGCAGCAAATTGAAAACTATCAGTCTGAGATTAAAGTGAGTGATGTAGGTACTGTTATCCAAGTTGGGGATGGTATCGCACGTGCTCATGGCCTCGACAATGTCATGGCTGGAGAACTGGTTGAATTTTCAAATGGTGTCATGGGAATGGCACAAAACTTAGAAGAAAACAATGTAGGTATCATTATTTTAGGACCATATACGGAAATTCGTGAAGGTGACGAAGTTCGCCGTACAGGACGCATCATGGAAGTTCCAGTAGGAGAGCAGTTAATCGGTCGTGTTGTTAACTCATTAGGTCAGCCAGTAGACGGTTTAGGCCCAGTAGAAACAACAAAAACACGTCCAATTGAAGGTGCTGCACCGGGCGTTATGGATCGTAAATCAGTACATGAGCCGCTTCAAACAGGTATCAAGGCGATTGACGCACTTGTGCCGATCGGTCGTGGACAGCGTGAGTTAATTATCGGTGACCGTCAAACGGGTAAAACATCGGTAGCAATCGATACAATCTTAAACCAAAAAGATCAAGATATGGTATGTATCTATGTAGCGATTGGCCAAAAAGAATCAACAGTTCGTAACGTAGTAGAGACATTACGTAAACACGGTGCTCTAGATTACACAATCGTTGTAACAGCATCAGCTTCACAACCAGCTCCACTATTATTCTTAGCACCATACGCTGGGGTAACAATGGGTGAAGAGTTTATGTATAACGGTAAGCACGTGCTTGTTATTTATGATGACTTAACAAAACAAGCATCAGCTTATCGTGAACTTTCATTACTATTACGCCGTCCTCCAGGTCGTGAAGCGTATCCAGGGGATGTATTCTACCTGCACTCTCGTTTATTAGAGCGTGCGGCAAAGTTATCGGACGCAAAAGGTGGAGGCTCATTAACAGCTCTTCCATTTATTGAAACGCAAGCAGGAGACGTATCTGCTTATATCCCAACGAACGTAATTTCGATTACAGACGGACAAATTTTCTTACAGTCAGATCTATTCTTCTCAGGCGTACGTCCTGCGATTAATGCTGGTCTGTCTGTATCACGTGTAGGGGGATCTGCACAAATTAAAGCGATGAAAAAGGTAGCAGGTACACTGCGTCTAGACCTTGCATCTTATCGTGAGCTTGAATCATTTGCTCAGTTCGGTTCTGATCTTGACCAAGCAACTCAAGCGAAATTAAATCGAGGAGCGCGTACAGTTGAAATCTTAAAACAAGGTTTACACAAACCGCTTCGCGTAGAAAAACAAGTAGCTGTGCTTTACGCATTAACAAAAGGTTTCTTAGATGATGTTCCAGTATCAGATATTACACGCTTTGAAGACGAGTACTTAACATGGTTAGAATCAAACCGTAAAGAAGTACTTGAATCAATCCGTACAACTGGTGGCCTTCCTGAAGCTGGCGTATTTGAATCAGCACTTGAAGAATTCAAGAAAACATTTATTGCATCTGAATAATATATTGTCAGCATGGTATGTTAAGACAATCTTTCAATAAGGTGAAGGTGAACGTTTGTTCACCTTTCATACCACGTGATCTTCTAAAACAAGGTGGTGAAACCTTTGGCATCATTACGTGATATACAAACTCGAATCACATCGACGAAAAAAACGAGCCAGATTACGAAAGCAATGGAAATGGTTTCAGCTGCAAAGCTGAATAGAGCGGAACAAAATGCAAAATCGTTTGTTCCATACATGGAAAAAATTCAAGAGGTAGTCTCAAGCGTAGCCCTAGGCAGCAGAGGCGCTTCACATCCAATGTTAACTGCGCGCAGCGTGAAGAAGACTGGTTATATCGTAATCACTTCAGATCGTGGTCTAGCAGGAGCATATAACAGTAATATTTTGCGGAAAGTATCTCAAGCCATTCAAGAACGCCATCAATCGCCTGATGAATACGGTGTGATTGCAATTGGACGAGTAGGGAGAGATTTCTTCGTAAAACGCGATATTCCAGTTTTGCTTGAAATCACAGGCTTAGCAGATCAGCCAGCTTTTGCTGATATTCAAGGAATTGCTTCACAAACAGTTCAAATGTTTGCGGACGGTACGTTTGATGAACTTTACTTATACTATAATCACTTTATCAATACGATTTCACAAGAAGTGACAGAGAAGAAGCTATTGCCTCTAACAGATCTTCAACCTTCTGGTAAACTTGTTGGTTATGAATTTGAACCATCTCAAGAAGAGATTTTAGAAGTGTTACTTCCTCAGTATGCAGAGAGTTTAATTTACGGCGGCCTACTTGATGGAAAAGCAAGTGAGCATGCTGCGCGTATGACAGCAATGAAAAGTGCAACAGACAACGCGAAAGATCTTATCAATAATCTTACATTGTCATATAACCGTGCACGTCAAGCCGCAATTACCCAGGAAATTACGGAAATTGTTGGCGGAGCGGCAGCGTTAGAATAGAAAGTTTAATGGAAAAGCAAGTTAGGAGGGAACACGATGACAAAAGGACGCGTTACTCAAATCATGGGTCCAGTTGTAGACGTAAAGTTTGACAACGGACACCTTCCGGCAATTTATAACGCCCTTAAAATTTCACATAAACCGAGCAGTGCGAGTGAAGTTGCAATCGAATTAACATTAGAAGTTGCGATTCACTTAGGTGATAACACAGTTCGTACAGTAGCAATGTCATCCACTGACGGCTTAGTTCGTGGATTAGAAGTAGAAGATACAGGTGCACCAATCTCAGTACCAGTTGGTGACGTTACGTTAGGTCGTGTATTTAACGTATTAGGTGAAAAAATCGACTTAGACGCGCCAATCGATGCAGGTGCACGTCGTGATCCAATCCACCGTCAAGCGCCAAAGTTCGAAAACCTATCTACACAAGCTGAAATTCTTGAAACAGGTATTAAAGTAGTAGACTTATTAGCTCCTTACATTAAAGGTGGGAAAATCGGTCTATTCGGTGGTGCCGGTGTAGGTAAAACAGTATTAATTCAAGAATTAATCAATAACATTGCTCAAGAGCACGGCGGTATTTCGGTATTTGCTGGTGTAGGTGAGCGTACGCGTGAAGGTAATGACTTATACCATGAAATGACAGATTCTGGTGTTATTAAGAAGACGGCTATGGTATTTGGACAAATGAATGAGCCACCTGGTGCACGTCAGCGTGTTGCATTAACAGGATTAACAATGGCAGAATACTTCCGTGACGAACAAGGTCAAGACGTATTATTCTTTATCGACAATATCTTCCGTTTCACACAAGCGGGTTCAGAAGTATCAGCATTACTTGGCCGTATGCCATCAGCAGTAGGTTATCAGCCAACATTAGCGACAGAAATGGGTCAGCTTCAAGAGCGTATCACGTCAACAAGCGTAGGTTCTGTAACATCGATTCAAGCGATTTACGTACCAGCCGATGACTATACGGATCCAGCTCCAGCGACAACATTTGCTCACTTAGATGCAACAACAAACTTAGAGCGTAAATTATCAGAGATGGGTATTTATCCTGCGGTAGATCCATTAGCATCTACATCTCGCGCTTTATCTCCTGAAATTGTTGGAGAAGAGCACTATGCAATTGCGCGTCAAGTTCAACAAACGTTACAGCGTTATAAAGAGTTACAAGATATCATTGCAATCCTAGGTATGGATGAGTTATCTGATGAAGATAAACTTATTGTACAACGTGCTCGTCGCGTTCAATTCTTCTTGTCTCAAAACTTCCACGTAGCAGAACAATTTACAGGCCAAAAAGGTTCTTATGTTCCTGTAAAAGAAACTGTTAAAGGATTTAAAGAGATCTTGGAAGGTAAATACGATCATTTACCTGAAGATGCGTTCCGTTTAGTTGGTCGCATTGAAGAAGTTATTGAAAATGCGAAACGTATGGGAGTAGAAGTTTAATTTAAGGGACATAGGAGGTTTTTTAAATGAAGACAATCCATGTCAGTGTAGTGACTCCTGATGGCCCAGTTTACGAATCAGAAGTGGAAATGGTAAGTACCCGAGCACAGAGCGGTGAGCTTGGTATTTTACATGGCCATATTCCGATGGTTGCTCCTTTACAAATTGGAGCCGTCCGCTTGAAGAAAGCAAGCAGTACAGAACTTGTGGCTGTTAGCGGAGGATTTCTTGAAGTAAGACCTGACAAAGTAACAATTCTTGCACAAGCTGCTGAAACAGCTGAAGAGATTGACGTAGCTCGTGCAGAAGAAGCGAAAAAGCGCGCTGAAATGCGCCTTGATAGCAAACAAGACGACGTTGATGTTAAGCGTGCCGAAATTGCCTTAAAACGGGCAGTCAATCGTTTAGATATTAGTCAGCGTAAGTTCTAAAAAAAGCCCTCTCAAACGAATGAGAGGGCTTTTTTGCTCCATTATATAAAAGAGGAAGAACAAATAGTATTCATCGATTATTATATATCCCATTTAACTAAGCGCATCCCTTTTCGTTATTTTGCTCAATAATGGAAAAAGATCTTAAAATAGGGAATAAAATAAATGTTTTTCATGTTACCGTTTACGAATTTGCATAAGTGTGCTTTAATATGAAAAGAAGAGACGATGATCGTCTCTTCTTTTCATATGGTGTTTAAAAGGAGTGCTTTTATTGTTTGGAGGAATTGAACAGCAAACTTTACTAACCATGATTTCACATTTGATTTTTATTGTGATTACTTGGTATGCTTTGCAAGGCTTTCAAATTGAAAAGCTGATGAAACCTAATCATGTGTTTCAAGCAAAATTAATGCTTATTTTATTGACCATTACGATTTCATCAACAGTAAGTAATTTCTTTTTGGATTATTTATTTTGGTCACAGCGCATTCCCTCATTTTTTCAATGATTGGTAAGCTATGAGTCTATGATAAAATAGGCGTTCATTCATTGAAGATATACGAATTTATACGCTAATGTATGTCGCTATGTCTAAATATGACGACCCTTTTCATGTATGTATCATCGCCTTCTGGAAAGACTGATGAGTACGGAGAGGGAGTGGCGAAATGTTTAAAAAAATTAGTGTCTTTTTGGCTATTTTCATTACTGGCTTATTCGTATATCATGGAAGTTATGTGAGCAATGCCCAAAACAATGAAACTACTATTGAGAAGATTGTTCACACCTTAAATAAGCAACATGTTTCGTTAACTGAAGTATCGTTGTATGCAAGAGAAGAAGTAAAAGCTGTTACTGACCAAAAAAACTTTTATTCGCAAGCTAAAAGTATCAAAAGTAATTTTAGAGGTTTTAAATGGGAAGTGAAGAGGGAAAGAGACCTATGGAAAGCAATAGGTACACGCAAAAGTGAAGATGTGAACGAAGTCATTCTGTTAACTTATGCGATCGATGAACACAGCAATGCGTACATATCGTATCATGTAACGGGACAAGGTTTAAAAGAAAAAAATATGACCCATTTTCAAAATGTATTTCAGACAAATTATGAAAAAATTTTCCTATCAGAACCCATAATTTTCTCTTGTGCAACAGGGGAAATCAATGATAAGATGGAAAGTGTTTTGTCTGTTGAAATTCAAGACCTATTACGAGCTTTCAATGCTAAACCAGTGGAATCTCTAGTGGAAGAGTCATTTACCTCTGTTTCAGCATATACTGGACTGTGGAAAGAAGCTCTTCAAACGAAAAAGCAGGAAATGAACTTACAAATTGCATTACGCAAGACAAGAATGGGCGGTCAAACAACCATAGTTGTTGGCACACCTATCATTACGTCTGAATATTAATATAGAGAAAATGGACGCGGAGGGGAATACCTTGGAAAAAATCATCGTCCGCGGTGGAAATAGATTAAGCGGTACAGTTAAAGTTGAAGGAGCAAAAAACGCCGTTTTACCTATTATCACTGCAACCTTATTAGCTAGTGAAGGAAAAACAATTCTAAATGATGTACCAGCTCTCTCCGATGTATTTACGATTGGCGAAGTTTTAAGACATCTGAATGCAGAAGTAGATTTTGAAACAAATCGTGTAGTTGTAGATGCATCAAGAGAGTTAAAAACAGATGCACCTTTTGAATATGTAAGAAAAATGCGCGCTTCAGTACTTGTAATGGGTCCTTTATTGGCGCGTACAGGTGAGGCTCGTGTAGCTTTACCTGGCGGATGTGCGATTGGATCAAGACCGATTGATCAGCATCTTAAAGGCTTTGAGGCAATGGGTGCTAAAGTTCAAGTAGGAAATGGTTTTATTGATGCAAAAGTTGAAGGAAGACTAAAAGGTGCTAAAATTTATTTAGACTTCCCAAGTGTAGGTGCCACAGAAAATATTATGATGGCAGCAGCATTAGCGGAAGGCACTACAATTATGGAAAATGTAGCAAAAGAACCTGAGATTGTCGACTTAGCAAACTTCTTAAATGCAATGGGCGCTAAAGTTCGCGGTGCAGGAACTGGTACGATCCGTATTGAAGGTGTTAATAAATTATATGGTGCAGAACATGCAATTATTCCAGATCGCATCGAAGCTGGAACATTCATGGTAGCAGCAGCTATTACAGGTGGAAACGTACTTGTACGCGGTGCAGTAGCAGAGCACATCAGTTCACTTGTTGCTAAAATGGAAGAAATGGGTGTTGAAATTACTGAAGAAGGCGACGGCTTACGTGTTGTAGGCCCTGAAAAGCTAAAATCAGTAGATATTAAAACAATGCCTCATCCAGGGTTCCCTACGGATATGCAGTCTCAAATGATGGCATTATTATTAGCAGCAGAAGGCACAAGTATGATTACAGAAACAGTTTTTGAAAACCGCTTTATGCACGTAGAGGAGTTTCGCCGCATGAACGCTGATATTAAAATTGAAGGACGCTCTGTTATTATTAACGGACCTTCTCAACTACAAGGCGCTGAAGTAGCAGCAACAGATCTTCGTGCAGCAGCAGCGTTAACATTAGCAGGACTTGTAGCAGACGGCTATACGCGTGTAACGGAATTAAAACACCTTGATCGTGGTTATGTAAATTTCCACAATAAATTAGCCGCTTTAGGCGCTGATATTGAACGTGTAAATGACGAAACAAAGCAAGTAGAACAAACTCAACAGGCTTCAGACGTCAAGTAAATATGTCATAAAAAAAGCATCTCATGGCGAGATGCTTTTTTTGTCGTTGGACGACCCTTATGGCCGGTTTGCTGTCATAAAAGGTTGTCCACCTCCATACATATGGAATATAAGGATATAGGTGTTCCTTGTCAAAATAATAGATATGGAGGCTAGGCGTTCATGAAACAAGCAAAGCCAATCGTCGTACTAGGAGTCATCTTTTTTTTCGTTGTGTTACTCATCCCAACACTTCTCGTTGTTCCTTTTACTGAAAAGACAGATGGAAAGCTACATGAAAATGTCAAACAGACCCCAAAAACCGAAAAACTACAAAAAGTGACAGCGTCTCCCCTTGACGTCAGTGTTTATCGTACGGAAACGAAAAAAGTAGAAAAACTGCCGCTCGAAGACTATCTTGTAGGGGTAGTAGCAGCTGAAATGCCTGCTACTTTTGAACTTGAAGCACTTAAGGCTCAAAGTTTGGCAGCCAGAACCTATATTGTGCAAACTATGATGAATGGAAATAGTCATCCTCCCCAAGGAGCGGACGTGACTGATACCGTAGAGTACCAAGTATATTTAAATAAAGATGAGCTAAGAAGCAGATGGAACAAAGACTATGATTGGAAAATCAAAAAAATTCAAGAAGCAGTGAAGGATACCCAAGGTCAAATTCTTACGTACAAAAATAAGCCAATTAATGCTACGTTCTTTTCTACCAGCAATGGTTACACTGAAAATTCAGAAGCGTATTGGAAGAATTCCATTCCTTATCTAAAAAGTGTGGCTAGTCCATGGGATAAAAAGTCTCCTGAATTTACAAATCAGAAAGTAATGTCTGTTGCTAGCTTTGAACAGAGGCTTGGAGTGAAATTAACAAACAGTGGATCAGTAGGTGAAATCGTCTCTAGAACGCCCGGGCAACGCGTAGATTACGTAAAGATAAACGGTAAAGAACTGTCGGGAAAAGATGTTCGGGAAAAACTGGGTTTATCGTCAGCCGACTTTCATTGGACAAAAAAAGGTAATGAAATTATCATCAACACAAAAGGATATGGACATGGTATTGGGATGAGTCAGTACGGAGCAAATGGTATGGCACTGGAAGGAAAAACGTATAAAGATATTGTTACTCATTATTATACAGGTGTTGCGATTACTCCTAACGATCAGTTTGTTGCACAATTGACAGCTAAACGCTAATTCAAAGACCCTTATAGCAGGGTCTTTTTTTATGTTTTTCGCTTTTTTTAAATAAAATGTATATTTTAGATTCATCTGTTGAAAAATAATCGAAAAAATTTTTTTATCGCTGTGTATATATTCATTCAATTGTGTTCAGACTGATTGCTGAGGTGATGATATATGAGAGAGGAAGAAAAGAAACGTACTTCTCCAAAATCGAAAGTTCAAAAATTAGTTAGAAAGCGTTGGGTGTTCCCGGCTATCTATTTAGCGAGTGCAGCAATTATTCTTACAGCAGTCCTTTGGTTTCAAGCTAATGGAAATGATATTAGCAAAGAAGACAAAAGCAGCTATAGCCAAGACGGTACAGCTTATCGAGACGACGCTGTAGAGGTAAATGCTTCGCTTGAAAATTTAAAAATGCCAGTTGCTAGTGAAGCATCGGCTATCGTGAAAAAGCCTTTCTACGACGATCAAGCATCTGAAAAACAACAAGAAGAAGCACTAGTTTTCTACAACAATACGTATCATCCAAACACAGGTGTTGACTTAGCTGTTAAGGGAGATAAATCATTTGATGTTGTAGCAGCAGCTAGCGGTACAGTAACAAAAGCAACAAAAGATCCTTTACTAGGTTATGTAGTAGAAATTGATCACAAAGATGGTTTAGTAACACAGTATCAATCTCTTGAGAAAGCTGATGTAGAAGTAGGAGATATTGTTAAACAAGGCCAAACGATCGCAAAAGCTGGAAAAAGCTTATATAATCAAGAAGCAAAAACACATGTGCACTTTGAAGTTCGTAAAGATGGTGTAGCAATTAATCCAAGCAGTTATTTTGGGAAATCTGTTAGTTCTATCAAAGAAGTAAAAGCAGCTGAAGTGACAGAACCAAAAGACGACTCTTCTTCTGAAGAATCAAAGGATAGCGAAAAATCATCTGATGAAAAGACTAAAGAAGATAAAGATTCAAAACAACCTTCAACAGATACGTCTAAACCAAATGCATAAGGCAAGACCATAAATACGAAAAGAAGCTGGGTAAAACCGAGCTTCTTTTTTTATGAATTTTTCTAAAATGAGATGCATTATGTTAAAAAAGTAAATAAAAAACACTAAATTTTCAAAAAAATATAAGAAATCACTTGTCCTTACTGACTTTTCTAGCATATATCTGCACACAAGCTAATAAACTGTTACAAACCTATAAAGAGAATGTTAGAAAAGGGATAATATATACATTCCCTTGGATACTTCTCATATCCAATTTGGGGAGGGCGAGTAGTGTGCACGATTACATCAAAGAGAGAACTATCAAGATTGGAAAGTATATTGTAGAAACAAAGAAAACAGTTCGTGTAATTGCGAAAGAATTTGGCGTTTCGAAAAGTACTGTCCATAAAGATTTAACAGAGCGTCTACCAGAAATAAATCCTGAATTAGCAAATGAAGTAAAAGAAATTCTTGATTACCATAAATCTATTCGGCATTTGCGTGGAGGAGAAGCAACAAAATTAAAGTACAAAAAGGAAGAAGAAACTGTAAAGTAAAAAAATGCCCGATATTGCCTTTTTTATAGAGGTAGTATAGGGCATTTTAATTTTTGGATAAAATAGGTATATAATAAATATTTTTGCTAATAACAACATACATATACAAATTGTGATAAAATAGTAAATTAGGAAAAAAGAATGGTTATCATGCAAAGATATGTAAATAGAAGGAGGATTTAAGGTATGTTAGCAAAAGACATTGGTATCGATTTAGGTACAGCTAACGTCTTAATTCACGTTAAAGGCAAAGGAATTGTGTTAAATGAACCGTCTGTTGTGGCGATTGATAAAAATACAAATAGAGTGCTAGCAGTAGGAGAAGAAGCGAGACGTATGGTAGGAAGAACGCCCAGTAATATTATTGCCATTCGTCCCTTAAAAGATGGTGTTATCGCTGACTTCGAAATTACAGAGTCTATGCTCAAACACTTTATTAATAAATTAAATGTAAAAGGTTTTTTATCCAAACCTCGCATTTTAATTTGTTGTCCAACAAATATTACCTCTGTTGAACAAAAAGCAATTCGCGAAGCTGCTGAAAAGAGCGGTGGAAAAACCATTTATTTGGAAGAAGAACCAAAAGTCGCGGCTATTGGCGCTGGAATGGATATCTTTCAGCCGAGCGGAAATATGGTCGTAGATATTGGTGGAGGCACAACCGATGTGGCTGTCCTTTCAATGGGCGATATCGTAACAGCAGCTTCTATTAAGATGGCTGGTGATCGTTTTGATGCCGAAATTTTGCAGTACATTAAGCAGAAATATAAGCTCTTAATTGGAGAGCGTACAGCAGAAGAAATTAAAGTGAAAATTGGTACGGTGTTTCCTAAAGCTCGTAATGAA
The DNA here is from genome assembly GCF_023715685.1 of Priestia aryabhattai. Lineage (NCBI taxonomy): Bacteria > Bacillati > Bacillota > Bacilli > Caryophanales > Bacillaceae > Priestia > Priestia aryabhattai. Next base: position 158,157 of record NZ_JAMBOQ010000005.1, read on the forward strand.
GAGCTGGACATTCGAGGGAGAGACATGGTTTCAGGCCTACCTCGCACGGTTACTGTATATTCTGAAGAAGTAGAGGAGGCACTTAGAGAGTCTGTCAGCGTCATTGTACAAGCGTCGAAAAGTGTATTAGAGCGTACACCTCCCGAACTTTCTGCCGATATTATAGATAGAGGCGTTATTTTAACTGGCGGCGGAGCATTGCTTCACGGTATGGATCAGCTGTTAGCGGAAGAATTAAAGGTGCCTGTGCTAATTGCAGAAAATCCGATGGATTGTGTAGCTGTTGGAACAGGTATTATGCTCGATAATATTGATAAACTATCTCGTCGCAGTATTGTTTAAATAAATGAAGACTCCTCTATTGGCTCGTTTCATACAGAGGAGTCTCTTCTTTTATCTATACTCTGTTAGCCGGCTATAACGAACAACGTTTACTTGTAAGGAGGATGAAGTATGTTTAAAGGGTTTTACACGGCAGCAGCAGGTATGCTGTCTCAGCAGCGTCAAACTGACTTATTAACGAATAACATAGCAAATGCTAATACGCCAGGATTTAAAGCAGATCAAGGTACGTTAAAGGCATTTCCTGATATGTTACTGCAACGAATGGAGTCTGAAGATTTACCCACTGACCGTAACATCTCTGTTCAGAACAAAAAGGACATAGGTACGATTAATACGGGTGTGTATATGCAAGAAACAGTTCCAAATTTTACACAAGGTGATCTTCAGCAAACATCTCAATCAACTGATATTGCATTGATGGAGCAAAATATGCCTACAAAAGAGGGCGGACTATTTTTTGTGGTACAAAGCCCTGACAATACGCCTCAATATACAAGAAACAGTAATTTTACATTAGATCAAGAAGGGTTTTTAACTACGTCTACCGGAGCTTATGTATTAAGTACAAATAATCAACCAATTCAACTGAAAAGTGAAAACTTTACAGTAGATTCACAAGGTAACGTAACGGAAAATAATCAGCAGATTGCACAAATCGATATTGCTTATGCTAGTGATTTACAAACTATTAAAAAGGCAGGGAATGGATTGTATGAAACGCTGAACAATCAGCCCTTGCCTTCAGCACAGAATAATCCAGGAATTTCTTATCAGTTAAATCAAGGATTTGTTGAACGTTCCAATGTAGATGCTACTCAAAGTATGACTGATTTACTAACGGCTTACAGAGCTTTTGAAGCAAATCAAAAAATAATGCAAGCTTACGATAGAAGTATGGATAAAGCGGCAAATGAAATTGGGCGTGTGCGCTAAAAGCAACAAGGGAGATGAGAAGGATGAACCGTACAATGATAACAGCGGCCAATACGATGGGACAGCTGCAGCAGCAGCTTGATGTAATTAGTCATAATCTATCTAATACAAATACGACAGGATATAAATCGAGAGATGCTTCATTTAATGATATGCTGTATCAACAAGTAAACAATCAAGGAGATAAGGGAACAGAAAAGCGGCTTACGCCAGCCGGAATTCGGCAAGGCACAGGCGCTTATTTAGATCAAACGAGCTTGAATATGACGCAAGGTGCTTTTCAGAATACAGATAAACTATTAGATGTAGCTTCATCAAATCCAAACGTTTATTTTCAAGTTGCAGTAAACGATTCCAAACAGCCTGTACAATATACGCGAGATGGTTCTTTTCACCTTAGCCCTGAAGGCCCGAACAATGTTAAGTTAGTAAACGGGTCTGGTCAGGATGTACTAGGAGACAATGGCCAATCTATTATTTTTAGTAAAGCGTTCAAAGATATACAAATTAATGGAAGTGGAACGATAACGGTTACTACAAACACGGGTGTTAACCAGTTTACGCTTGGGTTAACAAATGTCCAAAAGCCGCAGATGCTAGAAGCTAAAGGAGAAAATTTATTTGCCTTCCCAGCAGGGATGAATCAACCGAATATGTTTACAGATTTAACTGGAAAAGCTCGAAACACAGCAGGCATAGAGCAAGGGAAATTGGAACAGTCAAATGTAGATTTGAGTAAAGAGCTCACCGATATGTCCATTGCTCAACGTGCGTATCAGTTTAATTCCCGCTCTATTTCAATTGCAGACCAAATGATGGGCTTGGTGAATGGAATCAGAGCTTAAGCAAGTAGTTGCTTCTCAATTGAGCATTCTGTATATTGATAATAGTATCGTATGTTACATGCGGTTTGAAAGGAGACTTATTTATGCTTGATATTGAACAAATTAAAGAAATTATTCCACACCGATATCCATTTTTATTGGTCGATCGTATTTTAGAAGTGGAAGAGGGAAAAAAAGCAGTTGGTTTAAAAAACGTATCTGCCAATGAAGAATTTTTTAATGGGCATTTCCCTGACTATCCTGTGATGCCAGGGGTTTTAATTGTAGAAGCTTTGGCTCAGGTAGGAGCAGTAGCCATGCTAAAAAAAGAAGAAAACCAAGGACGTTTAGCATTTTTTGCAGGCATTGACAACTGCCGTTTTAAAAAGCAAGTAAGACCTGGCGATCAACTGCGTTTAGAGGTGGAAATTGTACGTGCGCGTGGATCTATTGGCAAAGGAAAAGGTATCGCAACTGTAGATGGAGAGTTAGTCTGCGAAACAGATATTATGTTTGCTTTAGGCGATAAAAAAGAATAGTACATAAGAGCTGCTGATGCAGCTTTTTTTATTGGCGCTGCAAAGCAGAAAAAAGTTTCTTTAATAAAGGTATAATATCCGTTAGCAACTCTTTCTGAAGGGGTGGTGACAGAGATGAAAATTGTAAGAGCAAATTTTTCAATGAGGGCTGTTTATCTATGAGTTTTAAAATTGCATCGTCGTGTGAATCAGATTCACGTTTTCTTGTTAAGTAAAGAAGTTGGAAATCATGTAAATGATCTTGTTTATAAGAGGAAGGCTCAATAAGTTGGTCTAGCGTAACTTGAAAACAATTACATAGAGATAGAAAGTCAAAAATGGAAGGCGTTTGTTTCGAACATTCCCATTTCGAAATAGTTGTACGAGAAACATTTAATTGATTTGCTAATTCTTCTTGTGAAAGTCCTCCTTTTAGCCTGAAATGCTTAATTCTTTCTCCAAAACCCTTCATATACATCACCTGATTTCGTAAAGATAAGTATATATCTTATTGTTCGAATGTAGTTCATATTCTTTCTAATATGCTAAATTCGCACAATATGAAACATATATACTTTACTTTCTTCAATAAAGGGAATAAAACCTGTTTTTATTTCTTTTTTTTCTCTAAAAAGATTCATTTTTCTGCATGGATATAAAAAAAAGAACAAAAATAGAGGTTTTTATAGTAAAAAAATCCTATTTTTTGTTCGGTATATTGAAAAAAATGGTTGAATAACGGGGAAAAATGCATTAATATACGAATTACAAAGAAAAAGGAGTGAAAAAAATGACAAATTTTTATTTGAAAAGGCAAGGTGCTCGCATAAGAGATAATCGTTTAAAACATTCTAGTCGTGCTCATTTATTTTTAGGAAAAAAAGAAAAGTACTTCTCCAGTGAATTATCTTTTCTTTATCCTTCTCATGGACCAAAGAAAAAGACCGCAAAACAATAATCCTCTCTTTTAAATCCAGACACCTTGAGATGACTTGACTTATTTTTTAGATGTACTTTTTATCGTTCTATTTCGAAGCTGCAGTTTGAACTGTTGAAGTAAATCTTGACCTGACAACCCTTGGTTAATTAAATCCTCTAAGAGCATTTCAGCATAATGAAGTCTCCGTTCTTTTAAAACACCTTTCATTAACAAACTAATACGATTTTCACCAATTGAAGTAATGGAAGCCACGGTAGCTATAAAAGTAGCCGGATCATTTGTTTCTTTCGTAATTTTAGCTTCTACCGTCACTTTTTGTTTATCTTTCAACAAAAAATGAAATTCATCGTACCATTTCTTATCGATAACTGCTTCTAAAATCCAGTTATTTTCGCCGTCTTCTCTATTAATAATAAGGCCATTAGTTAGTGAGACAGACTGACGCTTTTCTTGATCATCAACCAATTGAAATGACACAAGTTTAAATGTTTTCATTGATGTTTCCTCCTTTACGTAAAGAGTAGGTTATCCATATTATAACATGAATGAGCTTAAAGATTCCCATTATTCAATCAGTTGGAGTGGTAGACTATGATTAACCATATTGTTCTTGTAGGAAGACTGACAAAAAAACCGGAGCTTCGATATACCCATGAAGGGATTGCAGTATCTACCATTACTTTAGCAATTAATCGAACGTTTCGAAATGTTGAAGGTGAATATGATGCTGATTTTGTCAACATTACTCTGTGGAGAAAAAATGCAGAAAATACAGCTGCTTACTGTGATAAAGGAGCGGTTGTAGGTGTGGTAGGGCATGTACAAACGCGCGCATTTGAAAATAATCTTCAGCAACGAGTATATATGACCGACGTTGTGGCTGACGCTGTTAAATTTTTAAGTGGAAAGCCATCCGGTTCTTCTTCATTTAGTTCAAATCAACAAGAAGAATAAAGTTATCTAGTATGAAAGGGGGTGATTAGTTCAGCTAAGGTTTTAATTCCCCCTTATCTATCATAATAGAAGATAGATCCTCTTTAAGAGCAAGGCTCTTTCTATGTTCTCAAGAGAGAAAATTAAAGTATTCACTATCCCCGAACTATTCCTCTATTTCAGCCGTTAAATCATTTAACGGTTTTTTTGCTGTATATAAAAAGGTCTCAAAAGAGACCTTTTTATTAATTATTTAGCAAAACGTTTTGCGCCTAAGTAGCGTTGGCTCCAGTAACTATTATCTAAGCTCGCGATGGTTACACCTGTAGAAGATCCAGCATGAATAAATTGACGATTACCAAGGTAAATGCCCATATGTGTAGGACCGCTAGAGTATGTATTAAAAAACACTAAGTCTCCAGGCTGTGGATTACTTACGGATGTTGATACACTCCAATAACCAGCCGTCGTATAGCGCGTTGTAGAAATTTGTTGTTTCATTACGTAATAAATGAATCCGCTGCAGTCAAAGCCAGAAGGAGTTGTCCCCCCCCACTTGTAAGGAACGCCTATATAACGTTTTGCATCTGAAATCATTTGCGATACATTTAATGTTCCGTTAGAAGTTGAAGGTGTGGATGTACTTGGTTTTGTTGTTGTTGGCTTGGTTGTTTGGCTGCTTTTTGATACCTTTAATTGTTGATTTACATAAATCGTATTAGACGTTAATCCGTTTATTTGTTTTAATTCGCTGACGCTCATGTGAAATGCCGAAGCAATTTTAGACAGGCTATCTCCATGCTGAACCTTGTAAGTTCCGTTTGCATCCTTAGAAGGAGTTTCTGCTGGTTTACTCGTAGTTGGAGTCGATGCGCTGTTGCTTCCATTTACTTTTAACGTTTGGTTAATATAAATGATGTTGGAAGAAAGAGCGTTCAAACGTTTTAATTCTTCTACGCTCATATTAAAACGAGTAGCAACTTTCCAAAGGGTATCGCCGCTTTGAACTTTATAGGTTGAACCATTAGCAGGAGCTGAAGGCTTTTCTTCCTTATTAGATGGTTGAGAGGTTGAAGCAGAAGGAATCGATAACTTTTGTCCTATGCGAATTGTATTTGAAGATAACTTATTTATGCTTTTTAAAGCTTCTACCGTTGTATGATATTTGGTAGATAATGACCAAAGGGTATCTCCAGCTTTCACTTGAACAGTTGAAGCAGATGCTTCAGCTGAAGCTTGATATAAGAATGTTCCGCCAACAATGGTGCCTAGAGATAAAGCGAGCTGCCTTTTTTTCATTAATAAATCCCCCTAATTATGTAAATGTTTCGTATTTATTTTTCCAATATATCTATTAAATTACAAAAGTATATATGTATAAATATGCTGGAATTTAAAGAGAAAGTAAAGGGTCTTTTTCGTTATAAAAATACCTTTTTATTCAAAAAACGATATTTATTGCGTTTTTTTGTATCTTTATCAGTGGCTACAGAATGATTTGAACTTATTTTTTTGTGTCGAATGATCTAATAAAAAAAGAGGACAAGTAAAAAAGTCCTCTTTTTAGTAAAGGTGTAACACATTTTATAATTTTTCTTATTCATTTCTGTAAGCAAGAAGCTCTTGTAGTTCTTTATTAGAAAGTTCTGTTACCCATTGATCTCCTTGGATGAGTTCATTGTTTAGATGTTGTTTTTGATTGATAACTTCATCAATTTTTTCTTCAATTGTTCCTCTTGTAATAAACTTATGAACATGAACAAATTTATTCTGCCCAATTCGATGGGCGCGATCGGTTGCTTGGTTTTCAACAGCGGGGTTCCACCATCGGTCAAAATGAATAACGTGATTTGCAGCTGTTAAATTCAATCCAGTTCCACCTGCGCGAAGAGAGAGAATAAAGATGGCTTTTTTCCTTGCTTGAAATTGAGCAACCATTTCATCTCTTTGTTCTTTTGACAAACTTCCGTGAAGGAATAAAACCGGCTCGTTGATTTCTTTTTCTAAGGTTCTTTGTAGCATGAGTCCTGTTTCAATATACTGAGTGAAGATTAAACAGCTTTCTTGCTGTGTGCAAATGCTCTCTACGAGTTCAATAATTTTTTCACTTTTATGAGATCGCCGTACCGTTTGTTTAGCTGCACTTTCCTTTAAGTACAGAGCTGGATGATTGCATAATAATTTTAGCTTATTTAGTGTTTGCAAAATCAGGCCTTTTCGTTCAAATCCCGTTTTTTCCTCTGTTTCTTGAAGCATTTCTTGAACTAGCTCCTGGTAAAGTGAAGCCTGTTCCGCTGTCAGCGGGATATATTCTTTTTGTTCTTGTTTATCAGGCAGTGAGCGGGCGATGTTTTTATCTTGTTTTGTTCTTCTCAATAAGAAAGGCTGAATGAGTGCTTTAAGCTCAACAGTTCGTTCAGGTTTCTCGCCTTTTTCAATGCCAGCTACAAATCGGTTTTTAAATGAATTGATTGTTCCTAAGTAACCAGGATTGATGAATTCAAATAATGACCATAGTTCCAGCAGACGGTTTTCAATTGGGGTTCCAGTTAGCGCAATTTTGTGTCTTCCTTGCAGCTGTCGGATGGCTCTCGCCTGTTTAGTCTGCGAGTTTTTAACATGTTGCGCTTCGTCTAAGGAAATGCTGTTCCACATAAATCCTTTCAACAATTCGACATCCAAAAGGGCAACTTGATACGTCGTAATCACAACGTCGGTGCTTTCACATATCTTCTCAAATGCGTCTCCGCTGGCTCTTTTTGTTCCGTAATGAACATGAACACGAAGAGAAGGGGCGAACTTCTGGAATTCTTTTTCCCAGTTTCCGATTAAAGAAGTTGGACAGATGATAAGAGAAGGAAAGCTATGTGACTGATGGATGTTTGTTAAATAACTAATTAATTGAATGGTTTTACCCAGCCCCATATCATCTGCTAGACATCCTCCTAAGTTAAACTTTCTCAGAAACATGAGCCAATTTAAACCTTGCTGCTGATAAGGTCTTAATGTACCTTTAAATGCAGAAGGAGGCAGCACTTTCGGCAGCCGTTCTAAATTCGTTAGGGATGTAATAAATGATTGAAAGGAAGCGGGGAGTTGGAACTCAACTCTTACCTCTTCTTCTTCAGTTTTACTGTCTGCCATGTAGGTTAGCTTCGTTTTTAAAATTTCATGAATAGAGACACCTTTTTTACTAGCTTCTTTAACAATTTTCTGCGCTTGTTTAATTAATCTAGAATCCAATCGAATCCACTGTCCATTAATAGATAATAATCGGCGTTTTTGTTCGACCAATTTCCGAAACTCTTCTTCTGAGAAGGTTTGATCGCCAATAGAAAATGACCAGCGGAAGCTGCTGATAGCTTGTTTACCAAATAATGTAGATGAAGTACTTTCGATGGCGCCAGATACTTTTATAGTGGCTTTTTTTAATGATTCCCACCAGCTTGGCAAATGGATAGAGACACCTTGTTTAATTAATGCTGCACTATCTTGAGTTAGAAATTCCCATACTTCCTCATCTGTTAGAACAGACTGGATAAACGCTCCTTTTTGGTATAAAGTAGGAGCCAATGCTTTCCATCGTTCGTGTTCGTAAGCGATATATGATTCGTAGTGATTCCACTCTTTAGGAAGTGTTCTTCCCAGTGTAAAAGGTTCTATGGCTTCATCATGGGGAATCACGAATGTTTCAGCCGTCCATACATCTCCATCGGTCGTTGGCTCTACAATACGCAGCGAAAGATCAAAGGGAGGATTATAGCTCTCGCCTTCTATGCTTATTAAAAAGTCTTTTCCTTCTTTTTTTAATAAGCTATCTTTAATTTGTGCTCTCCACTCCTGTTCAGCAGCCTGTGAAAGCGATCCAGTCATTTGCTTTTTAAAAGGAAGAGAATGAAATTTCCCTTGGATAATCCCTTTTGTCATATCGACTGCAATTTGCTGATAAGCTTCTGCTGGAGCGGATAAAGTGGGTTTCAACACATGCTGTTGAATAGGTGATTGTATGAAAGTGAACATTTGCCATGCAGAAAGAAGAATTCCTTTTTTTCCGTTAATCTCAACCTGTGTAACTTCGCTTCCGTAATAGGTCTGTTCATGCCATAGAAACAACGCATCTTTCCATGTATCAGGGAGCAAAATTTGGCCGCTAGGCGATACACAGTAGAGAAAAAAGTCATCGTGTACAGGTTCCACTTCAAGTGTTAAATGAAACAAATCAAACATTCAGTAAATCTCCTTTTTCTAATAGTTGTTGAAATGCGCGCTGTTTCTTCGTTTTTATCGTTAATTCTTCTATATAATGTTCCCACAGTAGAGACCGATTCATTTGTAGATAAAGTCTCTTCAATTCTTGTAGGTAGATATAGGCTTCTTGATAACTGCTTTTCTTTTTTTCATAAATCAGCTTTGAAATCATTTGATGATAAAGAGGGATAACCAGCTTTTCATCTTTTTGTTTTAAGGCTTCTATCGTTTGCTCGTCATATTTGATGCTGTCATATTGAAGAAGCACCTGTAATTCAACCCACTCTTTCAATTGGTCAGAAGCATATAAAAAATCACTATATTCAATAAAACTATAGGGAAGTAACGTTTGCAATGATTCAGTATACAAAGTTTGCTCGTTCGTTAAGTCTTTATAGTGCTGAAATAAATTTACAATCATGGAGACCATGTTTCGGCTTCCTTGATAAGTAGTCGGAACGGTGCGGACGTAATCTCCTATATAGGCCATTATATAAGATCCCCACTGAGCAAAGCGGTCAGTTTCTTTTTCGTGCAATAAATCATTTAACCAAGGGATAAGATAGGGAATCATTTGTAATGTTTCATCGCTCAAATATTCTTTTGCTTCTCTATCTTTTTCTTGAAGGAATAAAAGATAGGAAAGAGCTGTATTATTTATAAAAGAACCATGCTTGGCTTTTAATTCGCGTTCCTCATTTTTCCGCCATCTTTCTAACGTGAAGACTTTTTGCCAAATAACGCGATAAATCTCAATACGTTCATATTGTAAAGGCATATCTTTATGCAATAATTCTCGGATGTATGGAATACTGTCCTCTATAATCGATAATACATCCCCATCGTATTTCGTTTTCTTTAATGAATCAGCGGTAGCATAAATTTCATTTGTTATTTTGTATACGTGGCTATATACGAAAGATTCTTCGATGTTGGTAGAAAGCTGCTGAGTCTGTAATTGAGCTGATAATTTATAGAATGTATGAACCGCTCCATACATACAAAATAAAGCATAAAATAATGGATGCTCAGGAGCCTTTTTCACTAAAGCACGGTAATAGTATTGGTAATATTCATGATAAATGGAACGGTCGTTTTCATTTCGCCCCTGCATAAAAAGCGTATACTGCTCCTCAAAAGTTTGTCTCCACTCTTGAAAAGTTGCCTTCGGCTTTTTTAACACTTGTTTGGCAGATAGCATAGTCAAAGCTGTTTTGTCATGGTTTCGCCATTCTTTGAATAGGGGCGCAAGTGGTTCTATTAATGAATACATATAAAAAAACGCTGCAAAGCAGTGTTCACAAAATCCGTTATGCTGACAAGAACAGGTACTTTCAGGGAGCAGTTGCTTGTTTAGTTCAACATAAAACGAATCGATTTTAACGTTTAATATCTGTTCATCATTGTTCAAAATGAAGAATGAATGGGTGCGGTAAAGGTCTAGTCCTGATTGGGCATTTGCACGATAGCGTGCATCACTGTACGGGAAATGATGTATAAATTGATGCTGTAAGTGCTCTGAAAACGAACTCATAATTCCATTCCTTTCTATACATAAGTGGAGAATAAATTATATTTATAAGTGATTAATTTTCTTTTCATTATAAATGATAAAAATAGAATTATACAAAATCTTTTGTTATGATAAAGCAGAATCCAACATGACTCTTTACAAAAAGAAATAGATTCAACATAACTTTGTGTACATACTCAATCGAAGACTTACGATACTATAACCAATAAGCACGATTGACATTGACAGGAGGAAAAGTAAGTGAAAATTCGTAAAGCTATTATTCCAGCAGCTGGATTAGGGACACGCTTTTTGCCAGCTACAAAAGCACAGCCTAAAGAAATGCTGCCAATTGTAGATAAACCAACGATTCAATACATTGTGGAAGAAGCAGTAGCATCAGGTATTGAAGATATTTTAATTGTAAGCGGTCGCGGAAAACGAGCAATCGAGGACCATTTTGATAAATCATATGAGTTAGAAGAAACATTAGCGGCAAAGGAAAAGTGGGACATGCTTGAAGAAGTGCAGGGGATTTCGAATTTGGCTAATGTTCATTACGTTCGTCAAAAGGAGCCTAAAGGATTAGGGCATGCCATCCACTGTGCAAGAAGTTTTATCGGAGATGAACCTTTTGCTGTTATGCTAGGTGATGATGTGGTTCAATCAGAAACACCTTGTTTGAAACAGTTAATGGACGTATACGAAAAATATGAATGCGCTGTAGTTGGTGTACAGGAGGTGCCTAGGAAAGAAACCTCAAAATACGGAATTGTAGGTCCAAAAGGAGAGCCTCTTGAAAAAGGATTATTAGACGTAGAAACACTCGTTGAAAAACCTAATCCAGAAGATGCACCTTCAGGCTATGCAATTATGGGGCGCTATATTTTAACACCGGAAATTTTTGATATCTTAAGCAGAGAAGAGATTGGTGCAGGAGGAGAAATTCAATTAACAGATGCTATTTTACGTCTGAATGAATTTCAACGTGTTCTTGCTTATTATTTCGAAGGAAAGCGTTATGATGTTGGAGATAAATTTGGATTCATTAAAGCAACAATTGATTTAGCTCTGCAAAGAGAACCGCTACGAGAAGAGTTAGTGAGCTATTTTAGAGAAATTGTTGAAAAAGAAGGGCATATGTAAAAATATATTTACTAGGGGAACTATTGGGAATCATGGAGATTTTCAATAGTTCTTTTGGGTTAGAGCTAGCTGTACAAAAGATGGTTATATCGTTTATTGATGAATTCTCATAAAATGTTACATAATAATAAGTAAAAGAAATTATTTCATGTTTTTATATAAATGCTATCATGAGATGACATTTTTCGATATAATATCAGATAGGTTTTATTTATTAAGCATGTCATATAAAGGAGATTTTCTGCAATGACAAAGAAATTGTGTGTAGTTGGTTTGGGATATATTGGTTTACCGACAGCTGTTATGTTTGCCAATCACGGCTTATATGTACATGGTGTCGACGTAAATGAAAAAGCAGTAGAATTAATTAAAAATAAGCAACTTCATATAGAAGAAAACGGCTTACAAGAACGTTTAGAATCAGCAGTTGACAACGGCTACTTTACGGTAGGCACAACAGCTGAAGAGGCGGATATTTTTATTATTGCTGTACCATCACCAATTAATGAAGATAAAACGGCAAACTTGAACTATGTTCGAGAAGCGACAAAATCGATTGTTCCTTACGTTCGTAAAGGAAATTTAGTTATTTTAGAATCCACAGTTCCTCCCCGTACAGTAGAAGACGTTATGCTACCTGTGCTAAAAGAAACTGGTTTAGAATTAGGCAGTGAGTTATTTGTTTCTCACTCACCTGAACGCGTTATTCCAGGAAAAGTATTTGAGGAACTAGTAAATAATGACCGTATTGTCGGTGGTATTAACGAAGAGTCTAGTCGTTTGACTGTTGAGCTTTATAAAACATTTGTAAAAGGAAATATTCACGTAACGGATGCTACAACAGCTGAAATGGTGAAAGTAATCGAAAACACATATCGTGATGTGAACATTGCGTTTGCAAATGAGCTGGCAAAAATTAGTGAAAAGATTGGTGTAAATGCGTGGGAAGCGATTAAGTTAGCGAACTATCATCCGCGTGTAAACATCCACTTACCAGGTCCTGGTGTAGGCGGCCACTGTATTGCTGTTGACCCTTGGTTCTTAACGGAGCTTCAGCCAGAACTGGCAAAAATTATTTCTCTTTCTCGTCATACAAATGATTCAATGCCTGAATATACAGCATTGAAAACGAAAAGCCTACTAGATGAAAAGGGCATTCAACATGGACGTGTAGCTGTTTTAGGTTTAGCTTTTAAAGGAAATATTGACGATATGCGTGAAAGTCCATCAACAGATGTACTTCATCATTTAGAAAAGCTGGGCGTTGATTACACAGCATTTGATCCTCATATCAAAGAGAATAAAATTGAACGTCAGACGCAAAGTTTGGATGAAGCTGTTGCACATGCGGATGTGATTCTTATTTTAACAGATCATAATGAGTTCAAAGAGCTTCTTCCATCATCTGTTGAAAGTCATATGCGTACAAAGGTTATTTTTGATACGAAAAATTGCATTCAGCGTGATCAATGGAAAGCAGCAGGCTTTGACGTAGTGTTACTTGGTGATTCAAAAGTTTCTACTTTATAAAAAGACGGGCTGAACAGCCTGTCTTTCGTTTGTAAAAAACTAAAAAATCAACATACGGGTGATTTAATGAAGGAAAATATCTTAGGAATAGACGTTTGTAGCGACACGTACGATGAGCTAACGGTAAAGTTACTTCAGGATATAGATAAAGGCCGAAAATCATTTATTGTAGCAATCAACCCTGAAAAAATTATGAAAGCACAAGAAGACAGGGAATTAAAGTCACTATTAAACCAGGCGACTTATCAAATTCCAGATGGAATCGGTGTGATTTTAGCTTCAAAGCTCAAAAAGGGACGTATTCGTGAGCGTGTAACGGGTATTGATATGATGCTGAAGCTGTGTAAAGAAGCAACGAATAACGGTAAAAGAATTTTTTTATACGGAGCAAAGCCTGGAATTGCAGATGAAGCCAAAGCTAAGTTGGAAGAGATGTTTCCAGGGATTTTAATTGTTGGAACATTAAATGGCTATGAAAAAAATGAAGAAGTCATTGAACGTACGATTAATGATTCAGGAGCAGAAATTGTGTTTGTGGCTTTAGGTAGTCCAGCCCAAGAAAATTGGATTATTGCTCATAAAGAGAAACTCAATCCTTCTGTTTATCAAGGCGTAGGGGGCTCGTTCGATGTTATTTCAGGACGCTTGAACCGAGCACCTGCTGTTTTTCAAAAGTTTGGTTTAGAGTGGCTTTATCGACTGTTAAAAGAACCATGGAGATGGAAGCGTCAGTTAGAATTACCTAGGTTTCTTCTTCGAGTGTTAAGAGGTTAAAAAAGCATGCGGATATGATCCGCATGCTTTTTATTTTTAGATATCTTCTTTCTTGTTTTGTTGCTTGATTTCATCCGTTAGTTCGTGTAAGCTTTGTCGCACATTTCCTTTCCCAGAAAAGTTCTCAATCAATTCCTTCACATCTATACCTGAGGATGCTTTCAGCGATTCTTGAAGAGAGGACATTAAGTTTGTTGCATAGCCAGTCACTTTATTAGCTCCGCTGTTTTCACCGTTGCTCCCTGTATCCACAACCGTAATTTTGTCGATATTTGCTAAAGGACTTGCAACTTGTTTTGCATATTCAGGAAGCATCTTGATAATCATATCTAAAATAGCCGCTTGACCGAACTGCTCGAATGCTTCAGCTACTTTTTGTTTAGCCTCTGCTTCAGCTAAACCTTTTAAGCGGATAATCTCAGCTTCAGATTCACCTTGGGCACGCTGAGCTTCAGCTTTTGCTAAACCATCAATTCGAACGCGCTCAGCTTCAGCCTTAGCCATTGCTTCAATTCGATATTTGTTGGCGTCTGCTTCAGCAAGCTGTTTTGCTTTTTCTGCTTCAGCGGATTGTTCTACAGAGTAACGATCTGCATCTGCTTTCTTTTTCACTTCAGAATCGTATTGACGCTCACGACGAAGAATTTCTTTTTCTTCTAATTCAATTTGTTTCTGACGTTCAATAATGCGGATTTGCATTTCTTGTTCTGTTACATCTTGTTTTGCACGAGCAGTTTCTAAATCATATGCTTGGTCTGCACGAGCTTTGGCAATATCTTGCTCGCGACGATACTCAGCAGTTTTTAACTGATTCATTTTTTCAGCTTCTGCGATTTCTGTATTTCGCTCAAGCTCCGCTTTTTGAGCATCTTTATGGGCCTCGGCACGCTTGATTCTTGTTTCTTTTTCAGCTTCAGCTGTCGCAATATCAGCATCTCGCTTAACTTGAGCAATACGCGGTTTCCCTAGAGAATCTAAATAGCCGTTCTTATCTCGAACGTCTTTAATTGTAAACGATACAATAATTAAACCCATTTTAGCTAAATCTTGTGAAGCTACGCGCTGTACTTCTTGAGAGAATTTTTCACGGTTTTTATAAATTTCTTCTACCGTCATAGAACCAAGAATCGAGCGAAGGTGACCTTCTAAGACTTCTCTAGCTTCGGTTTCACGATCTTCTTTTGCTTTGCCTAAAAACTGCTCAGCGGCTGTTGCAATTTCTGAAATAGAACCTCCAATTTTGATAATTGATACACCATCAGCCATAACAGGAACACCTTGTTCTGTATATACTTCAGGTGTAGATACTTCTAGTTTGCTTGACAGCAAGCTCAGAGGCTCAGCCTGCTGAAAAACTGGCAGCACAAACGTACCGCCGCCGCGAACAATTTTAATGCGGTTTCCGGATTCATCCACGTGCACGTTTTTATTTCCCAGATAGCTTCCTGTTACAATTAACGCTTCATCTGGACCTGCTGTACGGTATTTTGTGATAAATACGGCAATTAGCGCAATTAATAAAAAAACAACAATTCCAACGACAACTAATATAGGTGTTGAAAACATAAAATTCCCCCTAATACTATTTATAATGAGTGATTGGTCATAACTTCTTCATAAATCACAACGAGTGCGTTGCCCCTTTGTATATCTACAACAAGTACTTTGCTTCCTAAAGGTATAGCAGTGTTTTTAAAGCTGACAGCAGGTTTGGAGATGGTGCCGCTAACCCCTTCGATAAATACTTCTCCATAACCATCTGCAGGGATGGAAGTAATAATGGTGCCAAGTCTTCCCTTTAACGAATCTTCAGTAAAAGCAAGAGATTCTTCAGCCGATGATAAAGGAATCAATACGAAAACGTTGAGCAAAATAACGAGGAGAAGGGCAATGATAGCAGAAATCGAAATAATCCAATAATTTTGCAATGACGTATAGGTGAACAAATATCCACTGGCACTAAAGAATGTCAAAAAAGAAAAAAGAAGAGTGGGGTTAAAAAAAGGTATCGCTTCAGATAATCCATCTAACAAATCGTTAAATAAAATGTATAAGAAGGTTAGACTTCCGCAGATAATTAATCCATACAAATACACTGTTTGAACAGATAGGCCGAACATAGTTCATCCAACACCCCCTTTATGTAAGATGATTGATGCTGTTTCTACTATGTATTACGAACCGTATCAAAAAAAGTTTCATTTTTTTGATAAAATTCCTTTTTTTGTTTAATTTTATCTGTATCCATTTCACTATATTTTAACTTTTAAATGATATAAGATAAGGACAACGATTCAGTGGATGTTGTTTGAAGTATTGGACATGCATAGGACCAAAGTTTGTTCATATAATGAGTGGGGCCATGTAGAATAAAAATACAGGTTTAAATATGTTTAATAAAAAGGAAAAAGAGTTAAAGATGACGAATAAATTAAACGAAAAGGGGGGAGTTCGCTTATATTTTAATAAAGTATAGTAAAGAAAATGTTCTACATAAAGTAACCACATAAAAATAAAGTAAATCAGCTGTTTATACACCAGAAAATACAGTTTTTTTCTATTGATAGTTTGTAAATGTGCTAATTTTTGAGAATAAATTTCTATTTAAGTAGTAGAATCATTGTGATATAATCCATTTTGGGAATAAGTAAGTAATTATTGTCATACGCAATTTGAAATACTATCCAATTATATAAAGTTGGATACATTTTTTATGGTTTTGGTTAACATAAACCTGAGGAGGGTCTCCATGCTATATTTGACCTTGTTTATTTGTTTTATTACATCTATTCTGATCACTCCGCTGGTTAAGAAGCTGGCGTTTAAAATAGGTGCAACGGATAAACCAAATCAACGAAAAGTTCATCAAAAAATTATGCCTCGCCTTGGAGGCTTGGCGATATTTTTTAGTTTTCTTATTGGATACCTCGTTTTACAGCCTGACAGTAAATATGCGCTGCCGATTTTAATCGGAAGCATCATTATCATCATTACCGGTGTTTTAGATGATATGATTGAGCTATCCGCTAAAATCAAATTAGGCGGTCAGCTAGTAGCGACATTAATTGTTGTTGTATACGGTGGAGTCCAAATTGACTTCATTAACTTGCCATTTGGCGGAAAATTAGAATTCGGAATGTTAAGTATTCCAATTACGGTATTATGGATTGTAGGAATTACCAATGCTATTAATTTAATTGATGGATTGGATGGATTAGCTGCCGGTGTTTCCTCTATTGTATTGATTACCATTTCGGGTATGGCTATTATGATGGGCAATGTGTTTGTGACAAGCATGGGTTTCATCGTATTGGGAAGTACGCTCGGATTTTTGTTTTACAACTTTCACCCCGCTAAGATTTTCATGGGCGATACAGGAGCACTATTTTTGGGCTATATGATTTCTGTATTGTCTCTGTTAGGATTTAAAAATGTAGCGGTTATTTCCTTCATTGTTCCGGTTATTATTTTAGGGGTACCAATTTCAGATACGTTCTTTGCTATTATTCGCCGAATCGTAAAAAATCAACCGCTATCGGCTCCTGATAAATCTCATTTGCATCATTGCTTGTTGCGCTTAGGGTACAGCCATAGACAAACAGTTTTAATTATTTATGGAATGAGTGCGATATTTGGTTTAGCGGCAGTTATCTTCTCAAAGGTACAAACAATGTGGGGTTCTTTTCTTGTACTAGCTATCCTCCTTGTAGCGATTGAAATTATCGTTGAAAAGATAGGGCTAGTTGATAAGACATATAGGCCAATTCTCAACATGGTTCGTGGGCTACGTTTAAAAAATTAATCAAAAAGACCTCTTGGATATCCAAGAGGTCTTTTTGATTATTCTGTTGTATCTGAAGTTGATTCAATGCCTAAATGCTTGCGGAGCTTTTCACTTACTTTTTCCACTGAATCATTGTCTAGTTTGAAGTAGTAAACGCCGTTAATTTTTTCATCGCTACCGTCTAAGTTAATGGTTTCGATGTCTACTTTTTTCGAAGCATAATCGTAAAACGAAAGCATTTCACCGAACATTAAATTCGTTTTCATATTATCACCAACAGCTTCGATAAGATTCCCATATTTATTTAGTGATCCAATGGATGCAGCTTTTTTAATCATGGCTTCAATCAACTGCTGTTGTCTTTTTCCTCGCTCAATATCGTTGTCTTGTTTTCGTGTTCGAGCAACAGCTAATGCTTCTTCGCCATTTAAATGTTGTTTTCCTGGTTTTAAGACAATAGCATTATGACGATCTTTTGAGTCTTTTTCATTCATCGCATAAGGTACATCAAAATCGATTCCCCCAAGTGAGTCTACAATGTCTGTGAAAGCTTTAAAATTCACTTTAACATAGTAATCAACAGGAACATTAAACAGCTGTTCTACCGTTTCTACAGTTGCTTTTGGACCTCCGTACGCATGCGCATGCGTAATTTTATCTTTTTTGTTCACTTCAGGTATATAAACCCGCGAATCTCGAGGTATGCTTACAAGCTTTACGGTTTTATTTGTTTCGTTAAAGGTTGCCAAAATTAAAGCATCTGTACGGGCTGATTTTCCGAATTTCCTGGTTTCACTATCATCCACGCCCATAAATAAAATGGATATATCATCTTTTTTGGGATCGATTTTACGATCACGCATAGGAGAATTATCGCGATCTCCGAGTCCTTCATAAGAATCAGAAGCTACTGTTTTAGCTTTAACAAATAAATAAGAGCCATAAGCGGTTGCAGAAAGCCCTAAAATAAGGATAGGTAACAGAAAAAATGTAAAAAGTCTTCGTTTTCTTTTCCGTTTGTTTACTCTTTTTTGAAAACGTCTATATTGAGCCATACGGTTTCTCCTTTTATTCGTATATTCGAACACTTATTGTGACACTTAGTATGTGTTATAAATTGGAATGTATGAATCAAACTCGTCAAAGCTATGCATTTGCACGAGGTTTTTACTCATTGACAAGTAGCGCAACCATCAGAATAGTTGCGCTATTTATCAATTGTACAATGTTTTTTAATAAGAGTAAATAATTCATTCTACATCCTCTTCTAAATAGGTCGTCTCACCTGCCCGAATATCTGTTTGTCCGTTTGTTAGCTCGGTCATCCATTCAGTAAATGCTTCTGTTTGAGCTTCCTCTACAAATGTTTCAATCTCTACCATATCTGCGTAATGAATTTCTTTTAATAGATAAACGGAACTTCGAAGCTCATTTTCTAATTTTCCAAGCCATGTATAGTTGACGTTTGTATGCATAACCGTCATGAGAGTTCTTTTGACTGTACCTAATTCATTTAACGCTTCTGAAACGGATTTCCCATACGCGCGCACCAAGCCACCTGCGCCCAATTTAATACCTCCGAAATAGCGCGTAACGACGACCACCGTATCTTTTAAGCCTCTCTTTTTGAGCACTTCTAACATTGGTACGCCTGCTGTTCCACTTGGTTCTCCATCATCGTTTGCTTTTTGAAATTGATCTCGTTCTCCAATTAGGTAAGCTGAACAGTTATGAGTAGCATTCCAGTGCTGTTTTTTAATGTCTTGAATAAATTGCTGAGCTTCTTCCTCAGTTGTTACACGTTTCATATGACAAATGAATCTAGATTTTTGAATAGTGATTTCATGTGAACCTTCTTGTTTTACGGTATAATATTGTGATAACAATCAAAAAATCCTCCTTAGCGTTATAAATAGAAGAAAAACGGGTATTTACGTACTTTTACTTGCTATTAGTATAAAATGTTTATGAAAAGACATCAATTAATCAAATTCAAAATCACTTAAACAAGCTATACAGAATATACGTTATAATAAAATAGTGTGCAGGCTTGTATAGCTAGATAATGAAATGGTTTAAACAGGCAGTTAGTCACTGTTGAAGAGTGAGCGTAAATGGTAATCTATTCAAATAACGCGAGTCAAACGTCGATTGATGTCGAGTTTGAGGGTACTAAAAACAACCGTTACTTTTTGGATATAAAAAGTCAGATAGGGAGAAAATATGGATCTTATCCTCACAATTCAGATAGGTCATACGAATACTATATAGCATGAACGTATAGGCATTTCTCCGAATGTGAGTATAGTTTGGGGTGAGTAAATGTCGAAACATAAATTAACAAGCAAGGCACTTGATGAAATTTTTGAGAAGATTATTGGCACAGTAGGAGATAGTAAAAATGAAGTCTATCGCCTTTCTGAAGATGCCAGACAAGAATATCAGCAAATTAAAGAAGAGTTAGAAGTGTTAAAAGGAAAAGTTCTTGAGACGATAGAGCAAGGCGATAAATTGGAAACTCAGGCAAGGTTGGCTCGAAAGCGTTTGTCTGATGTGAGCCGACATTTTCAAATTTATTCAGAGCCTGAAGTAAAAGACGCTTATGAAAAAGCACACGAATTACAAACCAAGCTGCTCATGAATCAGCAAAGCGAATATCAGCTGCGTAATCGTCGAGATGAACTAGAAAGACGCTTGCTTACATTGGAAGAAACGATTAAACGTGCAGATCATCTGGTAGGTCAAATTTCCGTTGTGTTAAATTATTTAACAAGTGATTTAAAACAAGTAGGGGAAATAGTAGAAGATGCTATTCAAAAAGAGTATTTTGGTTTTCGGATTATTGAAGCTCAGGAAGAGGAAAGGAAACGTTTATCAAGAGAGATTCATGACGGGCCAGCTCAAATGCTTGCAAATGTTATGATGAGATCGGAATTAATTGACCGAATTTACCGGGAACGTAGTGCAAAAGAAGCAATGGAAGAAATTCGAGATTTACGAAAAATGGTTCGTTCTGCCCTATACGAAGTGCGTCGGATTATATATGATTTAAGACCGATGGCACTTGACGACTTAGGTCTAATTCCGACGCTGCGTAAATATCTTGATACAATCGAAGATTATAACGAAGGCAAGCCTCGGATTACGTTTATTTCCATTGGACAAGAGAAGCGAACTGCTTCAAAATTAGAAGTAGCACTGTTTCGTCTAGTGCAAGAAGCTGTAACGAACGCATTAAAACATGCAGACGCGACAGAAATTCAAGTGAAGATAGAGTTCAACAATGAACACGCTATTTTGCTTGTCAAAGATGACGGCTGCGGTTTTAATCAAGAAGAGAAAAAAGAGAATTCGTTCGGCTTAATAGGAATGAAAGAGCGTGTTGATTTGTTAGATGGGACTATTTCCGTTCATTCGAAAATTAACCAAGGCACGCTTGTTATGATTAAAGTACCGATTATAGCCGCTTAAAAAGGCAGAGATATGTATATAAATAGGGGTCAATATAGAGTAAAACATTTGTTGTTCGATTTGGGGAGGAATCAAACATGCAGACAAGAATTATCATAATCGACGATCACCAATTATTCCGTGAAGGAGTAAAAAGAATTTTAGATTTCGAAAAAGATTTTGAAGTAGTTGCAGAAGGTGACGACGGTAGCGAAGTTATTGACCTTGTAGAAGAACATCAACCTGATGTTGTAATCATGGATATTAACATGCCGGCTGTAAATGGTGTAGAAGCTACGAAAAAGCTTGTAGAAGTAAATCCGGACGCTAAAGTTATTATCTTATCTATCCATGATGATGAGACGTATGTAACTCATGCCTTACAAACAGGTGCACGAGGCTATCTGCTAAAAGAAATGGATGCCGATGCGTTAATTGAGGCGGTGAAAGTAGTTGCAGAAGGTGGTTCATATTTACACCCGAAAGTAACGCATAGTTTAGTAAAAGAGTACCGCCGACTGGCAGCTCAAGGACAATCGTCTTCTTATCCGCACGAACCAATTGAAATTCGCCGTCCACTACATTTGTTGACGCGTCGTGAGTGCGAAGTGTTACAACTGTTAGCCGATGGTAAAAGTAACCGAGGAATCGGAGAAGCATTATATATTAGTGAAAAAACCGTTAAAAACCATGTGAGTAATATTTTGCAAAAAATGAATGTAAATGATCGTACTCAAGCTGTTGTTGTTGCAATCAAAAATGGCTGGGTAGAAGTAAGATAAGTTCAAAAGTCTGATATACCACTAGGTATATCAGACTTTTTTTTTCTTTTTATAACTTTTTTTGAAATTGTGGGTAAAAAGTCATGTTTAATGAGAGGGGAAAACAACCGATAAGTTAAGGGAAGAAAATACCTTTAATGATAGGAAGGCGAAGGATGATACCTTTGCGAATTCACTCGTCCTTCAACGTCGCTTAAGCATGAAGGAAATCTTAAGGATCCTACAACTTTCGACGAAAGCATCCATACCTCAAAACAATGTTCATCAATTTGATGCAAGCTCTTGTAAAGAAAGGTCTTCAATAAATTCAGATACATATGAGGTGCTAGAAGAATTTATTCGAACCTCAACTGGTTCCCTTTAAAACTTTAAGAGTTAGCTTTTAGTGAAACAAATAGAA
The DNA here is from genome assembly GCF_023715685.1 of Priestia aryabhattai. Taxonomy (NCBI): domain Bacteria; kingdom Bacillati; phylum Bacillota; class Bacilli; order Caryophanales; family Bacillaceae; genus Priestia; species Priestia aryabhattai. Next base: position 180,277 of record NZ_JAMBOQ010000005.1, read on the forward strand.
AACTGATTTAAAGAAGACAAGAAGGTGATGAAGCTGAATTTTATAACGGAAGAATTAATCTATCAAAAATCTCCGCAAGAGCTAACAGCTATGCTGTATGAAAAATTTATTCATAATATTGATGAAGCTGTTATAGCAATTCAACACAACGATTATTTTACAGCGAATGAAAAAATTAAACAGTGCAACGATATTTTATATCGTCTAGGAATTGGCTTAACATATCAAGCAGGGATCATTGCAGAGCAGTTAGATACCCTTTATAACTATATGTATGAGAGATTAATTATGGCTAATTTAAAAAAAGATACGTTTATTTTATGTGAAGTTCAACAAATGATGAAGAAGCTTTCTAACGCTTGGAATGAAGTGTTAAAAGCGACGCCTAAAGTTATCTCTTCGCCCCGAAAAAACAAGCTGTCTTCTTATGAACAGCATATAAGTATCACTCTTAGCTAAAGGATAATCATCATATCCAAGCATCAAATGCCTATCGAAACCTTTCAGCTAATCAAGCTAGCACATATAAAAGTCTAGATTGAATGGAGTGTATACTAACAGAGAAAGGAGAGATACATAGTGGAGGTACAGCGAATTAAAGGTCTTTCTTCTTCCGTGAATACGATTAGAGAAAAAGAAATAACGGGTTCGGTTTCATTTACAGGAGTAATGGTAAAGAAACAAAAAGAACTGACCTATGAACATTTAACTCAAGTGATAAATAAAATTGAAGAACAAGGAAAGCAGTTAGTAAAAAGTCAAACTATTGATTCTTTGCGAAAATACAAGACGCTTGTGAAGCAGTTTATGAACGAAGTCGTTAAAAATGGTTTTGAACTGCATGAAGAAAGAGGATTTAATCATAGAGGAACGACTAAAGTATATAAGTTAGTGAAAGAAGTGGATACAAAACTAGTTGATTTGACAAATGATATCCTCCAAAAAGAAAAAGGCAGTTTGAATTTACTCAAGCGGGTTGGAGAAATTCAAGGTTTGTTAATTAATATGTATACGTAAGTAAGCTTTTACTAATAGGTAAACCTCTCGTTACATGCATTTTAATCCTAAATGTTGTAGAATAGAGTGAAATTATTTTATAAAACAAAGGATGGATCCCTATCTTATGAAAACAGCAATTATTACAGATAGTACCGCCTATATATCAGAGGAAATTCGATCAAACTATCATATACATATGGTACCGTTAAGCGTTATTTTTGGTGAAGAAACATATCGTGAAGAAGTGGATATGACTGCAGATCAATATTTTAAAAAAATTAAAGAAGCAAAAAATCTTCCAACCACTTCTCAGCCTGCTATTGGAGAATTTGTAGAGTTGTTTGAACAGTTAAAACGAGATCAATTCGATTCAGCTATCGTTATTACGTTATCTAGTGGAATTAGCGGAACGTATCAGGGTGCTTTGACGGCAGGTAGCATGGTAGAAGACTTTGACGTGCACGTATTTGATTCAGAAATCAGCTGTATGGTTCAAGGCTTTTATGCAATTGAAGGAGCCGAGATGGTCCGATTAAATAAACACCCTGAAGAAATCATTGCGCGTTTTGAAGAGATGAAACTATCAATGCGTGCGTATTTTATGGTAGATGATCTATCGCACTTACAGCGTGGAGGTCGCCTAAATGCTGCTCAGGCTATTATTGGCAGTCTTCTTCAAGTAAAGCCTGTGCTGCATTTTGAATCTAAAAAAATTGTTCCATTTGAAAAAATTCGTACGCGTAAGCGAGCATTAAAACGAATCACCGAGCTTCTTCATGAGGATGCAAAAGAAAACGTACCTATGAAAGCTGTAGTTATTCATGCTAATCGTGAGGATGAAGCAAAAGAAATTCAACGAGACTTAGAACAAGAATACCCTCATATTGAATGGAGCCTTTCTTATTTTGGTGCTGTCATTGGCACGCATTTAGGTGAAGGTGCCATCGGTATAGGCTGGTATAAAAAGTAATCGAAAACCAAATCATTTGATTTGGTTTTTTTGCAGGAAAAAACACCTTTCTTTGCGTATATAGATGTGTACGATAAACATAGAAAGGAATGAAGATATGCTTTTTACTGTTAAACAAGAATTGCTAGATCCGGTTCAAGTGCCTAGCCCCTATGCTTTTCCCCTCTCGCAAATCGATACGTGGAGAACTCCACCTTTAAATCCTTCATACCCGTACTCTCTAGATCTTCATCGCTCTTTAAGCGGAAAGCAGCTTCTACTCACTCAGACTCCCTATCCTTTACCTCTCATTCATGAGCATTATCTAAATGGATATGTTTCCTATCAAAAAGCACTTACCCAGAAAGAAAACGGATATAAATGCAACCGGTGTGGAAGTGATAGCCCCTTCTATTTCGCTTCATTTCCATGCAGTAGATGTCACCAGGAGTGCTACTATTGCCGAGCATGTATTGTAATGGGCAAAGTAAGTGAGTGCACACCCTTTATAAACTGGGAAGGACCAGCAAGCAATGTACCGCCAAAAAGCAGCGTGATGAATTGGAAAGGAACGCTGTCTAAGGCCCAAGAACGTGCTTCAAATGAACTCATTCAAGCTATAAAAAAGAATGAAGAGCTGTTAATTTGGGCTGTATGCGGAGCAGGAAAAACGGAAATTTTATTTAAAGGTATTGAATCAGCGTTGAACAGCGGAAAGAAAGTCTGTATTGCTACTCCAAGAACAGATGTGGTTATTGAGCTAAAGCCAAGAATTCAATCGGCATTTCCAGATATGTCTGTGCTGGCTATGTATGGAGGTAGCGAAGACCGTTTTCATGAATCCTCTCTTATTATTTCCACCACTCATCAACTTCTGCATTATTATCAAGCATTCGATGTGCTGATTATTGACGAAGTAGATGCATTCCCTTATTCAACAGAGCCGATGCTGCACTATGCTGTTGCAAAAGCAGCTAAACCTGTTGCATCAAAAATTTATTTAACAGCGACTCCAAGTGAATCATTAAAAAAAGACGTTGAGCAAGGAGAAAAACAAGTAGTTAAAATTCCAGCCCGCTATCACCGAGCGCTTATTCCTGTTCCTCGATTTGAATGGTGTGGCAATTGGAAGAAAAAAATGAAAACAAATACCCTGCCTGCTAATGTTGAGAAATGGCTGAAAAAAAGAATAGAAGAAGGAAAACAATGCTTTGTCTTCGTTCCGCAAATTAAGTGGATTGTCCCCATCACAGACATGATTCGAAAGCTGACCGAAAAGGTAGAAGGTGTTCATGCTGAAGATTCCCAGCGAAAAGAAAAAGTAATGAAGTTTAGAGAAGGGCAGCTAGTTATTTTAGTAACGACAACAATTTTAGAGCGAGGCGTAACGGTCCCCAACATAGATGTTGCAGTATTGGGAGCAGAAGAAGCGATTTTTACTGAAAGTGCTCTTGTTCAGATTTCAGGAAGAGTAGGGAGGAGTGCTCAATTTCCAACAGGAGACGTGGTCTTTTTTCATTATGGACAATCTCTGTCTATGCGAAAAGCAAAAGAACATATTGAATATATGAATGCTCTAGCTTATAAGGAAGGGCTGATTGATCGATGACAATATGTCTGATTTGTTTTGAACCTCTTGTCTCTTCTTTCGATTGGAGGTCATTGTTAAAACCTTCTTCAACGGACAGGATTTGTACTGTTTGCTTGCAAAGATGCCCCATCATTAGCAGTAGCATCTGCAGGGGGTGTGGCCGTTCTCTGGCAGACCTGGCTCCTTCTCATTATGAGCTAGACACATGTATGGACTGCCAGAAATGGAACGATGCTTCTTTTTTTAACCGTTCTCTTTATACATACAGTGATTTTATGCAAAGCATAATAGAACGTTTTAAGTTTCAAGGAGACTATGAAATTATCCAAGCATGCAAGGAGCAGTGGTATAAGTTCTATAAAAAAGAATGTAATCCAAAAGCTATATTAGTTCCTATACCTTTAACGGAAGAGAGATTATATGAAAGAGGGTTTAATCAATCTTTAGCACTAGCTAAGCTTCTCAGTGACAATATAGAAATGCCTCTTATTCGGTGTTCAGGAACAAAGCAATCAAAGAAAGATAGGCGAAGTCGGCTGACAGAAAAGCTAGAATTTAAAGTAGTCGATTCCTCAATGGTTACGAATCAAGAATTTCTCTTGATTGATGACATTTATACAACAGGAGCAACCGTGCGCCAAGCGGCAAAGTGTTTGCAGGAAGCTGGGGCACGTTCAGTTCATTCGCTCACTTTAATTCGTGCATGAAGATGTATAATTTAAAACTTTGACCGATAGTAAAATAAAAAACAAATGAGGAGTTTCGAATATGGGAACGTTAGATAATTGCAGTGAATGCGGTCATTTATTTGTAAAAAGTGGATCAATAAACATATGTAAGTCATGTTTTGACAAAGAAGAAGCTCTATTTCAACGTGTTTCATCATTCTTAAAGAAAAGAGTAAATCGTACAGCAACGACTGACGACGTGGTGAAGGAAACGGGCGTTTCAGAGTCGTTAATTCATCAATTTATTCGACAAGGTCGCTTAGTGCTAACTAACTTTCCAAATATAAGCTATCCATGCATGCAATGCAACGCTCAGATTCGAGAAGGGAAACTTTGCAATTCATGTTCTCAAGAAATTAAACATGGGTTAGAAAAGCATAATCGTGAGATGATTCGTTCAAATGAAGAGCCAACGCGTCCAACCTATCGTTTTCACGAAAGGAAGAAAGAATAAAAGTATGCTGAGACTGAGTGTTTACGAATTCTCTATCTATAGACCTATGTTTAAAGTGGACTGTGAAAATGGTCTCAACTTCCTTGGCGATGCTAAAGGTTTAGATGGAAATTCCGATATAATGAATAGAGATAACGGATACAAATATAAAGAGAGGTGAGAGAGATGAAGATTAACCCATCAAACTTATTTGGAATAAATCCGTACAAAAACCAATCAGAAAAAGCAGAACAGGTCTCTAAAAAAAATCCACAAGATCAGATTCATATTTCATCTGAAGCAAAAAAGCTTCAGGGAAATGAACCATCTCCAGAAAGACTTGAAAAATTGGAAAAACTAAAACAGCAAATTAACAGCGGAACATACGAAATTAACGGGAAAGAAATTGCTAAAAGTATTGTAGATTTCTATAAAAAATAAAAGGACTGACATTGATTGGACGTGCAAGAAATTCAAACGATACTAGAAAAACAAGTAACACTTCACAAAAGTTTGTCTGTCATTGTTAAAGGGAAGACGAATTTTATTATTAAACAAGATGTAAAGGCATTGACGGCTTCTTTGCAAAAAGAGCAATCTCATATAGCTGCTATTTCTGCACTTGAATCAAAACGTATAGCAGCAATGGAAAAAAGCGGACATACTGCTCGCTCCATCGAAGAAATAGCAGGTTCATTCCCTGAGTACTCTATCTTGATACCCTTTCAAAAACAGCTAATAGATATAATTCAAGATATAAAGTATGCAAATGACTTGAACAATCAGCTGCTCACACAGTCTTTGCAGCTGATTTATACCGAACTAGATCTTCTTGTTCCAGCGAAACGAGAGGATTCGTTCAATTACACAAAAACAAAGAATAGTTCGTTTCAGTCCAACTCTATTTTTAATTCGAAGGTATAAAGAACGGAGGAAAAGCAGAATGAGTTCAACGTTTCATGGTTTGCAGGTGGCTAAACGAGGAATGGATGCCCAACAAGCAGCTCTTTACACGATTGGCCATAACGTATCTAATGCAAATACGCCGGGCTATACGCGTCAGCGAGTAAGTTTAGAAACGTTCCCAGCTTATCCAGCCCCAGGGATGAATCAGGCTGGAACTGCGGGTCAAATAGGGATGGGAGTAGAAGCCAGCACGGTAGAGCGAATACGTGATACATTTTTAGATACCCAGTATCGAGATGAAACCATCAAAGTGGGGTATTGGGATGCACGCGCCGGTGCTCTTGAAAAAATGGAGGAAATTATGAATGAACCTACTGAAGATGGACTTTCAGCTGTTTTTAATCAATTTTTTGAGTCCATTCAAGATGTAGCTTCACACCCTTCAGAAGCAGGATCTAGGTCTGTTATGATTGAACGAGCTGAAGCAGTAGGCAATACTTTCTCTTATTTATCCACTTCTTTAAAAACGATTCAAGGTGATTTACAAAAAGAACGTGATGTAGCCGTAACACAAGTGAATTCTTTGCTAGAGCAAATGAATAATGTGAACCAACAAATTCAAAACGTAGAACCCAATGGCTATCTGCCTAACGATTTGTACGACGAAAGAGACAGGTTACTAGATGAACTTTCCAAATTTATACCAGTTTCTGTAGAATATACAAAAAGTGGTGAGAATGCTTCCGCACCGTCAGAAGGAGTCGTGACGGTTCAGCTTCAAACGTCTCGAGGCCCTATTACTCTTTTAGATGGGCAAAATCATCAAGTAAATGCTATCAGTCTTAAAACTAATCAAGATTCCTACGTGACGGAAATTCATATAGGTGGTCAGAGCCGGAATCCTGAATTATTTCCTCAAGGGAAACTTAAAGGGTTAATTGAAGCTTCTGGCTACATAGACAGTAGTGGGGATAAAACAGGTGTTTACGCTTCAATGATTGATCATTTAGATGAAATGGCGTATGAATTCGTAAACTGGTTTAATGATAAACACCAACAAGGTGTCACGTTAGAGGGTAATAAGGGTATTTCCTTTTTTAATGATGTTTCTCAAAAAGAAGGAGCAGCAACTGGAATTGTCATTGCCGATAAAATTAAACAAAACACGAACAATATTGCTGCCGCCTCTGGTGCTGCTGGAACTGACCGCCAAGGAGATGGACAAAATGCTCAGCTATTGTCTCAATTTCGTCAAAACGTGCTTATTAATTCGGGGAACCAAGATGTTTCCCTAGATGGTTTTTATCAATCTATTATTGGCCAAATGTCAGTAGATGCCCAACAAGCCAACCGCTTAAAAAGTAATTCAGAAACCCTTCAAGGAGCTGTAGAGCAAAGGCGCCAGTCTACAAGTGCAGTTTCATTAGACGAAGAAATGACCAATATGATTCAGTTTCAGCATGCGTATAACGCAAGTGCTCGTATGATAACTATGATTGATGAAATGCTTGATAAAATTGTAAACGGTCTTGGAACTGGAGGAAGGTAGGGGAAAAGATGCGTGTCACACAAGGAATGTTAGCGGCTAATTCGTTAAAACAAATTAGCAATAGCTACAATAAGTTGGAAACACTTCAAAACCAATTATCAACGGGAAAGAAAATTACTCGTCCCTCGGATGACCCGGTAGTGGCTACTAAAGGAATGGCGTATCGTTCTAATCTTTCAGAAGTGAATCAATATAAACGTAATTTAACAGAAGCGCAGTCTTGGTTTGATAATTCAGAGTCAGGACTTGAACAAGTCAATTCCATTCTTCAGCGCACTAAAGAGCTGGTCGTGCAAGGGTTAAACGGTACGAATGGAAGTGATGACCGCCAAGCGATTGCACGTGAAATTGAACAGTTAAAGATGGATTATATGCAAGTAGGTAATACGCAAGTGGCAGGAAATTATATTTTTAACGGTGTAAATGTAGGAGCACCGCCTATTAGTGAGAACACAAGCGGTATGATAGAATCGAATATTAATCTAGACCCTTTTTCGATTGAGGTATCAAAAGGTATTCAGCTGAGAGTCAATATTCACGCTGAAAACATCTTTGGACAAGGTTCATTCGACTTAATGAACAACATTCAAACAGCTTTTGAACAAAACGATGTAAGCTCACTAAAAGATCTCTCTACCCAGTTAGATACTCAGATATCGACGTTATTAGCGGAGCGATCTGAACTGGGAGCAAGGAGCAATCGACTTGAGCTGATTGGAAACCGCCTTGATTCACAAGAAATTACGGCTACTAAGATGCTTTCAGATAATGAAGATGCAGAAATTGAAAAAGTTATTACGGATTTAACCGTACAAGAAAGCTTGCATCGTGCTGCTTTAGGGGTAGGGGCTCAAATTATTCAGCCTACGCTGCTAGATTTCTTGCGTTAAAAAGTTCCTTCTAAACAGAAGGAGCTTTTTTATAATGAAAAAAGATAACAAGAAAAAATCAATTAGCAAAGGTGTGATGAGATGAAAATTTCAACAAGCTATCATGGAGATATAGAGATAGACAATCAGCAAACACTGACATTTAATCAAGGGATTCCAGGTTTTTTGGAAGAAACTAAATTTGTTATTTTACCACTTCCGGGAGCCGAAGCTTTCCAAGTGCTGCAGTCTATTCAAACCAAAGAATTAGCTTTTATTATCACGGATCCATTTCAGTTTTTTTTAGATTATGATTTTCAACTAGAACCTCAGGAAATCGAAAAGCTTCAATTACAACAAGCGGAAGATGCAGCTGTTTACGTATTGCTTACGATGTCAGATTCTGTTGAAAAGATAACGGCTAATTTGCAGGCTCCTGTTATTATTAATACAAAACAACAGCTTGCTAAGCAAGTGATTTTAATGAATACAGCTTACGAAACGAAGCACAGGTTATTTGAGTAAGAGGAATAGATAAGGAGTGAGTCCATGCTTGTTTTAACACGAAAGTTAAATGAAACAATCAAAATAGGTGATGAAATTGAAGTGACCGTCCTTGCAGTTAATGGTGATCAAGTAAAGTTAGGAATTCAAGCTCCAAAGTCTGTGGATATTCATAGACAAGAAATTTATGAAGAAATACGTAATGAAAATAAAAGTGCTTCTCAAATTACGTTACATGCTATTAATATGCTGAAACAATTATCGAAAAAGAAATAAAACGATCAATTTGAAAATAATCAAAAATATATGGTATAAATGATATCTAAATCGGGAAAGATAAACATATAGTATTCCCCACTATGTCTTAAGCCTTTCTCTTTAAGAGAAGGCTTCTTTTTTATCAAAAAATTGAACTGAATTTCTGTTTTTTTCCTTTTTATCGTGTATCATTAAATTTATTAAGTATAATTCAAATGAATTTAACAAAAGAGGAGAAGAGTAAATGAGTGATGTTCAAGCGTATCATGATTTATTAAAAGAAGCAGAAGATGTGGTTGTCAGCGCTTTAGCTGATACGATGGATTTATATGGTGTCACACCTTCAGTAGGAAGGCTGTATGGTATGCTTTATTTTATGGATGAACCTGTTACATTAGATCAAATGAGTGAAGAACTGGGTATGAGTAAACCAACGATGAGTACATCCATTCGTTCACTGCAAAATATTGATATGGTCCACAAAGTGTGGAAAAAAGGTGTTCGGAAAGACTTATATGAAGCAGAAAAAGATTTTTCTAAGTCCTTTTTTTCATTTTTCTGTAAGAAGTGGCAAAGAGAAATTTCGGTTAATTTAGAGGCAATCGAAGAAGCGGAAAACAAGCTGCAGATTCTTTTAAATGATGAGGATGTACCTGAGGAGATCGCAGTAAAAGCAAAGCGTAATTTAGCGCAGATTATAGAGTCAAAACATTATTATCATTTCTTGAAAAAAGTAGTGAAAGTTTTTGACGATCGAAGAATCATCGATATTTTAAATGAAGAATTAGCGAAAGAGTAACATAAAAAAGGCTGTTGAAAAATCAACAGCCTTTTTATCATTTTTATACGGTTAATGGTGTAGCTTCAAAACAGCGGTTATAAATCCATTCGTAACTTTTTACAGTTAAATCACGAGGATTACCAACTGTTTGTGGATCATTAAATGCTTCTTGAGCTAAGCGAGAAACTGCTTCTTTTGGAACACCTTGTTCTTCTAAAGAAGGGATTTGTACATCTTTAACTAGTTGATATACTTCACGAACAGCTGCTTGAGCTGCTTCTTCAAGCGTTAATTCATGTGTGTTAACCCCTAGAGCTTGAGCTATGCGCGCAAATTTTTCAGGCTCACCCATCCAGTTATATTCCATTACAGGACCTAGCATTGCTGCTACGCAAGGGCCATGAGCAATTGGATAAATGCCTCCTAATGTTTGAGCCATCGCGTGAGCTGCTCCTGCAGATTCACTTCCATATGAAAGGCCAGCAAGCATAGCTGCATGCGCCATTCCATAGCGTGCTTCGATATCCTGCCCATTTGCAACTGCACGTCGTAAGTATTTTCCAACGTACTCAATGGCCAATAAAGCAACAGAGTCCGTCATTGGTTGTGCAAAATGACATGTATAACATTCAATTGCATGAGCTAATGCGTCAATTCCTGTACCGGCCGTAATATGTGAAGGCATAGATACGTGCAGTTCTGGATCAATAATTGTTAAGTGGGCAGCAATTAAAGGTCCACCTGTATTAAATTTAAACTCACGAACAGGATCCGTAATGACAGCCCATTGTGTTACTTCACTTCCTGTACCGGCAGTTGTAGGAATTGTTGTTAAAGGAGGGATACGTTTTGTTAAAGGTTTTTTCCCTTCAGCTGCTTCATAATCTAAGACGGGAGCATTATGGGCTGCTTCTACACCAATAGCTTTTGCCGTATCCATTGAACTTCCGCCCCCAACAGCTACTAGTCCGTTGCATCCATTTTCTTTGTACATTTTTGTTCCGTCCGCTACTACGTGAATAGAAGGGTTGGCTTCTACTTGGTCAAATAGAATAACATCTACGTCTGCTTCTTTTAAACTAGCGATTACAGGGTCTGCTAAACCTACTTTCTTTACACCTGGATCTGTTACTAATAAAACTTTAGATACACCTAGGTTTTTTACTTCCTCTCCAGTATGTTTTACAGCACCAATTCCATGTTTTACAACCGTTGGCATCTCAAAACTTTTTAAACGTTCCATTCTTTCAAATCGCATAAACATCTTTAAATTCCCCCTTAATTTTTATTGAAACCAGCGCATTGGCTGTGGATTTGTATTCGTGTAAATATGTTTAATTTCCGTATATTCTTCTAGCCCGATATGGCTAAGCTCTCTTCCAATCCCAGATTGCTTATAACCTCCCCAAGGAGCCTGCGGGAAGTAGGGATGATAATCGTTAATCCAAGTTGTTCCCATACGGAGTGCTTTCACTACACGTTCAGCTCGATTCATATCACTTGTCCAAACAGCTCCAGCTAATCCATAGATTGTATCGTTAGCAAGTGACACCGCTTCTTCTTCAGTGCTGAAGCGCTCAATTGTCATAATCGGACCGAATGACTCTTCTTGGACAACTTTCATATCTCCATGACAGTTTGTAAAAATAGTTGGTTCGATAAATAAGCCTTTTTGTAAAGATTCTTGAGTTGGACGCTTGCCGCCTAAAACAAGAGAAGCACCTTCTTGTTTGCCAAGCTCAATGTAATGTTCCACTTTAGCTAGGTGTTCTTTTGAGATAACGGGTCCCATTTGAGTGGCTTCATCCATGCCGTCCCCTAGCTTAATTTTTTTGGCTTGTTCAATAACTGCTGAAACAAATTTATCGTGAATATCATCTTGAACCAGTAATCTCGCTCCAGCTGAACAAACTTGGCCGGCATGAAAGAAAACCGCATTTAATGCATAGTCAACCGCAGTGTCAAAGTCAGCGTCAGCAAAGACGATATTCGGATTTTTCCCTCCGAGTTCAAGGGCAATTTTTTTAAAGTTGCCTGCCGCAGCCTGCATGACTTTACGTCCAGATACACCGCCACCTGTAAAGGAAACTAAATCTACTAAGTGACTTTCTGCCATTTCTTGTCCAACGGTCGCACCGGGGCCAAGTACAATGTTAATGACGCCTGCTGGGAAGCCAACTCTTTCAAAAATTTTTATCATATGAATAGTTGTTAAAGGGGTGATTTCACTTGGTTTAATAACAATTGTGTTCCCAGCAGCAAGTGCGGGAGCCAATTTCCAAGAGGCTTGCAATAAAGGGTAATTCCAAGGAGTAATTTGGCTGCACACGCCTACAGGTTCGCGGACAACGCGGCTAACAGAATCGGGATTAGGTGACTCAATCATCTGTCCACCATCTTTATCTGCTAATCCAGCATAATATTGAAAGACATTAGCAATTCCATCCATGTCTGCTAGGCTTTCAACGAGGGTTTTTCCGGTATTTAAGGTTTCAAGTTTTGCTAGTTCCTCTCGATCATTGCGAATTTCTTCCGCTACTTTAAATAGCAAAGAACCTCTTTCGGCCGCTGTAAATTTAGACCATTCACCTGCATCAAAAGCTTTTCTAGCTGCTTCAATGGCTTCTACAGCATCAGCACGATTTCCTTCTGTAACGACAGCGATAACCTCTTGATTAAAAGGATTTATAATCTCTCTTTTTTCGCCGCTGCGTGCTTCAACCCATTCGCCGTTTATGTGCATTTTTTCAAGCGTAAGTGTTTGTTCCAATAGCATCGACCTCCAAATAATAGAATTTGTTAAATTCATATTTAACGTTCTTAACAATTCGAATTATAGCATCGGTTATTTAATTAAGTCAAATCAAAAAACTTAAAATGTTCTGAATTTAATAGATGCTCTTCTCTATAAGGAGCTAATTATTCGGATATTAAGAAAAAATTTAACAAAAAGTGATAAAAAAATAATGATTGCTATGTCCCTTGATACAAAAGGTTTTTTTTATGTATGAGCTATGAGAATATTATTCTTTTTTTATATAAAAGAACTCAAACTTTTTTGACAATATCCTAAACATTCAGATATATTAACCGTAGTACTATATCTGCTTGCATACAAACCTTGAGAAACAAAGGATTTTGAATGTGGAAATTAAGAAAGGAGTTTAGATAGAAGATGAAAACAATTATGAGTTCTTAGCGAAATATTAAAATAAGGAAATTTAAATTATTTTAGTATAACTATATAAACGTAATTCCTCCCCTTGATATTGGTATTTATAATCCAACTATTTATATTTTATTCTAAAAAAGTATATTTTTAGGTTTAATTGTATGCTGGTAGGAAAAAGGAATAGAGGACAACTATGTCTTTAGATTTCTTTATCAATTTAAAGGATGTGAGACGATGCAAAATGCTAAAAAGCCATTTCGTTCAGACACACAACAAGCCAGGCCTGAAAAGTCGAATGAGACTTCTGACTTTTCAGGGAAATCAAACAGGAACAACCGTCTACTAACCCCCTTATGGACAACTATTATAGGGTTTTCAATCTTTATGGTTGTTGCATTTATCTATTCTCTCTATAATCCAGATCTCTATTGGCCAGGCCTCATTTTAATGTTCATTATGTATGGTGTTATTTATTTTATTGGTGCTCGAGCCGCTGCAAGTAAAAAAGGAAAATCAGACGATATGCTTGTTGCAGGAAGATCTATGCCGCTATGGATTTCAATGTTCACAATGACCGCCACTTGGGTCGGTGGAGGATATATTGCTGGAACGGCCGAAACCGTTTATTCCTCCGGGTTGACATGGACTCAAGCACCATGGTGTTATTCAATCAGCTTAATTTTAGGCGGTATCTTTTTTGCTAGAAAGATGAGAAGGTTTGAGTTTATGACAATGCTTGATCCTTTAGAATCTCGTTTCGGTAAGAAAATGGCTACGGTTCTTTATTTTCCAGCTATACTGGGAGAGCTGTTTTGGAGCGCAGCTATCTTAACTGCTTTAGGAACAACATTCGGTGTGATTTTAGGCCTCAGTTTTTCAATTTCCATCATTCTTTCCGCACTTATTGCCATTGCATACACCGTGATTGGCGGCTTGTGGGCAGTAGCACATACCGATATCTTACAGCTTTCTATTATGTTTTTAGGACTATTTCTGGTTCTTCCCTTTGCATTTTCGAATACGGGAGGAGTGGGAGCCGTTTTTTCTACTTATTCAGAAGGCATGGCTGGTTCTCTTCATTTATTTCCTCCATTAAAAGGCTGGGAAGATCCGAAATGGGGAAATACATATTGGCAATGGTGGGATAGCACATTTTTACTTATTTTTGGTGGTATTCCATGGCAAATTTATTTTCAGCGCGTGTTATCTGCTAAAAATGAAAAAGCAGCAATGTGGCTATCTATTACAGCTGGTATCTTTTGCGCGTTAGCGGCCTTGCCTCCAACTTTAATAGGAATGATCGGTTATAGTGCAGACTGGTCTTCATTTGGAGTGTCAAGCCCTGAGAGCGCGTCAATGATTTTAACGTATGTGTTTAAATATCTAACGCCTGATTTAGTAGGAGCAATTGCTCTTGGCGGACTAGCTGCTGCCGTTATGGCTGCAGTAGCAGCTTCGTTACTTTCAGCTTCGGGGATGGCAGCCTGGAACGTGTATCGCCCGATTGTAAAGCCAAATGCGACACAGGCGCAGTTAGATAAAGTTATTAAACGTTCTATCATTATCATTGGAACGGGAGCAACTCTAATTGCTTTAAACTCTGAGAGTGTCTACTCTTTATGGTATTTATCAGGGGACCTAGTGTATTGTATTCTTTTTCCCCAGTTGGTTTGTGCTTTGTTCTTTAAAGGAGCTAACTGGTACGGATCTTTGGCTGGATTCATTGTATCTCTTGTCCTTCGAATCGGTGGAGGAGAACCACTGCTTCATTTAAAAGCGCTGCTTCCGTATCCGATGATTGAAGACGGGGTGGTCATGTTTCCGTTTCGCACATTTGCGATGGTAGGCGGATTGTTAACTATTTTTATTGTTTCTTACGCGACGCGACGTATTTGCCCTCCTCAGCCGCTTCGAAATCTTCATCGTGACATATCAGTTGAAAAATAATCAAAAGTCCTCACTTAGTGAGGGTCTTGTGTTACAAAAAAGCAAAATAAAAAAGCCGCATCTGCGGCTTTTTTATTTTGCAATATTTTCTGACTCAGAAAATTGATCGTCAGGTCGCTTGTTGTTTGTTTTTTTGATGAACGAATATGAAAGAAGAACCACAGCGGTTAATCCAAGAGTTAAGAAAAACTGTGAGCGCATCGAATCAATAAATGCCATTGATAAGAAGATCACGGTAATAACAGCAATTGTTGCGTATGTTAAATACGGGAACAGCCACATTTTCATTCCTTTAATTGGCTGGTTGGCTTGAATCATTTTCTTGCGCAGGCGTAAATGAGAAATAGCGATAGCTAAATACACAATAAGAGCAATGGCTCCTGATGCATTAACTAAGAATAAAAAGAGTTTATCCGGCGAAACGAAGCTAAAGATAGCACACACATATGCGGCAGCTGTGCTAATCCATACAGCTCTTGCTGGTACGCCTGATTTGCTTACCTTTGCTAAAGCGCGAGGAGCTTGTCCTTTTTGAGCCAATGATAAAATCATTCGTGAGTTCGTATACAAAGCAGAGTTTAAGCAAGACAAAACGGATACTAATACGACTAAATTCATAATTTGTGCAGCTGCTGGAATATTGACCATTTCTAACATTGTTACATATGGACTTTTTAGTAAATCAGCTGAGTTCCAAGGTAAAAGAGTTACTAAAATAGCAACTGAACCAATATAGAAAATTAAAATTCGCCATACGACACTGCGAATAGCAGTTGTGATAGCTTTTGCTGGATTTTCTGATTCACTAGCTGCAATAGCCGCAATTTCAGCTCCAAAATAAGAGAAAATAACGGTAATAACCCCTAAAAAGATAGAGTTCGTGCCTTTTGGCATAAAGCCTCCGTGGCCTGTTAAATTAGCTAAACCAGGTGAAGATGTGCCTGGGATTAATCCGAAAATAATAGCTAAACCGATTCCCATAAAGGCAACGATTGCCACAATTTTAATCATAGCAAACCAATATTCAAATTCTCCAAATGATTTGACAGAGAACAAGTTCGTTAAGGTTAATGCAAAGGTTAAGATTAAGCTTAAAAGCCAAATTGGTACGGAAGGGAGCCATTCATGAACAATTGCTCCTCCAGCAGTAGCTTCAATCGCAATTACAATTAGCCAGAAAAACCAGTAAAGCCATCCAATAGCATAACCTGCCCAAGCGCCAATTCCTTGCTGAGCATACGTTGCGAATGAGCCTTTATCTGGGTTTACCATGGCCATTTCACCGAGCATACGCATCAATAGAACGACTAGCAGTCCGGCTGCTGCATATGAAACTACTGCTGCTGGGCCTGTTGCGTTAATAACGGATCCGCTTCCTACAAACAAGCCGGCTCCGATAATACCTGCAATGGAAATCATGGAAACGTGACGTTGCTTTAACTTTCCGTGTGATTCTGTTTTGTTTCCCATCGTATTCACTCCTTTAAAATTATCGTAAGAATATTAGAAAATAAAGTAAATTCTGAAAATATAAATAGAAATTCCTCCCCTTACCTTTATAATAAGCAAGAAGTGTGCCAATTATCAAATTACTATTAAAATCGCCTTTAAGTTACTAAATTTAAAATGTTTTGAGTCAAAAAAGACTTAATATATTCATTGTAGACTTGTTTTTTATTCGGAATTTCTGCTATATACGTACATTCTCTACAAGTTTTCGACACACATCTTATTTATCTTGTATGATAAAAGATAAATCGTTATTATATTCCAAGAAGAATGTTTGAGAGGGTGCGTGTGTTTGAGAAAATTTATAGTTGTTGTTTTTCTATTTATTATCCTTTTATTTGGGTTGTATTTTTTCGTTAGTCCAGTCAGAAATGTCGAAAAGCTTGATCAGACTGCTTCATTACCTTCACTGGCACAAGAAAAGTCCGCTCATGCGACGTCACTAGAACTGAATGGCGGGTCTCCTATTTTAGGATACCGATTAAGCGAGAGCGATGTTAATGATTACTTGCGCAGCTATCTTTATGAAAATGATGAAACGATTGAAGGAGCAGAAGCCGAGTTGCTTCCGGAACATATAAAATTTTATATTAATAAACATGTAGTATCTTTTATGGAATCACAGTTTGTAGTTGATATAACACCAAATGCCGAAAATGGAAAGCTTGTTTTAAAGGTGAACAGCGTGCATTTAGGAAGAATGCCTATTCCTATGTCTCTTGTATGGGATCGTTTAAATATTAATGGGTCATCTGATGTCACGGTCGATAAAGAAATGAATGAAATTACTTTACTCAATAATTTGCCAGAGTCAATTTCATTTGAACAAGCAGATACAACGGATGAATATATAAATTTATCTGCCTCTGTTACCATTGATTCGTTACGAGATATTATAAATCTAGCACCATACCTTATTCCTAAAGATATTCAAAGAAATTTGTCCCAAAAACTGAACTTGTTTAGCCAATAATAAAAAGCTCACTTATTGTAGAAAAATAAGTGAGCTTTTTCTATCTTGCATCATTTGACCTATGAAAAAAATGTTTGTTTTACCGATACAAAATAGAGAAGTGGTGAACCTATGAACTAATAGGGAGCTTCGAAAAAATACACTCATATTTTATGGCCAACAATTGATGAATAGATGAATAAAAAAACGGT
The DNA here is from genome assembly GCF_023715685.1 of Priestia aryabhattai. Taxonomy (NCBI): domain Bacteria; kingdom Bacillati; phylum Bacillota; class Bacilli; order Caryophanales; family Bacillaceae; genus Priestia; species Priestia aryabhattai. The sequence continues at coordinate 197,636 of NZ_JAMBOQ010000005.1, forward strand.
GGTGATGGTAAGTGGTAAGAGTAAGTGGGTTAGCAAGCGGAATGGATATTGATCAAATCGTCAGTGATTTAATGAAGGCTGAACGAATGCCTATTGATAAAATGAAAAAACAAAAGCAAACGTTAGAGTGGCAGCGAGATGATTATCGCTCAATGAACTTGCTGTTATCAGAATTTAATAATCTCGCTTTTAATATGACCTTGCAGTCTTCTTATTCGTCCAAAACGGTATCTTCAGCAGATGAAACGAAAGTAAAAGCAGCAGCTACTTCCTCAGCAGGAAACGCGTCTTATACACTTTCAAACGTGACAATGGCAACTGCTGCGCAGAGCATTAGCTCTGATAGTATTGCTTCTAGTATTGATCCGACGAAAAGTTTGTGGTCTCAACGGGATTTGATGGGAGCAGGTGTGTGGACTAAAAAAACGGTTGATCAAGCCGCTATAGCGTTAAGTGCTGATACTAGTACAGTAAAACTAGCTAAAGGATCTCTTTCTGAGGTGAATACTCTAGAGTCTATCTCTGTTACCACTGGAGGTACGAGTAAAGATTATAGCGTGAGAATAGGAACAGCGGCGGGGGCAGTAGATCCTAATGAAGTATTCATTAACGCAGACACAGGTGAAATGACGTTTGGTACAACATTAACAAGCGGTAGCACAATTGAAGCGTTTTCGTATCAGCAAAATGTGTTGAACTTTTCTATTACAACGTATGATAGTACAGGTAAAGCAACAGGAAATAGTGAAGATGGCGGAAGTACGCCATTTGAATTTGACGGTTCATCATCACTAAATACGGTTTTGACACAAATCAGCAATTCAAAAGTAGGCGTTTCAGCTTTTTTCGATGAAGGAACGAATAAAGTTGTCTTTACTCGCAAAGATACGGGTGATTTATCTTCTGCAGATAGTAATGATGGTTCAAAGGGTTCAAACATGGTTTTTTCAGGCGCATTTTTGACGGACTTTTTGAAGCTCGACGGTGATGCCAAAGGAACAGATGCAAAGCTTACACTAAACGGTCTAGAAACAACCCGTAAATCCAATACGTTTACCACTGGAGGCGTTACCTATACCCTTCAAAATAATTTTACAGGGGATGTACGCGTCAACGTAAGCAATGATACGCAGAAAGTATTTGATACAATTAAAGACTTTGTGACCAAATACAATGAACTGATTGAGAAGATTAATGGAAAGATTACGGAAGAAAGAGACCGGAACTATCAGCCTTTGACTGATGAAGAAAGAGAAAAGCTAACGGATAAACAAGCCGAGCAATGGGATGATAAGGCGAAAAGCGGTTTGTTAAAAGGAGACTCAATTTTATCAAGTGGGCTGAATCAAATGCGTTCTAACTGGTATGGCTCTATATCAGGAGTGAGCGGAGCATTTTCGCAGCTAACCGACATCGGTATTTCAACTAGCGCAAACTATAGCGATCGAGGCAAGCTAGTCATAGAAGGTGACGGAACTAAATTAAAAGAAGCAATTGAAAAAGACCCGCAGTCCGTCATGGATTTATTTATGAAAAGTGGAAGTACAACAAGTGAAAAAGGGATTGTACGACGTTTACGTGATACGATTACTCAAACCGTATCCAAAGTCGAGCAGCGCGCTGGCCGTTCAACATGGACAAGCGAACAATTTTTGCTTGGGCGTAATTTAAAAAGCGTAAATAGCCAAATCACTAGTTTTGAAAGCAGGCTCACACAAATAGAGGACCGGTATTATCGTCAGTTTACAGCAATGGAAAAAGCCATTCAAAATGCAAATGCTCAAAGCGCGCAGCTATCGCAATATTTTAGTTAAGAAGGAGTGAACGTTTATGGCAGCAAATAATCCGTATCAAGCGTATCAGCAAGGAGCTGTTCAGACTGCTTCTCCAGGAGAGTTAACGCTTATGCTGTATAACGGGTGTTTAAAATTTATCAAGCTTGCACGAGCAGGCATACAGGAAAAAAATATTGAGCTAAAAAATACGAATCTGTTAAAAGCGCAAAATATTATTCAAGAATTAATGATTACCCTTGATACAAACGTGCAAGTTGCTAAGTCTATGATGGCCATGTATGACTACATTAACCAGTGTTTAATTGAAGCTAACACAAAAAATGATATAGCAAGCTTGGACGAAGCTGAACAATATGTAACAGAATTCCGCGATACATGGAAGCAAGTTGTGCAGCTTCATCGCCAGCAAGTCCATGGAAGCGGCGGTCAAGCATAAATATGATAAATGAACTGTATCAGCTAACTGATGAGATTTATCGGCTTACTCAAACATTTTCCGACAAAAATCGAGAAGAAGACATTCAAAAATTAGAGTATCTTCTATTAAAAAGACGTGACATCATAGAGAAGCTGCCGCCAAAAAGTAGGGATAATGAATCGATGGGTAAGAAAATTGTCGAAATGAATAAGGCAATTGATCAAAAGCTGATCTTAATTCGGCATCAAATTATGGTGGATCTCCGTTTGCTAAAAGCGAAGAAAAAGCATAATAACAGCTATGTAAACCCTTACGAAACGAAAATGTTTGATGGGATGTTTTACGATAAAAAAAATTAATTCTGCTTAAAAAAATACAACCCTTCTTCTTATGAAGAAGGTCTATTTTTTTGGTTTTTTCATAAACTTTTCTCAGGTTCCAAAATTTTTCACTAAATTTTCGAAAAATTTTAATAGTTTAGGAAGGGGTTGTGTCGGGTATTGTAGAATTGTAGAGGTATAGCAATGGATTAAAGGAGGAGTTCGAACATGATGTATAACATTCGCGGTGAAAACATTGAGGTGACTCCAGCAATTAGGGAATACGTAGAGAAAAAGCTTGGTAAGTTAGAGCGTTATTTCGACGAAACACCAACTGCTGACGTAAATGTAAACTTAAAAGTCTACAATAACGATCAAAAAATAGAAGTCACAATTCCAATGAATGATCTCGTATTGAGAGCCGAAGAGACACACAGTGATTTATACGCAGCTGTCGATCTTGTCCTAGATAAATTAGAGCGTCAAATTCGTAAACATAAAACAAAAGTGAATCGAAAAATGCGTGAAAAAGGTGCTGAGAAGTATCTATTTGCAGCATTAGAAAGCGAAGCGAACGTAGCTGTTGCAACTGAAGAAGATGAATTAGAGCTAGTTCGTACAAAACGATTTAATTTAAAACCAATGGATAGCGAAGAGGCTATTTTACAAATGAATATGTTAGGACATAGTTTCTTTGTATTTACAAACGCTGAGACAAACATTACAAACGTTGTGTACCGAAGAAAAGATGGACGATATGGATTGATTGAACCAAACTAACGGTTACAGGCTCTCTTAAATAAGAGCAGTAAAATAAAAGCAGCGTGCTTCCGCACGCTGCTTTTTTAGCTGTTTAAAAAAATAGTTCCATGACTACATAGCTTGTAGAAGATTTGGTGAATACACGCGTGGTTTCTTTCATTTTGAATGCCTTATAAAGAGAGACCTTATTTTCTCGTGCGTTACACCAGACCCTTCGTATCCCAAGGTTCTTGACCTTGAGCAAAACCTCTTTTAGCAAATGACTGCCGTACCCTTTTCCTTGTTCTTCTTTAAGAGTAGCAAATTTCCTGAATTGAGCTTCATCAGCTGTTATAAATAAGGAAACAACTGATTTTAACTCTCCTTTTTCAAACAGTCCATAGTGCATTCCTGATGGATCATCTTTCAGCTGAATATAACTGAAATCTTTATCAGGCTACATGACGATATGTCGGACTTTCCAAGCTTGTTCTTTTGTAATAGATTGAACGTTCATTCTACATTCCCCTTTTTTATTGTAAGAGTGAGGCAGGGGAAATCACAATAAAAAATAGCTCGTTAATAGATTAGTACTAGTAAAGAGACAGACGAAAAAGGGTACAAGTTGCTACTTGCTTAGCTGCAATGTTACAATTTTACTCAGAATGTTTTATAATGAAAGATACAGATATGAATGAGAATAGTATGAAATGTACTGATTATAAATAGAGGAGCGTTTTAATATGCTTGGATTATTTAAAAAAGTGTTTGACGGCAATCAGCGCCAAATCGGCCGTTTAGAAAAAATGGCGGACCAAATTGATGCGTTAGGTCCTGAAATAGCGTCTTTAACGGACGATCAGCTTCGTGAAAAAACAGCTGAATTTCAACAACGCTACCAAAATGGCGAATCGCTCGATAACCTATTAGATGAAGCTTTTGCGGTTGTACGTGAAGCAGCGAAACGTGTGTTAGGCATGTATCCGTACAAAGTTCAGCTAATGGGGGGTATTTCTCTGCATGAAGGGAATATCTCGGAAATGAAAACGGGTGAAGGTAAAACGTTGACAGCTACTATGCCTGTATACTTAAATGCCATTACAGGAAAAGGCGTACACGTAGTAACAGTCAATGAATACTTAGCGAGCCGTGATGCTAGTGAAATGGGTCGTTTATATGAATTCCTAGGCTTGAAAGTAGGGTTAAATTTAAACCATTTAACGCGTGAAGAAAAGCAAGAAGCATATGCAGCGGATATTACGTATAGTACAAATAATGAACTAGGATTTGACTATTTACGTGATAACATGGTGCTTTACAAAGAACAAATGGTTCAACGTCCGCTTCATTTTGCCGTAATCGATGAAGTTGACTCTATCTTAATTGATGAAGCACGTACGCCGCTTATTATATCTGGCAGCGCGCAGAAATCAACTGCGCTTTATATTCAAGCTAATGCATTCGTTCGCACGCTTGATAAAGAAACCGATTTTACTTTTGATATCAAAACAAAAAGTGTTCAGTTAACTGAAGAAGGTATGTCAAAAGCCGAGCGGGCATTTGGCATTGAAAACTTATTTGATATTTCACACGTAGCACTAAACCACCACATCAATCAAGCGCTTAAAGCACATGTAACGATGCAAAACGATGTGGATTATGTAATTGATGAAGATCAAGTTGTGATCGTTGACCAGTTTACGGGTCGTTTAATGAAAGGAAGACGTTTTAGCGACGGCTTGCATCAAGCTATCGAAGCTAAAGAGAATGTTGAGATTCAAAATGAAAGCATGACGTTAGCTACCATCACATTCCAAAACTACTTCCGTATGTATGAAAAATTATCAGGTATGACGGGTACAGCTAAAACGGAAGAAGAAGAATTCCGTAATATTTACAATATGCACGTTGTTGTTATTCCAACAAATAAGCCAATTTCACGTGATGATAAAGCGGATTTAATTTATAAGTCAATGGAAGGCAAGTTTAATGCGGTAGTAGAAGATATTGCCGAGCGCCACGCAAAAGGACAGCCTGTTCTTGTTGGTACAGTTGCGATTGAAACATCTGAAATTTTATCAGCTTTATTAAAGAAAAAAGGCATTCGCCATCATGTTTTAAATGCGAAACAGCATGAGCGTGAAGCGGATATTATTGAAAATGCGGGGCATAAAGGTGCGGTAACAATCGCAACAAATATGGCTGGCCGTGGTACGGATATCAAACTAGGTGAAGGTGTCGTTGAAGCTGGAGGTCTTGCTGTACTTGGTACAGAGCGTCATGAATCACGCCGTATTGATAATCAGCTCCGCGGACGTGCAGGACGTCAAGGGGACCCAGGGGTATCTCAATTCTATCTATCCATGGAAGATGAATTAATGCGCCGGTTTGGTTCAGATAATATGATGGCAATGATGGATCGCCTTGGTATGGATGACTCACAGCCAATTCAAAGTAAAATTGTAACAAGAGCTGTTGAGTCCGCTCAAAAACGCGTTGAAGGTAATAACTTCGATGCACGTAAACAATTACTTCAATATGATGACGTTCTTCGTCAACAGCGTGAAGTTATTTACAAACAGCGCTTTGAAGTGCTTGATTCAGACAACCTACGTGCGATTGTAGAACGTATGATTGAATCAACGTTACAGCGTGTGGTTGAAGTAAACACACCGCGTGAAGAATTAGAAGAAGAATGGAATTTACAAGCGATTATTGATTACGTAAATGCTAATGTTCTTGAGGAAGGTAAAGTCACAGAAGAAGATCTTCGCCGTAAAGAGCCTGAAGAAATGGTAGAACTGCTGGTAGATCATGCAAAAGCTCGTTATAATGAAAAAGAAGCTCAGCTCCCTGAAGAACAAATGCGTGAATTTGAAAAAGTTGTTGTTCTTAGAGCAGTTGATTCTAAATGGATGGATCATATTGATACGATGGATCAGCTTCGCCAAGGTATCCACCTTCGTGCGTACGGCCAAACAGATCCTCTTCGCGAATATCAAATGGAAGGTTTTGCGATGTTTGAAAATATGATTGCAACCATTGAAGAAGAAGTGACGAAGTATATCATGAAAGCAGAAATTAATAATAACCTTGAGCGTCAAGAAGTAGCACAAGGTCAGGCGGCTGTTCATCCAAAAGAAGGAGACGCGCCGGCTAAGAAGAAGCCAAAAGTAAATGCGATAGAAGTTGGCCGAAATGATCCTTGTATCTGCGGAAGTGGCAAAAAGTATAAAAACTGCTGCGGTAAAGAATCATAAAATAAGAGTCAATTAGTATAGAATGAACTAGTACAGGAAGGAAATGAGTCTTCTCATTTCCTTCCTGTGCGTCAAAAATAAAATAGAGGTGTTTAACTCATGGATTTAGTAGAAATTAAGCAAGAACTTGACAAAACAGCTAAGCGATTAGCGGACTTTAGGGGGTCTCTTTGACCTCGATACAAAACAAGCTCGTATCGATGAATTAGATGAGACCATGGCTGATCCAAATTTTTGGAATGACCAGCAGGCAGCTCAGACTGTTATTAATGAAGCGAATGGTTTGAAAGATGCAGTAAATCAATTTAACCACTTGGATGAAACATACGAAAATTTACAAGTATCTTATGAACTTGTAAAAGAAGAATACGATGAAGATTTAGCAGAAGAACTAGTTGGTGAATTAAAAGAGCTTATTTCAGGTATGAACGACTTTGAATTACAGCTGCTTTTAAGCGAGCCGTATGATAAAAATAATGCGATTTTAGAACTGCATCCAGGTGCTGGTGGAACAGAGTCACAGGATTGGGGTTCAATGTTACTACGTATGTATACGCGCTGGGCTGAGAAAAAAGGTTTTAAAGTAGAAACGCTTGATTACTTGCCTGGAGATGAAGCTGGTATTAAAAGTGTAACGCTTTTAATTAAAGGGCATAATGCGTACGGGTATTTAAAAGCTGAAAAAGGCGTTCATCGTCTCGTTCGTATTTCTCCGTTTGATTCATCAGGTCGTCGTCATACGTCATTTGTATCGTGCGACATTATGCCGGAATTTAACGATGAAATTTCAATTGATATTCGTACGGAAGATTTGAAGGTTGATACGTATCGTGCAAGTGGTGCCGGAGGTCAGCATATCAATACAACAGATTCAGCTGTTCGTATTACTCACCTTCCAACTAATGTAGTCGTATCTTGTCAGACGGAACGTTCACAAATTAAAAACCGTGAGCAGGCAATGAAGATGTTAAAATCTAAGTTGTATCAATTAGAAATTGAAAAGCAGCAAGAACAGCTAGCTGAAATTCGCGGAGAACAAAAGGATATTGGATGGGGAAGTCAAATTCGTTCTTACGTATTCCATCCGTATTCATTGGTAAAAGATCACCGCACCAATACGGAAGTCGGAAACACACAAAGTGTAATGGATGGAGATCTAGATCCGTTTATCGATGCGTATTTACGTTCTCACATTTAATCAAAAGGCAGCATACCTCGGTATGCTGCCTTTTTTAGTTGTTAGAACTTTGTAAAAGTTGGATGAAGAAAAATGAGTGTAAAGAACTACCTATAAATAGAGAATTAAGAAAATGCAGAAATTTAAAAGGTACTATCGTAAGGTCTCTTATTTTGTCAATGAAATAAAATGGTTAAAAATACCTGTTTTACAGTGGATTCCTCTTTACAATCCTTTATACTCCTTTTACAAATAGCTTTTATAATTTGAGCTAAACCAAGAGGAAGGGGCATGTGCCGTGGAAAATAAATCGTTAAACGAATTAATAGAGCAAGTAAAACAGAATAGTTTTTCTTCGAGTAAGGGGTTTGATAGACGACGTTTTTTACAAGGAGCTGGAAAAGTAGCTGGAGTATCACTTGGATTAACGATTGCTCAGTCTATCGGTTTAAATGCAGTAGAGGTTTCAGCTGCAGCGCCTAAACTTTCAAGTTACCCGTTCACTCTAGGCGTCGCATCAGGAGATCCTTTAGCAGATAGCATTGTCCTTTGGACAAGATTAGCACCAGACCCGTTGAATGGCGGGGGAATGCCTAATCAACCCGTTCCAGTAAAATGGGAGCTTGCTGCAGATGAAGATTTTCATCGAATTGTCAAACGAGGAACAGAAATGGCTAGACCTGAACTTGCTCATTCTGTTCACGTTGATGTAAAAGGATTAAAGCCAAGTCATATTTATTATTATCGATTTAAAAGCGGTCATGATTTAAGCCCGGTTGGAAAAACAAAAACCCTTCCTTCAGCAAATGTAGAAGTAGCCAGCATGACGTTTGCGTTCGCTTCGTGTCAACAGTATGAACATGGTTACTTCACAGCCTATGAACATATGGTTAAGGAACAATTGGATTTTGTAGTTCATTTGGGTGATTACATCTATGAATATGGACCAAACGAGTATGTGGCTGCAAGCGGAAACGTTCGTACTCACAGCAGTGCAGAAATTCAAACGCTTCAAGACTATCGAAACAGGCATGCTCAGTACAGGTCAGATGCTAATTTGAAGTCTGCTCATGCTGCTTTTCCATGGATTGTGACGTGGGATGATCATGAAGTAGAAAACAATTATGCAAATGTAATTCCTGAAAAAGGCCAATCAGTAGAAGCATTTATTCAACGCCGCGCGGCAGCTTATCAAGCTTATTACGAACATATGCCTTTGCGTAAAACATCCTTGCCCCACGGAACGGATATGAGATTATATCGTGACTTTTCATATGGGAAACTAGCTTCCTTTCAAGTGTTGGATACGCGTCAATACAGAGATGATCAAGCAAACGGAGACGGAACAAAGCCGCAAACGCCAGAATCTCTTGATCCCAAACGTACGCTATTGGGGAGTGAACAAGAAAAATGGCTTTTTACTAATCTTGAAAAGTCAGCGTGTCACTGGAACGTACTAGCTCAACAAATTTTCTTTGCGCCAAGAAAATTTGGAACGGCGGCTAAGCCTACATACAGCATGGATGCATGGGATGGGTATACGGCGAATCGTCAGCGTGTCATTGATTTTATTGAAAAGAAAAAGTTGGACAACGTCATTGTACTAACTGGAGATGTACACGCTAACTGGGCTTCTAATTTACACACGGATTTTGCCAATCTTAATTCAAGAATTATTGGTGCAGAGTTCGTCGGCACCTCCATCACTTCTGGAGGGAACGGAGCAGATAAACGAGCTGATACAGATAAAATTTTAAGTCAAAATCCACACCTCACATTCTTTAATGATTACAGAGGATATGTAAGGTGTACGGTAACTCCTGATATATGGCAAGCTGATTATCGCGTTGTACCTTTTGTAACAGAGCCTGGTGCGGAAATTTCAACTCGAGCTTCCTTTCAATATAAAAAAGATGGCAAAGGTATGACGGAAGTCGAAGTAAATAACGTACCGCGTGGACTGAAGATTTCTAAGGAAGTAGAGGAAGATCGTATGCGGGCACACGGGAAAGCACATGAAAAACAAGAGTTGAAAAAGAAGGGAAAAGTAAAGCAGTAGAGATCTAAGTAAGAGAAAGGAGGTCAAGTATGTTTTCCAATATTGGAATTCCTGGTTTGGTTATTATTTTAGTCATTGCGTTAATTATTTTTGGACCGTCTAAGCTGCCGGAAGTTGGACGAGCTTTTGGACGAACGCTAACGGAATTTAAAGGAGCTGCAAAAGGGCTCGTATCAGATGATGAAAGTGTCAAAGAAAAGCAGGCAGCAACCGTTTCCGAACAAAAAGAGAATAAATCAACACTGTAAGTAAAGAAATAGACGAGGAAACTCGTCTATTTCTACTTGTCAGAAAGGAGAAGAATACGATGGGAGAAATGAGTTTGATGGAGCACCTTGAGGAATTGCGGATTTGTATTATTAAAACGCTTTGCGCATTTATAGTTTTACTTATTTTTAGCTTTATATTTGTACAAGATATTTATCAGTGGCTGGTGAAAGATTTGGACGGCAAGCTTGCTGTACTTGGACCAAGTGAAATCGTATGGATTTATATGGTGATTGCATTTGTTTTTGCGCTTGCTTTTACGCTTCCAGTAGCTGCGTATCAAGTATTTCGCTTTGTTTCACCGGGATTAAAAAAGGAAGAATATAAGGTTATGATTACCTTCATTCCACTCTTTTTTCTCTTGTTTGTAAGCGGATTGGGCTTCGGTTATTTTGTTTTATTTCCAATGGTTTTAGCGTTTTTAACAGGCCTGTCGAATGATCAGTTTTCCCTGATGTTTACGGCTGAGCATTATTTTCGTTTTATGCTTAATTTGTGTTTGCCATTTGGTTTTTTATTTGAAATGCCTTTAGTTGTCTTATTTTTAACGCGCTTAGGGGTTCTGAATCCATTAAGATTAGCTAAAGCAAGGAAGCTATCTTATTTTGCTTTAATTGTGATATCCGTACTTATTACTCCTCCTGACTTTATTTCGGATATTTTAGTAATTGTCCCGCTTCTTCTTTTGTACGAGCTTAGTGTGACAATTTCACGGGTAGTATACAAAAAACGTTTAGGAAACGAATCGATTGCTTAATAGTACCTATAAATGTGATGAGAGAATTCATGAAATTGAAACAAAGTCCTTGTAAACAGAGTGTTTTAAACATTCTGGAGTAGGTTATAATAGAGTGAAAACTCTACAACAAGGGGGAGAAGGCTTGAAAAAAGTATTACTGACGTTAACAATCGGTCTAGCGCTTGTTTTGTCCGCATGCGGAGGAGAAACTTCTAGAAATGAATCTGCTGGTGGTGAATCTTCAGCGAGTGCAGAAGATATTGTGAAGAAAAATTGTACAGGCTGTCACGGAGTAGATTTAGGAGGAGCGAATGGACCGAGCTTGCAAAAGGTAGGTAGCGAACACTCAGAAGCTGAAATTGAAAACATTATTAATAATGGTCAAGGCGGTATGCCAAAAGGACTAATTAATGAAGAAGATGCTAAAAAAGTTGCCGCTTGGTTGGCAAAGAAAAAATAAGACGGATATCCGTCTTATTTTTGTGTTAAAGCTGTTTTAATTCTTGGTTTAAGATAATGGCTTGCTGTTGAGCATGGGTATCTTTAGCTATGTCGCCAGGTGCATTTGCTTCTCCAATAAGGATAAATTCTCATCCTTTACTAAAAATATCCTACTTATGTCATATTTGAAATAAAAATGTAATATTTTTGGGGCTTATTTTCACAAAGAGTGATGTTATAATGAGAAAGCGCGTGAGAAGAGTCGAATTTTTGGTTTGAATTGTAGAGTTTTGTCGTATTTTGACAAGTTTTACATAGTATTAAAATAACACACTTGATTAGGTGATTACTTATGATTGAAATGCAAAATGTATATAAAACGTATCCGAACGGTGTAAAAGCAATCAATGGCATTAGCATCAAGATTAATCAAGGTGAGTTTGCTTATATCGTAGGACCAAGTGGAGCAGGAAAATCCACTTTTATTAAAATGATGTACCGTGAAGAAAAGCCTTCTTCAGGAAATATCATTGTAAACGGTGCAAATGTAGCAAAAATAAAAGATAGCAAAGTTCCTATCTTTAGACGTCATATCGGTGTAGTCTTTCAAGATTTTAAGCTACTTCCAAAATTAACGGTCTATGAAAATATTGCTTTTGCACTAGAAGTAATTGAGCAAAGTCCCGAAGAAATTAAAAAGCGAGTGCTAGAGGTACTAGAGCTTGTTAAGTTAAAGGGGAAAATGGATTCTTTCCCTGATGAACTATCGGGAGGAGAGCAACAGCGTGTTTCCATTGCACGTTCGATTGTGAATAATCCTAAGGTTGTCATCGCCGACGAACCGACAGGCAATCTTGATCCTGAAACTTCATGGGAAATCATGGATATCTTTGAGGAAATTAATAAACGCGGCACGACTATTTTAATGGCAACGCATAACCGTGAAATTGTAAATGCAATTCGAAAGCGCGTAATTGCGATTGAAAATGGAAATGTTGTACGCGATGAAGTAAGAGGTGAATACGGATATGAAGGCTAGAACATTCGGTCGCCACTTACGTGAAGGATCTAAAAGTTTAGGAAGAAACGGTTGGATGACATTCGCATCTGCAAGTGCGGTTACTGTGACGCTCTTGCTTGTAGGGGTATTTTTTATGTTAATGATGAATTTAAACCACATTGCTAAATTGATTGAAAATGATGTGGAAATTCGCGTTCACGTTGATGCTGCAGCGACAGCAGATGACCGAAAAGCAATGAAAGAAAAGCTAGATGCAATTAAGCAAGTTGATACGGTGACGTTTTCTTCTAAAGATAAAGAATTAAAAGATTTAATTAATAGTATGGGTGATGAAGGACAAGCTTTTGAACCGTTTGAGCAGCAAAATCCATTAAATGATGTATTTGTTGTTAAAACAAAAGAGCCAACCGATGTCGCAAAAGTAGCTGAACAAATTGAAAAATATCCGTATGCAGCAAAAGTTCAATACGGACAAGATCAAGTTGAAAAGTTATTTAAAGTGCTGAAAGTAGCTCGTAATATCGGGATAGTACTGATTTTAGGGCTTCTATTTACAGCGATGTTCCTCATTTCAAATACAATTAAAATTACGATTGTAGCTCGCCGTGAAGAGATTGAAATTATGCGCTTAGTGGGAGCCACAAACTCCTTTATTCGCTGGCCGTTCTTTATTGAAGGTCTGTTTTTAGGGGTGCTTGGTTCTATTGTGCCAATTGCAGTTATTATCGGCGTGTACAGCGTTTTATATAATGAAGTTCAACCTAAATTTGATGGATTCTTTGAACTTTTACCTGCATTTCCATTCGTGCTTCAAGTGTCGCTATTGTTACTAGTAATCGGTGGTCTAATTGGGATGTGGGGAAGTACATTATCCATCCGTAAATTCTTACGAAAATAAGAATAGATTTTTAACATAATAGATTATAACAACCTCACATTTGATGTTTATCAAATGTGAGGTTGTTGTGTAATTACACATAAAAATAGAAAAAAGTGCTAATGGGGATCTTGCTAATGCCCGTTTATACGGGGAAATATGTGCAAATGGGGAGAAACAAATGACACGTAAGACATTAGTGATGACAGCAGCAGTTTTAGTTGGACTAAGTGCAGCTTGGGTAGGCAATGAAAAAATTGTTTATGCAGAAAGTGCTAGTACTACTAAACTCAGTGATTTAGAGAAAAAAAGTGATGATGTGAACCAAGATGTTAATCAAAATAAAGAGAAATTAAAAAAGGTTCAAGAAAAACAAAAAAACGAAGAAGCTGAGATTGCGCGCTTGGATTCGGAAGTCGGACAAACGAATGCAGACATCCGCATTCGCGAAGCTGAAGTAGAAAAAGCAAAGCAAGACATTGAAAAGCTGAAAAACGAAATTGACGTTGTAAAAAAAAGAATCGAAAAAAGAAATGAGTTATTAAAAAAGCGTGCTCGTGCTTTACAAGAAAACGGTGGGTCTGTGGATTACATAGATGTACTGCTAGGCTCTGAAAGCTTCGGAGACTTTATTAGCAGAGTGAGTGCGGTGTCGACAATTGTAGGGGCTGACCGTGACTTGTTAATGCAGCATGAAGCGGATAAAAAGGCAAAAGAAGTGAAAGAAACAAAAGTTCAAAATAAGCTAACAGAAGTAAATCAAGCGCTTGAAGAGCTTAAAAACCTTCGTGCACAGCTGCAAAAGCAAGTAGACGAAAAGAATCAGCTCATGCAAACACTCAAAGATCAGGAAAAAGAATTTAATGAAGAAGCCGTTGGATTAGAAGAGCAAGCTTCTATTTTAGCTGATCAAAAAAATGCAGCGCAAGCTCAACAGCAAGAAGTTGAAAAAGCCAGGGCAATAGAGGAGGCATCTGCTGTCACAAGCGGTTCGTTTATGAGACCGGCAAAAGGCCCGGTAACGTCTCATTTTGGATATCGAGAAACGTTTGGAAGGGGACACTACGGTATTGATATTGGAAAGCGAGGAGAAAGTGTTCCAGTTGTAGCCGCAGCAAGCGGAAAAGTAATTAGAGCATATCATTCTTCTTCTTTTGGTAATGCCGTATTTATTCGTCACAATGTAGATGGTCAGACTTGGGTTACAGTTTATGCTCATTTAGAGAGCTACAGCGTCTCGAGTGGTCAATCTATTAACAAAGGTCAACAATTAGGTTATATAGGAAATACAGGGCGTTCGTTTGGCGCTCACCTGCATTTTGAATTGCATAAAGGCGATTGGAAAGGCAAAAATTCCGCTGTAAATCCTGAAAGTTATATTAAATTTTAAGTTCCTAGCATACGTGGTACAAGCTCAACATATAGTTTAACAAAAAGGCATCGCACTTGATTTGTGTGGTGCCTTTTGCTACAAATAACACATGCATCCTTTTTATTACATAGTTTTGGTTGTATCTATTATAATAAGAAGAGATGGCTTAAGGTTGAGGAGGATGAAAGAACTTGAATCGGAAAATCGTTGCACTATTAATGGCACTCTCCTTAGTTGTTGGAGCAGCAGGTACATATTTTGGCATTCAGTATGCAAATGCTGGAACGGTCAGTACGCCCCTTACAACTTCTTCAAATGATAGTAAAGTGGAAAAGGAAGAGCTAGACAAAATCAAGCAAGCTTATGAACTGATATCTTCAAAATATTACAAAGATGTAGATGACAAAAAGTTATTAGATGGTGCAATCCAAGGAATGGTACAAACCTTAGGAGACCCTCACTCATCTTACATGGATAAGAAAACGGCACAGCAATTCACGCAGTCTCTTGATTCATCGTTCGAGGGAATTGGCGCTGAAGTGAGCATGGTAGATGGAAAAGTAACAATTGTAGCTCCATTTAAACAATCTCCTGCGGAAAAAGCAGGCTTAAAACCAAATGATCAGATTTTAAAGATTGACGGTAAAAGTATCGCAGGTCTTGAATTGAATGAAGCTGTATTAAAAATTCGCGGTAAAAAAGGCTCTACCGTGACATTGGATGTTCAACGACCAGGCGTGAAAGAAACGATGAAAGTGAAAGTTGTAAGAGATGAGATTCCAATTGAAACCGTCTATTCTTCTGTTAAAAATGTAAACAATAAAAAAATTGGTTACATGGAAATTACGTCATTCTCTGAATCAACGGGAGACGAATTTACGAAACAGTTGAAGAAACTTGAAAATAAAAATATTGATGGATTAGTTCTAGACGTTCGTGGAAATCCTGGTGGCTATTTAACGAGCGTTGAAAAAATGCTCGACAAATTAGTAACGGATAAAAAACCATATATTCAAATTGAAGATCGTAACGGAGAACGTCAAAAAGTGGTTTCTTCAATGAAAAAGCAAAAAGATTATCCAATTGTGGCCTTGATTGATGGAGGAAGTGCATCGGCTTCTGAAATTCTTGCCGGGGCATTAAAAGAAGCAGGAGGATACAAGCTAGTAGGTGAAAAATCATATGGAAAAGGAACGGTTCAACAAGCTGTTCCAATGGAAGACGGCAGTAATTTAAAATTGACTTTTTATAAATGGCTAACGCCTGATGGAAACTGGATTAACGAAAAAGGTATAAAACCAACGGTGGAAGTCAAGCAGCCGGATTATTATTATGCAAATCCAATTCAAGTTGATAAAAAGCCATTAACACGTGATACGACAGGTGACCAAGTGAAAAATGCTCAAGTTATGCTAAAAGGCCTTGGCTTTGAACCTGGACGTACAGACGGATATTTTAGTAAAGAGACAGAAACAGCTGTAACAGCATTCCAAAAAGCCAATAAGCAAAAAGCTACAGGTGAAATCGATGAAGATACAGCAGCGCTTTTACAAACAAAACTGTTAGAAAAAATCAAATCAAAAGATGAAGATCGTCAGCTTCAAACAGCTTTAAAGCTAGCTAGTCAATAAGAAGCAGAAAAAGTTCCGTGCTTTTCCAAAGCACGGAACTTTTTTAGTAAAAACAACATTGTCGGTTAGTGATTCATTTTGATAAAATAAAGAAGCCTATGATACATAACAATCAATCGTAAATGTTGTAATAAAAATGTGAAAAATACAGGTGGTGAAAAAATGGATTTTGCATTAGAGCTCTTAAAAGGTATCGGGCGTTTGTTTTTACATCCGTTAACTTATTTATTTCTGCTCGTTTCGTTTTTTGTAGGTCTTTCTCGCGTCAAGAGAGAGCGTCAGAATTTTCATGTTCGCGTGTTTGATTTTATTTTAGAAGCAAAATATTTATTTTTTCCAGGTATCATTATTGGATTGATTTTATCCGTTGTTACCGTGTTGCTAGGTGTCTATGTATCTATAGGAATGATTGTACTTGTAGCTGTTTTAACTTTTATCATAAGCGGCCCTTGGACGTTTAAATGGCTTTCTCCTTCTTATACGATAGGACTAGCTGTTCTTGCAACCTTGCTTATTCCTGCATCTGGTTTCGGTGAAGGATTTATTCAAACTTGGTCTGTGCAAGCTCATAACGCAGAGTTGCCTTCGCTTACTATTTTAATGTCTCTGCTTGTATTAGCAGAAGGATATTTAATTTGGAAATTTGGAGCAAAAGGTACCTCTCCAGCCATTGTGAAAAGTAAAAGAGGGCAGGAAATTGGGGCTCATTACTCTCAAAAATTATGGGTAGTCCCGCTTTTTGTCTTAATTCCAGGCAGCGCCATTACGTCTGTGTTTCCATGGTGGCCTGTGTTATCTATTGACGGGACATCATTTAGCCTGTTTTTTGTTCCTTTTGCTATCGGTTTTTATCAGCGAATTCAAAGTATGGTGCCGTTTAAATCTATTGAATTTACCGGTAAGCGTGTATTAGCATTAGGCGTGGGATTAACGATCATTACGATTGCTGCCGTTTTTTATCCCCCAGCCGCTGTAGCTGTTGTTATTGTGGCGATTATAGGGAGAGAGTGGATTCGTTTGCAGCAGCGTCGAAGCGATGAAAAAGCGCCCGCGCTGTTTACTAAACGTACACAAGGTTTGGTTGTATTAGGAGTCATCCCTCATTCTCCGGCAGAGAAAATGGGTTTGAAAGTAGGAGAAGTGATTATTAAGGTAAATGGAATCGCTATATCTGAAGTGCATAAATTTTATGAAGCATTACAAGTTAATAACCGTGCTTTCTGTAAGCTAGAAGTTATTGACGAAAATGGAGAAGTTCGCTTTACTCAGCGAGCATTGTATGACAACGAACATCATGAACTAGGTATTTTGTTTGTACACAATTATACAAAACGTGATTCACAAGCTGGTTAAAAGACGGATGAAAAGGAGAAATGTTTGTGGAAGTCAAAACGATTGCCGCGATTTTTCTACCCGCCATATTACTTGTTCTGTTTACTAGAGTAACATATAACCTATATGTTGCAACAGCACTGACGCTTTTGTTGATAGCTGTTTCTGTATATAAAGGGTACGCAGATTATCCGCTTATTATTTTAATAGATTTACTTTCAGCAGCCATTGGTTTTATATATGCAAAAGGCATGCTAGCAGCTGGAAAATAAAGATTGTTGCTTTGATGATAAGTTAATCGCTTATTATTAAAATGTATACAAAAGCTCTCTACACAACGTGGAGAGCTTTTGTATGTTAAAAAATGAGTTAGAACTTATAACAATATTGTTTCGGTTCATTTAATGAACGAGTATAATCAAGTTGATTACACAAATATGTTTATATATAAGATAATTTAAACACTTATGTATAAATTTATTTAAATAAGTGTACAAAAATGTGAGAAGGGTATAGAAAAATAAAAGTAGTAATCTGAAAATTTTGTCTATTATCTAATTTAAAAAAATAAAAGGAGGTTTAGTATTGATGGAAGTATTAATGAGAACGATGTTTCAGTCGCTTGGCAAAAATCATTCAATGAATAAATTAGCTAAAAAGTATGGATTGCGGATGGGGGCAGCTCGTTTTGTTGCTGGAGACTCAATCGAATCAGCAATTCAAACATCCAAGGAGCTTAACAATAGTGGAAAAGTTGTTACACTCGATCATTTAGGAGAATTTGTTTTTACAGAAGAGGAAGCCAGGTTATCTACTGCCATGTGCATTCAGACACTAGAAGCCATTGCAGAATCGGGCGTTCAATCAAATTTATCATTAAAGATGACTTCTTTAGGATTGGATATTAGCAAAGAACTTTGTATGGAAAATATGCGCAGAATTCTACACACGGCCAGGGTGAATGATATTTTTGTTCGAATTGATATGGAAGACTACTTGCACTGCCAAATCTCCCTTGATATGTATAAAGAATTACGCAAAGAATTCGATAATGTTGGAATTGTGATTCAAGCGTATCTTTATCGTACAGAACAAGATATGAATGACTTACATCAATATCAAGCCAATTTACGTCTAGTAAAAGGAGCTTATAAAGAATCACCAGAAGTATCATTTCCGGAAAAGAAAGACGTAGATGAAAACTATAAAAAAATCATTAAAATGCATTTATTGAATGGACACTATACAGCTGTAGCAAGTCATGATGAAGAAATGATTCAGTACACAAAACGATTAGTAAGAGAAAATGGTATTTCAAATGATCAATTTGAGTTCCAAATGCTTTATGGAATTTGCGTAGAACTGCAGGATCGTCTGGTAAGAGAAGGATATAAAGTCAGAGTTTATGTTCCTTACGGCATTGATTGGTTTGGGTATTTCATGAGACGCCTAGCCGAGCGTCCCGCCAACGTATGGTTCGTGCTGAAAAACTTCGTGAAATAAATTTCTAATTAAAGGGGACTAATTGAAATGACAGTAAGTACAAAAATCTCAGTTTTTAAAAATGAACCGTTTACTGATTTTTCGTTAGAAGAGAATAAACAAGCGATGCAAGCGGCGTTAGTGAAAGTGAAAAAAGAACTGGGACAAACATATCCTCTCACGATTGGAAAAGATAAAATCTCAACAGAAGAAGTGATTGTATCTACGAACCCGGGAAAGGTAGATGAAGTGATTGGTAGAGTAAGCCGTGGCACTAAAGCTTATGCTGAGCAGGCGATGCAAGAAGCGTCAGCAGCATTTCAATCATGGAAGAACGTCCCGCCTGCTGAACGTGCTGATTATTTATTCAAAGCAGCAAGTCTGATGAGAGAAAGAAAGTATGAATTTTCTGCCATGCTCGTTTATGAAGTGGGGAAAAACTGGGCAGAAGCTGATGCGGATACAGCGGAGGCCATTGACTTTATGGAATTTTATGCGCGAGAAATGATTCGTTTAAGTGAAACGAATGAGCATCAGCCTTTAACGCCGGTAGAAGGTGAAACAACAGAGATGACGTATATTCCTTTAGGAGTAGGAGTAGTCATTTCACCTTTTAATTTTCCGCTTGCCATCATGGCTGGAACCACTGTAGCTGGAATTGTATCTGGAAATGCAGTTATTTTAAAGCCAGCTGATTCTGCGCCGGTTATTGCTGCGAAATTTGTTCAATTAATGGAGGAAGTTGGTCTTCCGTCTGGTGTTCTGAATTTTATTCCTGGAGATGCTATAGAAGTTGGAGAATATTTAGTCGAACATCCTCAAACTCGTTTTATTTCTTTTACGGGATCAAGAGAAGTAGGATGTCGCATTTACGAACGTGCTTCAAAAGTACAATCTGGACAAATTTGGCTGAAACGCGTCATTGCTGAAATGGGAGGAAAAGATGGCATTGTGGTAGACGAAACAGCAGATTTAGACGCGGCAGCACAAGCGATCGTAGCATCTGCGTTTGGATTTCAAGGTCAAAAGTGTTCCGCTGGCTCTCGAGCGATTATTGTAGAATCTGTTTATGAAGAGGTTGCTGAAAAGGTAGCCGCATTAACGAAAGAATTAACCGTCGGACTGCCTGAAGACAATCCTTCTATGGGGCCTGTTATTGATCAAAAAGCGTATGAAAAAGTATTAGCCTACATTGAAATCGGCAAAGAGGAAGGAAAGCTTATTGCCGGGGGAGCTAAAGCTCCCGGAAATGGCTACTATATAGAGCCTACAGTATTCAAAGATGTGGATTCAAAAGCACGAATTATGCAAGAAGAGATTTTTGGACCGGTCCTTGCGTTGACAAAAGCAGCTAACTGGGAAGAAGCCATTGAGATTTACAATGAAACTGACTACGGTTTGACGGGAGCTTTTTTCTCTGAAAACGAAGAGAGAATCGAGAGGGCGTTAGCTACTATGCACTGCGGTAACTTATATATTAACAAAAAATGTACAGGAGCATTAGTTGGCGTTCATCCTTTTGGAGGTTTTAATATGTCCGGAACGGATTCGAAAGCCGGAGGGTATGATTATCTTCTATTATTTACACAAGGGAAGATGACAGCGAGAAAACAGAAATAAGTTCAGTCTAAGGAAAATCAAAAAATTCGACACGAAGCTAAAGATGCTTATGTCGAATTTTTTGATTAGTTTAATCCGTATTCTTTGATTTTGTTATAAAGGGTGCCGCGTGAAATGCCAAGTAAATCTGCTGCTGCACTTTTGTTTCCATAGGTTTTTTGAAGAGTCTCTTCTATTAGCCTAGCTTCTTGGAGAGAATCTTCTTCTTTTTGAACTTCTGTGAAAGAACTTGCATCCTTCAGATTGTCAGGAAGGTGCGTAAGGGTAATCAACGACTGATCACTTAGAAAAATCATTCTTTCAATCGTATTTCTCAGCTCGCGAATATTGCCTGGCCAATCGTATTGCATAAAGGCTTCGAGAACTTCAGAGCTGATGAAAGGAGCTTTCTTTTTATACTTTTTACTAAATTCCTGTACAAATTGCTGAGTCAATGCTTCGATGTCTTCTTTATGGTCTCGAAGCGGCGGAATAATAATGTTAATGACGGTCAGCAAATAGTAAAGATTTTCATGAAATTCACCGGCCTTTAGCAACTCTTCCAAAGGTGTAGTGGTAGAGGCTACAATTCGGGTTTGGACTTGAATTTCTTCAGTTCCTCCAACGTGATAAAAGGATCGTTCTTCCAAGTAACGGAGAAACGTAACTTGAATTTCAAGAGGCATTTTATCAATTTCTTCAATAAATAACGTTCCGTTATGAGCCTGCTCCAGTTTTCCCGCAATGGTCGTTGGATCTTCTGAAAAGACATCTTTTTGATGACCAAAGAGCTCAATTTCCAGGAGTCCAGATGGAATAGTGGCGCAATTTAAAGATAAAAAAGGTTCTTTATGTTTGGATCCCCCGTAATGAATGGCTTGAGCCAGCATTTCTTTCCCCGAACCAGGTTCTCCTGTTAATAAAATAGGCATATCTGTAGATGCCACTTTTTTGGCAATGTCAACGGCTTGCTTAATTTCAGGACTGATACCCGCAAAAGAAGAAAATGGATTATCTTTCGGAATGAGAAGAGACACATCAATTTCTTCATTTAATCTTACAATATTGGTAATGTCATGTTCGGTTGCAACTCCACCTATGACTCGATTGTTTCTTATAATAGGAGATGCATTGATGAGCACGTGAGTTTGTTCATTAGGACGATGATACGTTCCGCGCACAGGGCGCCCTTCATTTAGAATCGTATGTAGAATGATGGATTCATCTTTGAAATGCTCTCCGATTTTTCTACCAATAATATCATCTCTCTGAATCTTATACGTATGTTCCGCAGCAGTATTCCACAAGATTACATTTCCTTCATTATCGACCGCTGTCACTGCATCATTAATGGTTTCTGCCAATGTATCAAAATAGGAAGCTAATATCTCATTTTGGCTATGCAAATGTGTAATCCACTGTGAAGGTGTTACAAGTCCTATTGTAGTTTCTTGGTTTTCTGCTTGAATGAGGACTGGTCTATTCCAGTTTGTGTTGGCTTGTAAATTGGCTAACGTAGAAGTAGAAGATGAAGGCCAATTTGTATCCGCTATTACTTTTTTAATGGACGATGCCCCGTCATGACCTGTTAAAAGGTATCGTTCATCTTTTTGTATTACATAAAAGGTACTTGCTGTGACTACAACGAAATCATAGTTTGAAAGTTCAGATTTCACTTTAGCTAAAGAAGTTGATTCTTCAACTGTTGTAAAGGAGTTATTTATAAGAACTTGATCAACGCTTGCCATACTAAACCCCTCTCAGTACATATTTTTTATACTGTATCATAATTTAGAAATTGGCGCAAAAGCCTATCCTTTTCAAACAATTAAGCAGCTTACTCTCTTTTATTGTTTTCATCCAAAGAGTTGTATTCCCTTCGAGAAGGGTAGCATAAGAATTTAGTGGGTAATAAAGTAACAGGGTAAAAAATAAAAACAAACAAACACTATATAAGATTAATACTCATTAGTTTCATTTATGAGTATAAAGTGATAAAATACGAATATCAGTTCGTGTTTTCGGTTTTTACATATCGTAATAAAAATAGATAAAACAAGAAAATAGAAACGGAGGCCTTCATTTGAAAGATCAGTTTGAATTAGTATCCCCCTATCAACCGCAAGGTGATCAGCCAAAGGCAATTGAAAAGATTGTGAAAGGAATTAAAGAAGGTAAGCAGCATCAAGTTTTGTTAGGTGCTACAGGAACGGGAAAAACCTTTACCATGTCTAATGTTATTAAGGAAATAAATAAGCCGACATTAATTATGGCTCATAACAAAACGCTTGCTGGTCAATTGTACAGTGAGTTTAAAGAGTTTTTTCCTAATAATGCAGTCGAATACTTTGTCAGTTACTATGATTACTATCAGCCTGAAGCTTATGTACCTCAAACAGATACATTTATTGAAAAAGATGCAAGCATTAATGATGAGATTGATAAACTTCGTCACTCGGCAACTTCTGCTCTTTTTGAACGAAAAGATGTCATTATTATTGCCAGCGTGTCCTGTATTTATGGATTAGGGTCTCCGGAAGAATACAAAGAAATGGTCGTATCTCTTCGAGTAGGAATGGAAAAAGAGCGCAATCAGCTGCTTCGTACGCTAGTGGATGTCCAGTACGAAAGAAACGATATTGACTTCAAGCGTGGAACGTTTCGCGTTCGCGGTGATGTTGTTGAGATTTTTCCTGTCTCTCGAGATGAACACTGTATTCGCGTTGAGTTTTTCGGCGATGAAATTGATCGCATCCGTGAAGTCGACGCCTTAACAGGAGAAATTATTGGAGATCGTGAACACGTGGCTATCTTCCCAGCATCTCACTTCGTCACGAGGGAAGAAAAAATGCGTGTTGCCATTCAAAATATTGAAAAAGAACTAGAAGAACAGCTAGAGAAGTTAAAAGAAGCAGGAAAGCTTTTAGAAGCGCAGCGCTTGGAGCAGCGCACGCGCTATGACCTAGAAATGATGAGAGAAATGGGATTTTGTTCGGGAATCGAGAATTACTCTCGTCATTTAACTCTTCGTCCGGCTGGTTCTACACCTTATACACTGCTGGATTTCTTCCCGGAAGATTTCCTTCTTGTTGTGGATGAATCCCACGTTACAATTCCTCAAGTTAGAGGAATGTATAATGGAGACCAAGCGCGTAAACAAGTGTTGGTGAATCATGGTTTCCGCTTGCCGTCTGCATTAGATAACCGTCCTCTTAAATTTGATGAATTTGAACAGCATATTAAACAAATTGTTCATGTTTCAGCAACACCAGGTCCTTACGAACTTGAGAAGGCACCTGATGTAATTGAACAAATTATTCGCCCAACGGGATTATTAGATCCAAATATTGAAGTTCGACCAATTGAAGGACAGATTGATGATTTAATTGGAGAAATTCACGACCGGATTAAGCGAAATGAACGAGTACTAGTTACGACGTTAACAAAGAAAATGTCTGAGGATTTAACGAACTACTTAAAAGAAATCGGCATCAAAGTTCAATATCTTCACTCTGAAGTGAAAACGCTCGAGCGTATTGAAATTATCCGAGAGCTGCGGCTTGGAAAATACGATGTGCTTATAGGAATTAACTTACTGCGTGAAGGTTTAGATATTCCAGAAGTTTCGCTAGTAACTATATTAGACGCGGATAAAGAAGGATTCTTGCGTTCAGAACGATCGCTTATTCAAACCATTGGACGTGCTGCGCGAAACGCTAATGGACATGTCATTATGTACGCAGATCGCATTACAAACTCTATGGATATTGCGATCAATGAGACCAAGCGTCGTAGAAGTATTCAAGAAGCTTACAATGAAGAGCACGGTATTACGCCGACAACGATTCAAAAAGAAGTTCGAGGCTCAATTCGGGCAACAGTGGTAGCAGAAGATACAGAAACGTACGAAGAAGCACCGGCATTTGATAAGCTCAACAAAAAAGAAAAAGCAAAGCTCATAGAAGAAATGGAACAAGAAATGAAAGAAGCAGCCAAAGCGCTTAACTTTGAACGCGCTGCTGAACTTCGTGACTTGATTCTAGAATTAAAAGCAGAAGGGTGATAAAACATGGCGATGGAAAAAATCGTGGTAAAAGGTGCACGAGCCCACAATTTGAAAAATATTGATATTGAAATCCCGCGGGACAAATTAGTGGTGTTAACAGGGTTATCAGGTTCTGGTAAATCTTCTTTGGCTTTCGATACCATCTATGCAGAAGGACAAAGACGTTATGTTGAATCGCTTTCGGCATACGCAAGACAGTTTTTAGGTCAAATGGATAAGCCGGATGTAGATTCGATCGAAGGGTTGTCGCCTGCTATTTCAATCGATCAAAAAACAACGAGCCGAAACCCTCGTTCAACCGTCGGAACTGTGACCGAAATCTATGATTATTTGCGCCTTTTGTTTGCTCGTGTAGGAAAGCCGATTTGTCCTAATCATGGGATTGAAATTACGTCTCAAACTATTGAGCAAATGGTAGATAGAATTTTAGAGTACCCTGAACGCACAAAACTTCAAGTACTGGCCCCTGTGGTATCCGGCCGAAAAGGCACCCACGTGAAAGTATTAGAAGATATTAAAAAGGAAGGGTACGTTCGAATTCGAGTAGACGGGGAAATGCGTGAAATAACAGAAGAAATTGAACTTGAAAAAAACAAAAAGCACTCAATTGAAGTAGTGATTGATCGCGTTGTTGTAAAAGAAGGTGTAGCCGCTCGTTTGTCGGACTCTTTGGAATCAGCTCTTCGCCTTGGAGATGGGAAAGTAATTATTGACGTAATAGGTGAAGAAGAACTGCTTTTTAGTGAGCATCATGCTTGTCCAAAATGTGGCTTCTCCATTGGAGAACTTGAGCCCCGCATGTTTTCATTTAATAGTCCGTACGGGGCGTGTCCAACGTGTGACGGATTAGGAACGAAATTGGAAGTGGATAAAGATTTAGTTATTCCTAACTATGACTTAACACTTCGTCAGCACGCAATTGCACCTTGGGAGCCAACAAGTTCTCAATACTATCCGCAGCTGCTTGAAGCCGTATGTACACATTACGGCATTGATATGGATGTGCCGGTTCGAGATATCCCGGAACATTTATTTGATAAAGTATTATATGGCAGCGGTAAAGAAAAAATTTACTTTCGCTATGAAAATGATTTTGGCCAAGTAAGAGAAAATCATATCGAATTTGAAGGCGTGCTTCGGAACGTAGAGCGTCGTTATCATGAAACAAGTTCGGATTATATCCGTGAGCAAATGGAAAAATACATGGCTCAGCAAGCATGTCCAAAATGTAAAGGAAATCGCTTGAAACGCGAAAGCTTAGCGGTGCTTATTGACGAAAAGCATATAGGAGATACAACGCGCTTTTCAGTAAAAGAAGCATATGACTTTTTTGAAAGTCTCAGTCTATCTGAAAAAGACATGAAGATTGCGGATATGGTACTACGTGAAATTCGGGAGCGTCTAAGCTTTCTCATTAACGTGGGGCTAGATTATTTAACATTAAACCGCTCTGCTGGAACTCTTTCAGGAGGAGAAGCACAGCGGATTCGTTTGGCTACTCAAATTGGTTCTCGTTTGACGGGGGTTCTTTATATTTTAGATGAACCTTCTATCGGTCTTCATCAACGTGACAATGATCGCTTAATTCGCACGATGCAAGATATGCGCGATATTGGAAATACGTTGATTGTTGTAGAACATGACGAAGATACGATGATGGCAGCTGATTATTTAATTGATATCGGACCAGGAGCCGGCGTACACGGGGGTGCCGTTGTTTCTCAAGGTACGCCTCAGGAAGTGATGGATGATGCAAACTCTTTAACGGGTCAATATCTATCAGGAGAGAAGTTTATTCCTCTTCCAGCCGAAAGACGGTCGATAGATAAAGATCGGATGATTGAAATTATAGGAGCAAAAGAAAACAATTTAAAAAATGTAAAAGCAAAGCTTCCGTTAGGTATGTTCATGGCTGTTACAGGTGTATCTGGATCAGGTAAGAGTACGCTTGTAAATGATATCCTTCACAAATCATTGGCGCAAAAGCTGCATAAAGCAAAAAGCAAAGCAGGAGAACATAAAGAAATCAAAGGCATTGAACACTTAGATAAAGTCATTGATATTGATCAGTCTCCGATAGGCCGTACGCCTCGTTCGAACCCTGCAACCTATACAGGTGTATTCGATGACATTCGAGATGTATTTGCGCAAACAAACGAAGCAAAAGTTCGCGGATATAAAAAAGGCCGTTTTAGCTTTAACGTGAAAGGCGGCCGCTGTGAAGCTTGTCGAGGAGACGGTATTATTAAAATCGAAATGCATTTCTTGCCAGATGTATACGTCCCTTGTGAAGTCTGCCACGGCAAACGATATAACCGTGAAACTTTAGAAGTAAAATACAAAGATCAAAATATTTCAGATGTGTTGGATATGACGGTCGAAGACGCGCTTCACTTCTTTGAAAACATTCCAAAGATTAAGCGGAAGCTGCAGACAATTTACGATGTAGGACTTGGCTATATTACACTTGGCCAGCCGGCTACTACTCTATCCGGTGGAGAGGCGCAGCGTGTAAAGCTAGCTTCAGAGCTTCACCGTCGTTCAACAGGAAGAACGCTGTACATTTTAGACGAACCGACTACCGGTCTTCATGTCGATGATATCGCACGGTTATTAAAAGTGCTTCAGCGTTTAGTTGAAAATGGAGATACGGTTCTGGTGATCGAACATAATTTAGACGTGATCAAAGCAGCTGATTACCTACTTGATTTAGGGCCTGAAGGTGGAGATAAAGGCGGACAAATTGTGGCTACGGGTACGCCAGAAGAAGTGGCAAAAGTAAAAGAATCCTATACGGGTCATTATCTGAAGCCAATTTTAGAACGTGACCGTAAGCGTATGGAGAAAAAAGTTGAAAAAGCAGAGGCATTAACTCGTTAAAAGA
This sequence comes from Priestia aryabhattai, assembly GCF_023715685.1. NCBI lineage: Bacteria > Bacillati > Bacillota > Bacilli > Caryophanales > Bacillaceae > Priestia > Priestia aryabhattai. The sequence continues at coordinate 225,118 of NZ_JAMBOQ010000005.1, forward strand.
CATCAGCATTGGTGTCTTTTTTTATAAAGAATGAAACTTTTTAACTCATTAAACCGTAATACATGATATAAGGAGTTGATCATCATGGAAGGAAATCGCGTACTATCTTCCTTAAATTATTTTAGCGTTTTCTTTGCACCATTTTTATTACCTATTATTATTTATTTTGTTGTTCATAACATAGAAGTAAAGAAACATGCAAAAACTGCATTTCTGTCACATTTATTACCTATTGCTACAGCGATCTTGTTCTTATTCTTCTTGCTTCCTGCTCTTACTGGCTCTAGTGGAACGGTATTTATCCTTTTAATTGTAGCTTTAGTTATTGTTTCTTTAGTTAATGTTGTTGTGTTTGTATGGAACATTGTAAAAGGAATACAAATATTAAGTAGATAAAAGTTAAATGACTAAAACATAAAGAGGAGATGGAACGTATGAGTGAAAAGCGCAAACAAATTTTACAGATGGTAGAAGAGGGAAAACTTAGTGTAGACGAGGCATTAACTTTGCTAAACTCACTGGAAAAAGACTCAGCTAATGATTCTTCCTATGCTACGTCTGATAAAGCTGAGCTATCCCCTTATGTAGGAGAAAAACAGAAAAAAACGTACGCTTCTAAGTCATCTCAAAGCTCTTTAAAAGAAAAATTATTTACATTTGTGGATCAAACGGTAAAAAAAGTAAAAGAAGGAGATTTAGATTTTAACTTTGGACCTTCGATTGACGTTCAGCACATCTTTCAACAATCAGAAGCATATATTCAAGAGATTGATGTAGATTTAGCAAATGGAAGCGTCCAGCTCCGGCCTTGGGGAAGTACAGAAGTACGAATAGAGTGTGAAGCTGCTATCTACAAAGTAGAGAATTCAGATGAAGCGCGCCGCACTTTCTTGCAGCATACTGCATTTTCCATTGAAAATGGCAAACTGCGCTTTGCTATTCAGCAAAAACAAATGAAGGTGAAAGCGATTATTTATATTCCAGAAATGGAATATGAACGCGTTAAACTCCGTATGTTTAATGGTTCAATCGATGGGGAAAGACTAAGCGTACGAGACCTAAAAGCCAAAACAGCTAATGGTACCATCCGCTTTTACGATGTGAATAGCCATTCTCTTGAAATGGAGACATCAAACGGGCATATGGAACTTTCTCGAATTTTTGCTTCGAAATGTGAGCTTGAAACAATCAATGGAACCGTTAAATTTGATGGGGATACAAAGAAAATTGACGTGCAAACATTTAACGGAGATATTGATACGTATTTAAAAGGAGAGCGCATTGAAAAAGCATTTTTCAAAACGACTACGGGAAGCATTACGCTCTATACGCCGCCCCACCTCTCCGTTGATGGAGATTTGAAATCTAACTTTGGGAATTTTACATGTACACTTCCTGAGATGGAAATAGTAGATGAGAAAAAAGAAACGGTGATGAAACAGCTTCGTTTCAAAGCCAATGTCGCTTCGCCTAAAGGCTATAAATTGTTAGCTGAATCCAAAACGGGTTCAATTGTTATAAAATAGAAAACGCTTGTTTTAGTCAAAAAGCAAAGGAGATGATTAACGTGCGAAAGTTGTATCGTTCGCGAACAAATCGCAAGCTTGCGGGTGTTATCGGCGGTATTTCTCAGTATATCGGAATAGATGCTTCACTACTGCGCGTATTGTTTATCATCAGTTTATTTTTTACAGTGGGTACCCCGGTCATTTTATATATGATTTTTGTGTTTTTAGTTCCAAATGAAGAAGGAGATTTCTAAAGATGTTATTGCGTGGAATCATTAGTATTTTAATCAATGCCCTCGTATTAATAGTAATCGCAGGTTATATTGACACCTTTCACCTGGAATCAGTCAGTGCAGCTATTATCGCCAGCTTGATTCTATCGATTTTGAATGTGTTTGTTAAGCCGATTTTAATTTTACTTACCCTGCCGGTGACATTTCTTACGCTTGGCCTATTTTTATTCGTCATTAATGCCATTACGCTGATGATTACACAAAGTGTTATGGGAGACTCTTTTAATATTGACGGGTTTGGTACAGCGCTTTTAGCCTCAGTAATCATGTCGCTTCTAAATGCGCTTATTCAACGAGTGATTGTTGAACCCCTTCAAAATAGAAGGTAACTTTCTTACAATATTTAATTTTCTAAAAAAGATGGTAAGGCGATGCGGCCTATGCCATCTTTTTTTTCTTTTCTTTCCGTATTAATGATAAAATAAAGTGGCTAGTAGAACCAAACGCGACATAAAAGCGAGAGTTGGATATACTGTAGACATGAACAGGCATATGGCTGTACATAAAAGGAGGATGCACGGTGGTTAAAGTACGTACAAAAGACATCATTGAGAAATTTAAATTAGAGCTTATTAGCGGAGAAGAAGGAATCGACCGTCCTATTTCAACGAGTGATATTTCACGTCCAGGTATTGAAATGGCAGGTTATTTTACATATTACCCAGCAGAACGTATCCAGCTGTTAGGTAAAACAGAACTATCGTTTTTTAAACAGTTAGATGATGAACAAAAAAAAGTTCGAATGGAAAAAATGTGTACAGATATCACGCCGGCTATCATTGTTTCGCGTGAAATGGATGTACCGAAAGAACTTATCGAAGCTTCAGAGCGTGAATCAGTTCCTGTGCTGCGTTCAAACTTTAAAACAACGCGACTTTCCAGCCATTTAACGAATTTTCTTGAAAGCCGGCTAGCACCTACTACTGCCCTACACGGCGTATTAGTTGATATATACGGAATTGGTGTATTAATCATGGGAAAAAGCGGCGTTGGTAAAAGTGAAACAGCTCTAGAGCTTGTTAAGCGAGGACATCGCCTTGTAGCCGATGACTGTGTGGAAATCCGTCAAGAAGATCAAGACACGCTTGTAGGAAATGCGCCTGGTTTAATCGAGCATTTGCTTGAAATTCGCGGACTAGGGATCATCAATGTGATGACGCTATTCGGCGCAGGAGCTGTACGGAGCTATAAGCGAATTTCGCTTGTTATTCAGTTAGAGACATGGGATCAGCAGAAACATTATGATCGCCTTGGTTTAGAAGAAGATAAAATGAAAATTATTGATACAGACGTTACAAAAATTACATTGCCAGTACGCCCAGGACGAAACTTAGCTGTTATCATTGAAGTGGCAGCAATGAACTTCCGCTTAAAGCGTATGGGTATTAACGCAGCAGAACAATTTTCTGCACGTCTAACAGATGTAATTGAAGAAGGAGATCGTGAAGATTTATAAGAAAGGGTGTTAACTTGTGGAAGCAACTATTCAGCCGTTAGATCGTGTTTTCCTTGAAATTGGCCCTCTAACGGTCTACTGGTACGGCGTAATTATCGGTGCAGGTGTTCTGTTAGGTCTTTATATTGCGACAAGAGAAAGCGTAAGAAGAGGCTTATCAAAAGATACATTTGTTGATCTTATCTTATTTGCTGTGCCAATAGCCATTATTTGTGCACGAATTTATTATGTCTCGTTTGAATGGGGATACTATTCGAAGCATTTAAATGAAATACCTCAAATTTGGCAAGGTGGGATTGCCATTCATGGTGGTTTAATCGGAGGCGTGTTAACTGCCATTGTGTATTCGAAAGTGAAAAAGATTTCATTTTGGAAGTTGGCTGATATTGCTGCGCCTAGTTTAATCCTTGGCCAAGCCATTGGGCGCTGGGGCAACTTTATGAATCAAGAGGCACATGGGGGGCCGGTTACCCGTGCTTTTTTAGAAGGTTTACACCTTCCAAATTTTATTATTAATCAAATGTATATTAACGGTACGTATTATCATCCTACGTTTTTATACGAATCATTATGGGATTTTGCCGGATTTATCCTGTTGATGGTACTTCGCCGCACCAGTCTGCGAAAAGGAGAAATTTTCTTATCTTATTTAATCTGGTACTCAGTTGGACGCTTCTTTGTAGAAGGGCTTCGCACGGATAGCTTAATGCTGACGCATACACTCAGAATCGCTCAAGTTGTTTCACTTGCACTGATTGTAATAGCCATTATCTTAATTATCATCCGCCGCGTGACGGGAATGAGTAAACAGAAATATTTAGAGAATGAAGAAGCACAATCTAAGGCGTAAATGAAGAAAAGCTATAAGGTTTATACAAACTTGATCTGACGCAAGGGAAGGAAATGAATAATGACGATTAATACGGTTTTGTTTGATTTAGACGGTACGTTAATTGATACAAATGAATTAATTATTGCCTCGTTTACTCATACGCTCAATCACTATTATCCTGAACAATATACTCGTGAAGATATTTTACAGTTTATGGGACCTCCTTTATACGACACGTTTGTAGAAATGGATAAAACGAGAGTAAACGAAATGATTGAGATGTATCGCACGCATAATCTAGCCAATCATGATTTGCTTGTTAAAGAATTTGAAGGCGTACTTGAAACAGTTAAATGGCTGCACGAGCAGAATTATAAATTAGGTATTGTCACAACAAAGCAAAGGAATACGGTCATGATGGGGCTTAAGTTGACAAAGTTAGATCAGTTCTTTGATACGATTGTCGCAATTGAAGACGTAACAAATGCAAAGCCGCATCCTGAGCCAGTAGAAAAAGCACTGAAGCTGCTTGATGCTAAACCTGAAGAAGCGATGATGGTGGGAGATAACCATCACGACATCGTTTCCGGCCAAAGAGCTTACACGAAAACAGCTGGAGTTGCTTGGAGTGCAAAAGGAAGAGATCATATCGCTTCTTATAATCCTGATATTATTTTAGAAAATATGACGGATTTAATTGATATATTAAAAGGAGAACGTCAGTGAGAAAAACGACGCGCCATCCGGTTAAAGGAGCTAACTCCCTTTGGCATGTCTATAAGACCGTGCCTTTTTGGAAGGTAGTGCGCAACTTCCTAATCATTCAATGCGCTCGTTATACGCCTTTTCTTTCGATGAAAAACTGGCTGTATAAAGCGTGCTTAGGGATGAAAGTAGGACCTCAAACATCCTTTGCCCTTATGGTGATGCTCGATATTATGTTTCCTGAAAAAATACAAGTAGGACGCAATACGGTCATTGGATACAATACAACTATTCTCGCTCATGAATATCTGATAACGGAATATCGTCTTGGAGATGTCATCATTGGGGATGAAGTGATGATTGGAGCAAATAGCACCATCCTTCCAGGTGTAACAATCGGCAACGAAGCGGTTGTAGCGGCTGGAACGGTGGTTCATAAAGATGTAGCACCCGGTTTCTTTGTTGGAGGTAACCCTATGCGTGTCATCTATACAAAAGAAGAAATGGAAAAGCGCAGGGAAGCAGAACCTAAAGCCACAACTTAGCAAGAACTAAGCTGTGGTTTTTTTTGTGAATTTGAACAGCTGGCGGTTGACGGCGGACTTTATCGGGTGTAAACTATCAATAACTTTAATTTGTTATTTCGCTAATACATTAGTGTGATAAAGTAAAATCAACCTATCAATGGTTCCTTAATAGATAAAATCAAGCTTAAAGGACGTGTCGGAATGTCAAAGTTATTTATGTTTGAAAAACCCCTTGGAATGAGAGATACCCTGCCAGCTCTTTTTGAAAGAAAAAAACAAGTTCGCAATCAGCTAGCAGATGAAATCAGCAGCTGGGGCTATCAATATATGGCAACGCCTACTGTGGAATACTACGAAACGGTAGGAAGCGCATCAGCTATTTTAGATCAACAATTGTTTAAACTTTTAGATAAAGAAGGGCATACGCTTGTGCTGCGACCGGATGTAACAACGCCATTTGCACGTGTGGCCGCTTCAAAACTTTTAAATAATTCTCCTTTGCGCTTAGCTTATGAAGCAAATGTATTCCGAGCTCAGCAGCGTGAGGGTGGCCGCCCGGCGGAGTTTGAACAAATAGGCGTTGAGCTAATTGGAGACGCTACGATGAGCAGCGATGCTGAAGTCATTGCCCTCATGATCGGCGCATTAAAGAGAGCGGGACTTAAATCATTTAAAGTGGCAATTGGTCACATCGGGTTTGTTAATTCGCTTTTTTTAGAGATTGTCGGAAATGAAGAACGTGCTAACGTGCTTCGCCGCTTTTTATATGAGAAAAACTACGTGGGCTATCGTAATCATGTAAAAGATTTGAATCTATCTTCTATTGATAAACAGCGTCTTCTTCAACTGCTTAACCTGCGCGGAGATGAAAAGAAGATTGAAGAAGCGGTTGAACTAGTTGAAAACGAAGCTGGTAAAAAAGCAGCCGGTGATTTGAAAAAGCTATGGAATATGCTTGATGCGTATGGTGTAACAGACGAGATTAAAATTGATTTTAACTTAGTCAGCCATATGAGCTATTACACAGGTATTTTATTTGAAGTATTTGCTGAAAACGTTGGTTTCCATATCGGTAATGGAGGACGTTATGACCAACTTCTTGAAAAATTTGCGTCTAAAACACCAGCTACAGGATTTGGAATTCAGCTCGATCGCTTAATTGAAGCGCTGGGCGAAGAAGTGTATGAGCCTTCAGCGGTATACGGCATTTTATATAGTCAAGAGCGTTTAGATGAGGCGTTAGCTTTAGCTGCTGAACAGCGCAAGCAAGGATACCGGGTAGTGACTCAGGAAATTGCAGGCGTTGATGATGTTGATGTATTTACTGCACAGTTTGAAGAGGTCACGTTTCTAATTGGAAAACGAGGCAAGGGGGGACAATAATGAGTGAACTATTAACAATTGCAATGCCAAAAGGACGTATTTTTGAAGAAGCAGCTGAACTTTTGCGTCAAGCAGATTTTCAACTGCCGCCAGAATTTGACGATTCGCGCAAGCTGATTGTAGACATTCCTGAAGAGAACATGCGCTTTATTTTAGCGAAGCCAATGGACGTTACCACTTATGTAGAATACGGAGTAGCGGATCTTGGTATTGCAGGTAAAGACGTGATGTTAGAAGAAGAGCGAGATGTCTATGAGCTATTGGATTTGAATATTAGTAAATGTCATCTGGCCGTTGCAGGTTTGCCTAATGCTAAAAAATCAGAAATTGCTCAAAAAGTAGCAACCAAATATCCAAATGTAGCATCTACTTATTTCCGAGAGCAAGGGGAGCAAGTAGAAATTATAAAATTGAATGGTTCGATTGAATTAGCGCCTTTAATCGGCCTTGCTGACCGGATTGTTGATATTGTATCAACGGGACAAACACTAAAAGAGAACGGACTTGTCGAATTAGAGCACATTGAAGATATTACATCGCGTTTGATTGTGAATCCTGTGAGCTATCGTTTAAAAGACGAACGAATTGATGATTTAGTGAATCGTTTAGCCCAAGTGGTTCAACCTGTATAAAAGAGGTGACATACATTGAAAATTACACGTGTAACAGAACAAGTGAGCTTAAAGCGTACGATTGATCAAGGGACGAGTGCTCAAAGAGAAATTGTCGTAAATATTTTAAAGCAAGTGCAAGAGCAAAAAGACGAAGCTTTAAAAGGTTATACAGCCCAATTTGATGGCGTCGAGCTTTCTTCTTTGCTTGTGACAGAACAAGAAAAGAAGCGTGCTTATGAGCTGGTTGATTCAGATATGCTGTCAATTATTCGTGAAGCTGCTGACAACATTCGGGATTACCATGAAAGAATGATCGAGCAGTCTTGGATGACAACAAAAGAAGACGGCACAATTTTAGGGCAGAAAGTAACGCCTTTAGATGCAGTAGGTGTTTATGTACCGGGAGGCCTTGCGGCGTATCCTTCCTCCGTTTTAATGAATGTCATTCCTGCTCAAGTGGCAGGGGTAAAACGTATTGTGATGGTTTCACCTCCAGGAAAAGACGGCGTGCTGCCTGCTGGAGTAGTTGTAGCAGCGAGTGAGCTTGGGGTCGAAGAGATTTATAAAGTAGGGGGAGCTCAAGCAGTAGGAGCACTTGCCTATGGAACAGAAACAATTAAACCCGTCGATAAAATTGTAGGGCCTGGTAATATCTTTGTTGCATTAGCGAAGAGAGAAGTATATGGCTTAGTAGACATTGACTCAATTGCTGGACCTAGTGAAATTGTCGTACTAGCAGACGATACGGCTAAGCCGAATGAAGTGGCGGCGGATTTATTGTCTCAAGCAGAACATGACAAATTAGCTTCAAGTATTTTAGTTACGTCTTCTATGAAATTAGCCGAAGCTGTTAATGAAGAAGTGGAAAGACAAGTAGAATCTTTACCTCGTAAAGAAATTGCAAAACCTTCTATTGATAACCATGGCGCTATTTATGTGACCGGGTCATTAGAAGAAGCGATTGAAGCTGTTAACCAATTAGCTCCTGAGCATTTAGAAATTATGACTGAAAGTCCGCTTGAACTTTTAGGTTCCATTCGTCATGCCGGTGCTATTTTTCTAGGAAGATACAGCTCAGAACCTGTTGGCGATTATTTCGCCGGGCCAAATCATGTTCTTCCAACGAATGGGACAGCAAAATTCTCAAGTCCTTTATCAGTTGATTCATTTGTGAAGAAGTCTAGTATCATTTCATACAGCCAACAAGCCCTGCAGAAAAATGTCTCGAAAATCGCAGCGTTTGCTCGTTTAGAAGGGCTAGAAGCGCATGCAAGGGCGGTTGAAGAACGTTTTAAAAAATAAGGTGGAGATTAAAAGGAAAGAGTAGAAATGTTCTTTTCTTTACCTATTACATGCATAGTTGAAAGGAGTTTCACAATGAGAGAGTCAAGTATTAAACGTACAACGAACGAAACGGATATTGCATTAGCGATTGGAATCGATGGAGAAGGAAAAGCGAACATTGACACAGGCGTTCCTTTTTTAAATCATATGCTCGATTTATTTACAAAACACGGACAGTTTAACCTTGATGTAAAAGCAGATGGAGACACGGAGATTGATGATCACCATACAACAGAAGACATCGGTATTTGTCTTGGTCAAACGTTCAAAGAAGCGCTCGGTGATAAAAAAGGAATTAAACGCTATGGAAATGCTTTTGTACCAATGGATGACGCTTTGGCTCAAGTCGTAGTAGATTTAAGTAATCGTCCTCACTTTGAATTTAAAGGTGACATTCCCGCATCGCGCGTCGGTACATTTGATACAGAGCTTGTTTATGAATTTTTATGGAAATTCGCATTAGAATCTCGTATGAATGTACATGTAATCGTACACTACGGTAAAAATACACACCATATTATTGAAGCGGTATTTAAGGCATTAGCACGTGCTTTGGACGAAGCGACAACGATTGATCCGCGTGTCAAAGGTGTGCCTTCGACGAAAGGGATGTTGTAAATGATTGGAATTATCGACTATGGGATGGGAAACTTATACAGCGTAAGTAAAGCTCTTGAACGATTAAACTATGACTATATTATCTCCGCAGATCCTGCAGAACTAAGAAAGGCAAAAGGGCTGATTCTTCCTGGAGTTGGAGCATTCAAAGATGCGATGGAACAGCTGAATCAAACAAAGCTGACGGACTTTATTAAAGAAGAAGTAGCAAAAGGAATGCCTTTGCTTGGAATTTGTTTAGGTATGCAGCTGTTATTTGAAGAAAGCGATGAGAACGGCGTAACGAAAGGGCTGGAACTGTTAAAAGGGAGAGTCGAGCGTATTCCCGGCATTACTGCCGAAGGACAGACTTATAAAGTCCCGCATATGGGCTGGAACTCTTTAGATTTTCATCAGCAGTCTGCCCTGCTTGATGGAATTAGCGAAGGTCACGTTTACTTTGTTCACTCTTATTACGTAAAAACAAGTGACCAAGACGTGCTTCTAGCAACAAGTCCTTATGATGTTGAAGTTCCAGCGGTTGTTGGAAAAGACCACGTATTTGGTACTCAATTTCACCCTGAAAAAAGCAGTGCAATCGGAATGCAAATGCTGCAAAATTATGCAAACTTCGTAGAGAAAAGGAGCCCATCGTATGAGCAAATTTGAAATATATCCAGCCATTGATATGCGCGGAGGAAAGTGTGTCCGTTTGCTTCAAGGAGATTACACAAAAGAAACGGTATACGGAGATTCTCCGATAGATATGGCCACACAATTCGCAAATGAAGGCGCTCAGTGGATTCACATGGTTGATTTGGACGGTGCAAAAGCAGCTAAGCGCGTGAATGATGAATTTGTGCTAGGCGTGAAAAAGAAATTAAATGTACGTGTTCAAATTGGAGGAGGCATTCGCTCAGAAGCTGATGTTGCTTACTATCTAGAAAACGGAATTGACCGCGTTATTTTAGGAAGTGCAGCTATTTCTAATCCTGAATTTGTGAAAAAAATGCTGAAAGAGTATGGTGCGCGTATTGCTATCGGGATTGATGCGCGCGATGGCTATGTTGCCACGGAAGGTTGGGTGGAAACATCTACAATCAAAGCGACAGAACTAGGAAAAGAATTGGCTAATGCTGGTGCGGAAACATTTATTTTTACGGATATCTCTACAGATGGTATGCTGTCTGGCCCTAATGTTGAAGGGATTGTTGAGATGGCTAAGGCTACTGGAAAAGGTGTGATTGCATCAGGCGGGGTTAGTAAGCTTGCTGATTTAGATGCATTAAAGAAACATGAAGCTGATGGGGTTATTGGCGCGATTGTAGGGAAAGCACTTTATACAAATAAGTTTACAGTAGCTGAAGCACTTCAAGAGGTGAAAGCGTAATGATTACAAAACGAATCATTCCTTGTTTAGATGTAAAGGACGGCCGTGTTGTAAAAGGAGTTCAGTTTGTGGAACTTCGAGATGCAGGAGATCCTGTAGAGTTGGCGAAATTTTACGATGAAGAAGGCGCAGACGAATTAGTGTTTTTAGATATTTCTGCTTCTCATGAAGGACGCAAAACGATGGTACATGTTGTAGAAGAAGTAGCATCTCAGCTAGCGATTCCTTTTACTGTGGGCGGAGGAATTAATGCACTGGAAGATATGAAGAGAATGCTTCGTGCGGGTGCAGACAAAGTGTCATTAAATACAGCTGCCGTACTCAACCCAGCACTGATTACAGAAGGGTCTGACTTTTTTGGTGCTCAGTGTATTGTGGTAGCAATCGATGCTAAGTACGATGAAAGCTTACAATCATGGCGAGTTTATACACACGGAGGCCGCAACGCAACGGACTGGGAAGTAATCGATTGGGCAAGAGAAGCAGTGAAGCGCGGTGCAGGTGAAATCTTGTTAACGAGCATGGATAAAGACGGCGAAAAGTCAGGGTTTGATTTAGCATTAACCAAAGCAGTCAGCCAAGCGGTGAGCGTTCCTGTTATTGCTTCTGGCGGCGCTGGAAACGGTCAAGATTTTGTCGATGCGTTTGAAAAAGGAGAAGCTGACGCGGCTTTGGCAGCTTCAATCTTTCACTATAAAGAAACATCTGTAAAAGAAATTAAAAGCTATGCAAAACAACAAGGAGTGAGCATTCGATGACGATTGAAAATATTAAATTCAACAGTGATGGACTTGTACCAGCTATTGTACAGGATGCTGTGAGCAAAGAAGTTTTAACATTGGCTTATATGAACGAAGAATCACTTCAAAAATCAATTGATACACGTGAAACATGGTTCTACAGCCGTTCTCGACAAGAATTGTGGCACAAAGGCGCAACCTCTGGAAATACACAAAAAATTGTGAGTATGGCATATGACTGTGATGCTGACTCTCTTGTTGTAAAAGTAGAGCCTCAAGGTCCTGCTTGTCATACGGGTGCTTACAGCTGTTTTAATGAAACAATTCTTGGCGAAAACAAACAAAACGATAATCGCTTTGCCATTATTAATGAGCTAGAAGAAGTAATCGCTAAGCGTGAAGCTGAAATGCCAGAAGGAGCTTATACGACGTACTTATTTGATAAAGGCGTAGATAAAATCCTCAAAAAAGTAGGAGAAGAAGCTGGTGAAGTGATTATTGCAGCAAAAAATCGTGACCATGATGAGCTGAAGTGGGAAGTGGCAGATTTATTGTATCACGTACTTGTTTTACTTCGTGAGCAAAAGCTGCCTTTAGATGATGTCCTATCAGTATTAAGGGAGCGTCACTCTAGCTAATAGCTACATAGTGAAAGTAGGGAAGGGATTGTCTCATTTTAGATAAAAGAGGCAAACTCTTCTCTTATTTGTGTCAAGAAACAACTGCTTGCAGGCTCCTTTTTTGAATAGAGGTATTAAACTTCTTGGCAAATGTGATATACTACGAACGTCGAAATTATCAACTTATTTGGAGGGCTTAATGGAAAAACACTCAAAAGTAATTCAAAAAATGGCACAAGTAATTCCATTTTCGCAAACGGGTGACTTCTATTTTGAAAAAGCGCTGCAGGCGTTTGAAGAAGAGGAGTCAGATAAAGCGCTCAAGTATTTAACGCGTGCAAACAAAGAAAATGCCCGTAATCCACAGCTTCTTACAAACGTTGGAGTAGCTTTAACGGAGCGGGGAGATTATCAAGATGCCAACGAGCTTTTTCTCCATGTGATTCATCATATGGATGATACATTAGGAAGCTGTTACTACTATATAGCCAACAGCTATGCGCATCTTGGACTGTTTGAAGAATCAAAAAAATACGCGATGTATTACATTGAGCATTTTCCAAATGGTGACCTCTTTCGATCGGCTACAGATCTGTTAGATTTACTATCAATTGATGTGGATGAAGAAGATGAAGAGCCTAAAAATCAGCTAGGCGACATGCTGATTATAAAACAAGAACAAGCAAAAAAACTGCTTGAAGAAACGAATTTTGAAGAAGCAGTGGATTTGTTAACTGAAATAATTGATGAGTATCCAGAATTCTGGTCTGCATATAATAATTTAGCGTTAGCTTATTTTTATTTAAATAAAATTGATAAAGCAATGGATTTGCTGAATGAAGTATTGGAGAAAAACCCTGGAAATCTTCATGCATTATGCAACCAGCTTATTTTCTATTATTATTGCCATAAGCATAAAGAAGTTGAGGAGCTTACAGACGGGCTTAGCCGCGTTTATCCGATGTCATTTGAACACCGCTATAAGCTTGGAGCAACATTTGCATTGATTGGTCAATACAGACTATCTTATAAATGGTTGAAAAAGCTTTATACACAAGGATTTCAAGGAGACAACTCATTTCATTATTGGCTCTCATATGCTTCTTACTATACCGGACGTGAAGCGTTCGCTAAAGAAATGTGGAAGCTGGCATTGGAAGACGTTCCTGATAAAGAAGGAGAGGAGCCTTGGCGCATCAATCAGAAAGCTGCGAAGGTTTTTCAATCGAAAGTGGATTTTACAGCGAAAAAGAAGTGTGCAACAAAAAATGTTCATGATCAGCTTTACAGCTTGTATATGGCGAAGAAGCTTCCTGAACAACAGCGTCTGCTTCTTTTGGAAGAAATCAAGTCGTCCATACATATGAGTACACTTTTAGATGAAGTATATACTTATGTATGGCAGGATAAACACCATGTGATTTTTGAGGTGGCAGATGTTATTGAACTGGAGATGGAATCGCAGACTGAAAGTGATACCCAGGATCTTTTAAGCTTTTGGTTCTATGTATATGTACAGGTATATAAACAATCCTATGATTTTCAGCATGTGAACGTAAATGCATGGGCCGCAGCCGTCACATATATATGGGTGAAAGAAAAAAGGCAGGCTATTACTCAAGCCGATGTGGCAAAACAATATTCCATTTCCGCTGCAACAGTTAGAAAGTACAGTAAAATTGTGAATGCGTTATTAAATTGAGCAAAAAAATAGACGATAATAGGAAGAACATATTAGGATAGTGATAACGAAAGAATTATCCATAAATTTGGAATCAACTACGAAGGAATTTCCTAAAAGGAGTGTAAAGCAATGACAGAAGAAAAAATTTATGATGTCATTATTATTGGGGCAGGTCCAGCAGGTATGACTGCTGCTGTATATACATCTCGTGCAGATCTATCAACACTAATGATTGAACGCGGAATTCCAGGCGGTCAAATGGCTAATACGGAAGATGTAGAAAACTATCCAGGGTATGATCATATACTTGGTCCGGACCTTTCAAACAAAATGTTTGAGCATGCAAAAAAATTCGGTGCTGAATATGCGTACGGTGATATTAAAGAAATCATCGACGGAGAAGAATACAAGACAGTTCGTGCAGGCAGCAAAGAATATAAAACACGTTCAGTAATCGTTGCTACGGGTGCTGAATATAAAAAATTAGGCGCGCCAGGAGAAAAAGAACTAGGCGGCCGGGGCGTATCTTATTGCGCTGTATGTGACGGCGCATTCTTTAAAGGCAAAGAGCTAGTCGTTGTAGGCGGTGGAGACTCTGCGGTTGAAGAAGGCGTATATTTAACACGCTTTGCAACAAAAGTAACAATTATTCACCGACGCGATGAGCTTCGCGCGCAGAAAATCCTACAACAGCGTGCATTTGACAACGAAAAAGTTGATTTCATTTGGAATACAACGGTCAAAGAAGTAAATGAAAAAGACGGTAAAGTAGGTAGCGTAACGTTAGTAGACACAAAAACAGGTGAAGAGCGTGAATTCGGTGCGGAAGGCGTATTCATTTATGTTGGAATGGTTCCACTAACAAAACCATTCGAAAGCCTAAACATTACGAATAAAGAAGGGTATATTGAAACGAACGAGCAAATGGAAACAAAAGTACCAGGTGTGTTCGCAGCTGGAGATGTTCGTGAAAAAGCTCTTCGTCAAATTGTAACAGCTACAGGTGATGGAAGTATTGCTGCTCAAGCGGCTCAGCACTATGTAGAAGAGTTAAAAGAAAAGTTAAAAGCTATTCAGCAATAAAGCTGAAATCAATCTTTTACAAAACGTAATTCGGTTTTAACTGTTCTGTAACGCCTGTGAAACATTGATGGGGTACTATATAGATAGTAATTGACCCCCTTTTATAAAATATATGTATGTCGGGCATAGGACGTGTTCCTATGCCTCTTTTTTTTGACTATAACAGATTGAATTTACGTATATAACAGCAAGGGATTATTTTCAGAAAATTTAGTAATAGTTAGTTCATCTCCGTTGTGAGAGAAGTTTGTTTCGTAGTATAATAAAAGAAAATGTCAGTATACATACAATGAGGTGGAAAACATGCAAAGGGTCACAAATTGTGTATTAATGAAAGACGATAAAGTATTGTTGCTTCAAAAGCCACGAAGAAACTGGTGGGTGGCCCCTGGTGGGAAAATGGAGCAAGGAGAATCTGTAAAAGACTCTGTTGTAAGAGAATTTCGTGAAGAAACAGGAATTTATTTGAAAAATCCCACTGTAAAAGGTATCTTTACTTTTACGATGAAAGAAAACGATCAAATTTCATCTGAGTGGATGATGTTTACTTTTTTTGCTACAGATTTTGATGGGACAAATGTGCTAGAATCAGAAGAAGGCAAACTCGGTTGGCATAATTTGAGTGAAGTAAATGAATTGCCGATGGCACCGGGAGATCATCACATTATCGATTATGTAGCAAAAGGATCGGGTGTTATTTATGGCAACTTTACGTATACAACGGATTTTGAGTTATTATCTTATCGAATTGATCCTTGTTAATGACAAATAGACATGTATGTATAGATTGAGGGGGATGGAAAATGAGTACTGGGTCTGTAAGCGATATTCAATTAGTGATTATTACTGGAATGTCAGGTGCAGGAAAAACAGTAGCAATTCAGAGTTTTGAAGATTTAGGGTTCTTTTGTGTAGATAATTTACCCCCTACATTGCTACCGAAATTTTTAGAACTCATGAAAGAGTCAGGGAATAAAATGAATAAAGTTGCTCTTGTTATGGATTTACGAGGCAGAGAATTTTTTGAAAGCCTATTTGAAGCATTGGATAACATGAGTGAAACAACGTGGGTCACGCCACAAATTTTATTTTTAGATGCAAAAGATTCTGTATTGGTGACGCGCTACAAAGAAACGAGACGTTCACATCCGCTAGCTCCTTCAGGTTTACCGCTAGAAGGGATTGGTATAGAAAGAGAGTTGCTTGAGGAGTTAAAAGGAAGAGCTCAGCTTATTTATGAGACGTCAGAGTTAAAGCCAAGAGAGCTTAGAGAAAAGATTTTGACTCAGTTTTCTTCACACGCTTCACAAGTTTTTACTGTTAATGTGATGTCGTTTGGTTTTAAATACGGGGTGCCTATTGACGCTGATTTAGTCTTTGATGTGCGCTTTTTGCCAAACCCTCACTACATTGACCATATGCGTCCTAAAACAGGGCTGGAAGAAGAGGTTTCTTCTTACGTATTAAAATGGACGGAAACTCAAAAGTTCATTGAAAAAGTAGTAGACTTACTTTCGTTTATGCTTCCACAGTACAAGCGAGAAGGTAAGAGCCAGCTGGTCATTGCTATAGGGTGCACAGGCGGACAGCATCGCTCCGTTACATTAGCTGAATATTTAGGTCACCATTTCCAGAATGAATACAAAACCCATATTTCTCATCGTGACATTGAGAGGAGAAAGGAAAATCATAGATGAGCAGTGAACAGCTTCCAAAAGTTGTCGTCATTGGGGGAGGAACGGGTTTACCAGTGCTGTTAAGAGGGTTGAAGGAATACCCTCTTGATCTTACAGCCATCGTAACCGTAGCAGACGACGGGGGAAGTTCTGGCCGATTGCGCGATGAACTTGAAATCCCTGCTCCTGGTGATATTCGAAATGTGCTAGTTGCTTTATCTGATGTAGAGCCGCTAGTTGAAGAGCTTTTTCAGCATCGATTTGATACAGGGAATGAGCTTACAGGCCATTCTCTGGGCAATTTGTTGCTTGCAGCTATGACGTCTATTACTGGCGATTTTGTGCATGCTATACGAGAAATGAGCAAAGTACTAAACGTCAGAGGGAAAGTGCTTCCGGCAGCTAATCAAAGTGTTGTGCTGCATGCGGAGATGCAAGATGGATCCATCGTAACAGGTGAATCTAAAATTCCAGAAGTCAATAAAAAAATTAATAAAGTATTTTTATCGCCTGCCGATGTGAAACCGCTTGTCGAGACAATAAAAGCTATTCGACGCGCTGATTTAATTGTATTGGGACCTGGAAGCCTTTATACAAGTATTTTGCCAAATTTACTGGTGCAAGATATTTGTAACGAGCTTTGTTCGACAAAAGCAAAGAAAGTGTACGTATGCAACGTGATGACGCAGCCGGGTGAGACATTAGGGTTTAAAGCAAGTGATCATATTAAAGCGCTTTACAATCATATGCCGTGTGCGTTTTTAGATGCGATTATCGTCAATAATGCACCTATTCCAGCACCCTTGAAAAAGAAATATCAAGTAGAGCAGGCTCAGCCTGTAGAATATGATCGTGAAGTATTGATAAAATTAGGGTTAGAAGTGATTGAAGATCAAATTATTCAGTATGACGGCAGCGTAATTAGGCATGATACAAAAAAAGTAGCAAAGCTTGTGTATTCTATGCTGACATCGCTGCAAGGTAAAGCGAATACGGGTGTTTAACACTATTTCCGTATGTAGATTGGAGGTGAAGTTATGTCATTTGCATCAGAAACAAAAAAAGAGTTAACGAATTTAGAAGTCAAAGATTGCTGTGCAAAAGCAGAGCTCTCTGCATTAATTCGAATGAATGGTTCACTTTCTTTTTCGAATAAAAAATTCACAGTTGATGTTCAAACAGAAAACGCAGCGATTGCTAGACGCATTTATGTCTTGCTTAAGAAAAATTATGATGTGTCAGTAGAACTGCTTGTGCGTAAGAAAATGCGGTTGAAGAAAAACAATGTGTATATTGTTCGATTAGTAGAGAAAACGAGAATGCTTTTGGAAGACTTAAGAATTGTAGAAGAAGGATTCACGTTTACACATCGTATTTCACCAGAGCTAGTACAAAAGAAATGCTGTAAGCGATCCTACTTAAGAGGCGCATTTTTAGCCGGCGGCTCTATTAATAACCCGGAGACATCATCGTACCATCTTGAAATCTTTTCATTGTATGAAGAGCATAACGAAGCTTTATGCAATTTAATGAACGAATTTCAATTGAATAGTAAAACATTAGAGCGGAAAAAAGGCTATATTAACTATTTGAAAGAAGCTGAAAAAATTACGGAGTTTCTAAATATCATTGGAGCCCATAACGCCCTTTTGCGGTTTGAGGATGTAAGAATCGTCCGAGATATGCGAAATTCCGTTAATCGCTTAGTTAATTGTGAAACAGCTAACTTAAATAAAACGATCGGAGCAGCTATTCGTCAAGTGGAAAACATTCGTTATATTGATGAAACAGCTGGATTAGACATCTTACCAGAAAAGCTAAGAGAAATTGCTCGTTTGCGTGTGGAATATCAAGACGTTACGTTAAAGGAGCTTGGTGAGATGGTAGCTGGAGGTCAAATTAGCAAATCGGGCATTAACCATCGTTTGCGTAAAATTGACCAAATAGCAGACAAGCTTCGCGCCGGTCAGCCAGTCACATAAGGGGAATTGCAAGGGGGAGGATTTTATCATGGAAAAACAAGTAGAAGTAAAATTAAAAACGGGATTACAAGCTCGTGTTGCGGCACTATTTGTGCAAGAAGCAACTCGCTTTACATCTGATGTGTACTTGAAGAAAGATGAGAAAGTAGTCAACGCTAAAAGTATCATGGGGTTAATGAGCTTAGCGATTAATAATGGTTCTCTTATTACGCTCATTGTTGAAGGGGTAGATGAAAAAGAAGCAATGGATGCGTTAGCAGCTTACGTAGAGAACGATGCATAAAAAAGCCTTTCCCACAATGGGAAAGGCTTTTTTCTTATTTAGAGTCGTTTTCTAATACTTTGTCAATTAGGCCGTATTCTAAAGCGCGTTCAGCAGTCATGAAATTATCACGATCTGTATCACGTTGTAGCACTTCTAACGGTTGACCTGTACGCTCAGCTAAAATTGAATTTAGTTTTTCGCGTAAGAATAGAATACGTTTTGCCGCAATTTCGATTTCAGTAGCTTGTCCTTGAGCACCACCAAGAGGTTGATGAATCATTACTTCGCTGTTTGGAAGAGCAAAACGTTTGCCCTTTTCACCAGCAGCCAGTAAGAAAGCACCCATTGATGCAGCCATACCGATACAAATTGTAGAGACTTTTGGCTTAATGAATTGCATCGTATCGTAGATAGCCATTCCAGCTGTAATAGAGCCACCTGGACTGTTGATATAAAGTGAGATATCTTTTTCTGGGTCTTCAGCAGCTAAGAATAGAAGCTGAGAAACGATTGAGTTAGCTACATTATCGTCAATAGCACTACCTAAAATAATAATGCGGTCTTTTAATAAACGTGAATAAATGTCATAAGCACGTTCACCACGGTTTGTTTGTTCAATAACTGTAGGAATTAAGTTCATATTAAATTCCTCCTTAACAAGAATAATTTGTTATGTACCTATAATACACGTATGGTCAATAAAGGTCAAACAAAAGAACCTCTACTACACATATTCGCTTAAAAGACTATGTATTCCTCTTTGACATTATTAAAATTTTTCCCCCTTCTAAAAAAAATAAACGTAGTATTCTATTGAAAAGAGAAGTTTTCTCTCCTATAATGGAAGTTGTGACAAATATGCCCTCGTAGTGTAGTGGATAGCACAAGAGATTCCGGTTCTCTTAGGGTGGGTTCGAATCCTGTCGAGGGCGTCTTAAAACGTTGCGGATTACGCAACGTTTTTTATTTTGAGTAAAAAGGCTCATCTTCTAAAAGAATAATATTTATTTTTCTCCTGTACCCCTTTATACGCGCAAGAAAGAAAGAAATTAATTCCATTGTACCGGTTGCGGAATTTGTCAGAATACTATAAAACAGTATATAAGGAAAAGAAACACGGAGGAGGAATAAATATGAAATATATAAACAAACTTTTCATTGTCAGTGCATCGGTAGCGCTATTGCTATCTGCATGCGGGACGAACGAAGATGTTGCTCAGCCGAAGTCTAATGATCAAGCAGAAAATGTTCAGCAGGATACGGCTTCTAAATCTGATCAAGCATCAGGCGCTGCAAAAGAAGAGACGAAAAAAGATGCTGATTCTTCCGAGGCCTCGACTAAACCTTCAGGAAGTCAGTCATCAACTAGCGAAACAGCGGAAGATGGACAGTCAACGCCTTCTTCAGAAACAGAACCAACAAAAAGCCCAGAACAAGACTATTCTATCCAAGTAATGGACGGCTATGAACTAACGGGTGAAGAACCAGGAAAAGATGCATTAGTATTAACTTCAGATGATTCTCAATTTATGCGTATTGAAATGCTTTCACCAGAAACATCGATGGACGACGCTGCTCAATCTGTTAAACAAACGGCAACAGCAGTTAATAAAAATGCATCAGAGAAAAAAATTCTTGAAGAGGATGGAATCTTCAAAGATTCTGTTTGGTATGAAGCCACATCTGGCGATCATACGGTAAACTCTGTGTTAGTTAAAGGAAAGAAACCAATGAAGCTAACCATTTTTACGAAAAATGACGAAGAAAACTTAGACAAGTTTATGCAAATGGCACAAACCATTCAATAAGCAATTCTTCTATTATTATTATACAAATGCAGAAAATTCGACATGACTAAGAAAAAGTCATGTCGGATTATTACTCGTATCATGTAGTTGGTGCGAATTATAATGAAAAGTTATAAAGGTGTATAGCTCTATTACTTTTTTGATGGTTAGTAATTAAAAATAGGATGAACCGCTTCGTTAACAAAGGTTGACGGAGATTTTTTGATGAAAAAATTACATATAAAAAATAGTTACATGCTCTTTGAAAGCGTTTTTATAGTAAAATAGATGAAGGGGAGGGGAGAAATAATGGAGATTGGATTATTTCAGCAGCAGTCGTTAAAGTTGACGATGTCAAAAGAATTATCACAAGCTATTTCTCTTTTACAATATTCATCGATGGATATTGTAGCGTTTTTACATGAGCAGGCGCTTCAAAATCCGCTTATAGATTTTTCAGAGCTGCCCGTCTATACATCTCACAATCAAAAAAATCATGCAACTTCTGATTCAACAGATTATATGAGTAGTATACCAGCTCCTAAAGAAACGCTGCACGAACATTTAATAAATCAAGCCGCATTATTAAAATTAGATGAATGTGAGCAGGCAGCCGTTGAGTTTGTTATTCATAGTCTGGACGATGCTGGCTATTTGCACGATGAGTTAATCATACTTGCTAACCAGCTTGGTCAAGGTCAAGAGCAGGTTGAAAAGGCTCTTCAACTTGTGCAGCAGATGGACCCTGCAGGAGTAGGGGCGAGAAGTTTACAAGAGTGTTTAATGCTTCAATTAAAAAGAAGTAATCAATGGACGGAAAAAATAGAGCAAATTTTGACACATCACTTTGAAGAATTTGCCTATAAAAAATGGATGAAAATTTCAAAGTTATGTCAAATCTCACTTGAAGCTCTTCAACAATTACATGAACAGATTAAGAAATTAAATCCTCGTCCTGGATCATTTTATATGAAGTCCAATGAACGATTCATTGTACCGGATTTTATTGTGAAAATTGAAGATGGAAATGTCGTTGCTTATGCAAATGAGGATTTGGAACCTCGTCTTTCAGTGAATGAACAATACAAACTACAGCTGAAAAATAGGCAGAACCAAGAGATGTTCTCTTATTTGCAAGAGAAATACCGTGAGTTTCAATGGATTATGAAAAGTTTACACACACGCAAAGACACATTAAACGCATTAATGAATACCTTACTCGTTGAACAAGAAGCATTTTTTAAAAAGGGTCCTTCGTATTTGAAGCCGTTAACAATGAAGGAAGTAGCAGAACAAACGTCTGTGCATGAATCAACGATTAGCCGTGCTACTCGGCACAAATATATCCAAACGCCCTTTGGCACCTTTTCAATGAAATCTTTTTTCTCAACTAGTATTCAACTCGGCAACAACGAAGCGACCTCTACAACTCACGTAAAAGAACTGCTTAAAAAGCTAGTATCAGAAGAAAACAAACAGCGCCCGCTTTCAGATCAGCAGTTAGCTAACGTCTTGCAAAGCAATTACAACGTTAATATTTCAAGACGAACGGTAGCCAAATATCGAGATCAATTAAACGTTCTGCCATCCAGTCAACGAAAACTTTTTGTCACGCAGTAAAGGAGTGGGGATGTGGAAGTCGTACTATATACCAAAAATGGTTGTCACTTATGCGATGATGCAAAGGAGCTGCTTGTAGATATACAGTCTGAGTTTTCCTTTCAGCTTATTGAACGAGATATTTACAAAAACGATGAGTGGTTGGAAAAGTATCACCTTGCGATTCCTGTAGTAGAAATGGATGGAGAAGAAGTGGAATATGGAAAAATAACCGGTATTCCATTAAGAAAACGCTTACTTTTAAAAATAGGCAACACATGAGTTGAATAAAGGATTCACTCCTGTTAGAATAGATTTTGTAGCAGGGTGAATTTTTTTTGCGCAAGGTGGGACATAATATGTCTATATGGGACAAAACGTGTCCAGCAAGTTTATGCCTTAAGGGGATTTTAACATGCGTTCTTTAATAGAAGTACAACGAAAATTATTACCTGAACTTCTCTCAGTTATGCAAAAGCGTTATCAAATCTTGCAATACATACGTTTAATGCAGCCGATTGGTCGCAGAAACTTAGCTGTAAGCCTTGGGCTAACAGAGCGTGTGTTACGAAGCGAAGTAACATTCTTAAAAGAACAAGATTTGATTGACATTTACCCTAGTGGGATGACGCTTACAAATGAGGGAGAACTACTTCTGGCTGAATTAGAAGAAGTAATGAAGGAAGTTTCAGGACTTCGATTATTGGAAACAACATTAAAAGAGGCGTTTTCTTTATCAGAAGTTGTTGTTGTATCTGGAGATAGTGATCAGTCTCCTTGGGTCAAAAATGAAATGGGTCGAGCATCTGTTTCATGTATCAAGGAGCGCCTTGTTGGTAAAAAAAATACCGTTGCTGTTACAGGTGGTACAACGCTTGCCGCCGTTGCCGAAATGATGACACCTGATTCAAAACACCCTGATGTACTTTTTGTACCTGCTCGCGGAGGGCTAGGTGAAAATGTACAAAACCAAGCAAATACGATTTGTGCTAAGATGGCTGAAAAGTCCATGAGTCACTATCGCTTGCTTCATGTTCCAGATCAGCTTAGTGATGAAGCATACCGATCCATTATCGGTGAACCATCTATTAAAGACATGCTTCATTTAATTAAGTCCGCTGGTATGGTTGTTCACGGAATAGGAGACGCTATGACAATGGCAGAACGCCGTAAAACACCACAAGCTGACTTAGAAAAAGTGAAAAATGGACATGCTGTAGGTGAGGCATTTGGATACTATTTTAATCATCAAGGCGAAGTTGTTCATAAAGTTAAAACAGTTGGCATACAACTCGATGATTTAAAGAACAATAAATGTGTTATTGCTGTTGCAGGAGGTTCATCAAAAGCAAAGGCAATTAAAGCGTTTATGCAACAAGCGCATGATTCGATTCTCATTACAGATGAAGGCGCCGCAAAAGAGTTAGTAAGGGATTTTAATTAATCCCTCATATAAAAAAATACTTTTTACATTCAAGGAGGAAATACCCATGGCAGTAAAAATTGGTATTAACGGATTTGGTCGTATCGGCCGTAACGTATTCCGTGCAGCTTTAAAAAATGATAACGTTGAAGTAGTAGCAATTAACGACTTAACAGATGCTAACATGCTTGCTCACCTTTTAAAATATGATTCTGTACACGGAAAATTAGATGCAGAAGTAGTAGTAGATGGTAGCAACTTAGTAGTAAACGGTAAAACAATCGAAATCTCTGCTGAACGTGACCCAGCTCAATTATCTTGGGGCAAACAAGGCGTAGAAATCGTTGTTGAATCTACTGGATTCTTCACAAAACGCGCTGACGCTGCAAAACACTTAGAAGCAGGAGCTAAAAAAGTAATCATCTCTGCTCCAGCATCTGACGAAGATATCACAATCGTAATGGGTGTTAACGAAGACAAATACGATGCGGCTAACCACAACGTAATTTCAAACGCTTCTTGTACAACTAACTGCTTAGCGCCATTTGCTAAAGTGTTAAACGACAAGTTCGGTCTTAAACGCGGAATGATGACAACAGTTCACTCTTACACAAACGACCAACAAATCTTAGACTTACCACACAAAGATTACCGTCGTGCTCGTGCAGCTGCTGAAAACATCATCCCAACTTCAACTGGTGCTGCTAAAGCTGTATCTCTAGTATTACCTGAATTAAAAGGTAAATTAAACGGTGGAGCTATGCGTGTTCCAACTCCAAACGTTTCTTTAGTAGACTTAGTTGCTGAACTTGACAAAGAAGTAACTGTTGAAGATGTAAACAATGCTCTTAAAGAAGCTGCTGAAGGCGATCTTAAAGGTATCCTTGGTTACAGCGAAGAGCCACTAGTATCTGGTGACTACAACGGTAACATCAACTCTTCTACAATCGATGCATTATCTACAATGGTAATGGAAGGTAACATGGTTAAAGTTATCTCTTGGTACGACAACGAGAGCGGATATTCTAACCGTGTAGTAGACCTTGCTCAATACATCGCTGCTAAAGGACTATAAGAATAACTTAAAATTCGCTTCTATATTTATTCAATAAGACAGAAATCGTCTAGACTTTCCTTTTTTATTGGATATCTGAAAATAGAACGACTATAATAAGACTTGCTAAGGAAGAGAGGGGCATACCCCCTCTTCCTTGATTTATGTATTGGCTTCTACATGAAAAAGTGTCATAAGCAGCTAACTGGAGTTTCACTTTATATAGAAAGGCGCCAATATATAAAATGAAATGTACATTGGTTTGTGGATTGATGATTACATAGAAGCCTACTTGCTTAGTACCATAAATACTTAAGGAGGCCTTTTAACGATGAACAAAAAAACGTTGAAAGACATCGATGTAAAAGGAAAGCGAGTATTTTGTCGCGTAGACTTTAACGTACCAATGAAAGACGGAAAAGTAACAGACGAAACTCGTATTCGTGCAGCTATTCCTACTATTCAATATTTAGTAGAACAAGGTGCAAAAGTAATTTTAGCTAGCCATCTTGGACGTCCAAAAGGCGAAGTTGTTGAAGAGTTACGTCTAAATGCTGTTGCAGAACGTTTACAAGCTCTTCTTGGTAAAGACGTTGCAAAAGCTGACGAAGCTTTTGGTGAAGAAGTAAAGAAAACAATCGACGGCATGAGCGAAGGCGATGTTTTAGTACTTGAAAACGTACGTTTTTACCCAGGTGAAGAGAAAAACGATCCTGAATTAGCAAAAGCATTTGCTGAATTAGCAGATGTGTATGTAAACGATGCATTCGGTGCAGCTCACCGTGCGCATGCTTCAACAGAAGGAATTGCTCAACATATTCCAGCAGTAGCAGGTTTCTTAATGGAAAAAGAGCTTGATGTGCTTTCAAAAGCATTATCAAACCCAGAACGTCCATTTACTGCAATCGTTGGTGGAGCAAAAGTTAAAGACAAAATCGGTGTAATTGACCACTTACTTGATAAAGTAGATAACTTAATCATCGGTGGAGGACTTTCTTACACATTTATTAAGGCACTAGGCCATGAAGTAGGTAAATCACTTCTTGAAGAAGACAAGATTGAACTTGCAAAATCTTTCATGGAAAAAGCTAAGAAAAACGGAGTAAACTTCTACGTGCCAGTGGACGTGGTAGTAGCAGATGACTTCTCAAATGATGCTAATACTCAAATTGTATCAATTGAAGACATTCCAAGCGATTGGGAAGGCTTAGACGCAGGACCGAAAACGCGTGAAATCTATGCTGACGTAATCAAAAACTCTAAGTTAGTTATTTGGAACGGACCAATGGGTGTATTTGAATTAGACGCATTTGCTAACGGAACAAAAGCAGTAGCAGAAGCTTTAGCAGAAGCAACTGACACATATTCAGTAATCGGCGGAGGAGACTCTGCAGCAGCTGTTGAAAAATTCAACTTAGCTGATAAAATGAGCCATATTTCTACAGGTGGCGGTGCGTCACTAGAGTTTATGGAAGGTAAAGAACTTCCAGGCGTAGTTGCATTAAACGATAAGTAAGTTTATGTTTCAGTAAGACGGAGGACCGACCTGACGACTGATAATATAAAAAATTATCAAGCAGCGAAGAAGGATGACCAAGAGATAAAAGGGACCGAATCACTTTTAACAGCACCCTCTTGGACATCTAACGCGTGAAGGGAAAACCCACAATAAACAAAGGACGGTGTTATACATGCGTAAACCAATTATTGCAGGAAACTGGAAAATGAACAAAGTACTTTCTGAAGCAACTAGCTTTGTTGAAGAAGTAAAAGGAGCAGTACCATCTCCTGAAAGCGTAGATTCAGTAGTATGTGCACCTGCACTATTTTTAGATCGTTTAGTAGAAGCGACTAAAGGCACAGACTTAAAAATTGGTGCACAAAACATGCACTTTGAAGAAAACGGTGCGTTCACTGGAGAAGTGAGCCCTGTTGCTTTAGCAGACTTAGGTGTGAACTATGTAATTTTAGGACACTCTGAGCGTCGTGAAATGTTTGCTGAAACGGACGAAACAGTAAACCAAAAAACAATTGCTGCATTCAAACACGGTTTAACACCAATCGTTTGCTGCGGTGAAACAAATGAAGAGTACGAACAAGATCAAACAAAAACAGTTGTAGCTAATCAAGTACAAAAAGCATTAGCTGGTCTAACTGATGAGCAAGTAAAGCAAACTGTTATCGCATATGAGCCAATCTGGGCAATCGGTACAGGTAAATCTTCAACTGCTGAAGGTGCAAACGAAGTTTGTGCATACATCCGTAGCGTTGTTGCAGAACAATTCTCTCAAGATGTTGCAGATGCTGTACGTATTCAATACGGCGGTAGCGTAAAACCTGCTAATATTAAAGAATATATGTCTCAATCAGACATTGACGGAGCTTTAGTAGGTGGAGCAAGCTTAGAAGCAGATTCTTTCTTACAGCTTTTGGAGGCTGGTAAGTAATGAGTAAAAAGCCAGTAGCATTAATCATCTTAGATGGTTTTGCATTACGCGATGAAGATAAAGGTAATGCGGTAACACATGCAAAAAAACCAAACTTCGACCGTTTCTGGAACGAGTATCCTCACGCTACACTTCAGGCGTCTGGAGAAGCTGTAGGCTTACCGGAAGGCCAAATGGGTAACTCTGAAGTAGGTCACTTAAACATCGGCGCAGGCCGAATTGTGTACCAAAGCTTGACTCGTGTAAACGTAGCAATTCGTGAAGGCGAGTTTGAACAAAACGAAACGCTTGTAGCAGCTGTAAAGCACGCAAAAGAAAAGGGTACAAACCTTCATCTTTTCGGGCTTTTATCTGATGGCGGTGTACACAGTCACATCGAACACCTATATGCATTATTGCGTCTAGCTAAGAGTGAAGGCTTAGAAAAAGTCTACATTCATGGCTTCTTAGATGGTCGTGACGTAGCACCTCAATCTGCGGAAACGTATTTAAAAGAACTTAATGAAAAAATTGAAGAGTACGGCGTTGGTGAAATTGCAACACTTTCAGGACGTTACTACTCAATGGACCGCGACAAACGCTGGGAGCGCGTAGAGAAATCATACCGCGCAATGGTGTACGGCGAAGGTCCATCATATACAAGCGCTGAAGAGTGCGTAAAAGATTCATATGAAAATGGAATCTATGACGAATTCGTTTTACCTTCTGTTATTACAAAAGAAGACGGATCGCCAGTTGCGACAATTCAAGACGAAGATGCAGTGATTTTCTACAACTTCCGTCCGGATCGCGCAATTCAAATTTCAAATACGTTCGCAAACGAAGATTTCCGCTCATTTGATCGCGGTGAAAAACATCCGAAAAACTTACATTTTGTATGTCTAACTCACTTCAGCGAAACAGTTGACGGATATGTAGCCTTTAAGCCAATTAACTTAGATAACACGCTTGGTGAAGTATTATCTCAAAATAACTTAAAGCAGCTTCGTATTGCCGAAACAGAAAAATATCCTCACGTAACGTTCTTTATGAGCGGTGGACGTGAAGCAGAGTTTCCTGGTGAAACACGTATCTTAATCGATTCACCAAAAGTAGCAACATATGACTTGAAACCTGAGATGAGTGCTTATGAAGTGACGGACGCGTTGCTTGCAGAAATCGAAGGCGATAAGCAAGACGCTATTTTATTAAACTTTGCAAATCCTGATATGGTAGGTCATTCAGGTATGTTAGAACCAACGGTAAAAGCGATTGAAACAGTAGATGAGTGCTTAGGCAAAATTGTAGATGCAATTTTAGCTAAAGGCGGTACAGCAATCATCACAGCAGACCATGGTAATGCTGATGAAGTGATTACGCTTGAAGGTAATCCAATGACGGCTCATACAACGAATCCTGTTCCAGTAATCGTAACAAAACAAGGCTTAGAGCTTCGTGAAGACGGTATTCTAGGAGATTTAGCTCCTACAATGCTAACCCTTCTAGATGTAGCACAGCCAAAAGAAATGACAGGTAAAACATTAATTAAATAATGAATTATAAAGGAGAGTTTTAAAATGCCAGCAATTCTTGACATTTATGCACGCGAAGTATTAGATTCTCGCGGTAACCCAACAGTTGAAGTTGAAGTATATACTGAATCAGGCGCTTTCGGACGCGCTTTAGTACCAAGTGGTGCTTCTACTGGTGAATACGAAGCAGTAGAATTACGCGACGGTGACAAATCTCGCTACCTAGGTAAAGGTGTATTAAAAGCAGTAGAAAACGTAAACGAAATTATCGCTCCTGAATTAGTAGGTATGGACGTAACTGATCAAATCGGTATCGACCGCCTTATGATTGAATTAGACGGAACTGAAAACAAAGGTAAATTAGGTGCTAACGCTATTCTTGGTGTATCTATGGCAGTAGCTCACGCAGCAGCTGACTTTGTAGGTCTTCCATTATACCGTTACCTTGGTGGATTCAACGCGAAGCAATTACCAACTCCAATGATGAACATCATCAACGGTGGTTCTCATGCTGATAACAACGTTGACTTCCAAGAATTCATGATCTTACCTGTAGGAGCTCCTACATTCAAAGAAGCAATCCGTATGGGTGCTGAAGTATTCCACGCGTTAAAATCTGTTTTAGCTGCTAAAGGCTTAAACACAGCTGTAGGCGACGAAGGTGGTTTCGCTCCTAACTTAGGTTCTAACCGTGAAGCATTAGAAGTAATCGTAGAAGCAATCACAAAAGCTGGTTACGAAGCTGGTAAAGACATCCAATTAGGTATGGACGTAGCTTCTTCTGAGTTCTTCAACAAAGAAACTGGTAAATATGACTTAGCAGGCGAAGGCCGTACAGGCGTAACTTCTGCTGAAATGGTAGATTTCTATGAGCAGTTAGTTAACGAATTCCCAATCGTTTCAATCGAAGACGGTTTAGACGAAAATGACTGGGATGGCCATAAGCTATTAACTGAGCGCATCGGCGGCAAAGTACAGCTTGTTGGTGACGATCTATTTGTAACAAACACGAAAAAACTTGCTCAAGGTATCGAACAAGGTGTAGGCAACTCTATCCTTATCAAAGTTAACCAAATCGGTACATTAACTGAAACGTTCGAAGCTATCGAAATGGCTAAACGTGCTGGTTACACAGCAGTAGTTTCTCACCGTTCTGGTGAAACTGAAGATGCAACAATCGCTGATATCGCTGTTGCAACAAACGCTGGTCAAATCAAAACTGGTTCTATGAGCCGTACAGATCGTATTGCGAAATACAACCAATTACTACGCATCGAAGACGAGCTAGGTGTTCTAGCTGTATACGATGGCGCTAAATCTTTCTACAACTTAAAAAAATAAGTTGAAATTATAAAAAACGGATGACGATTGTCATCCGTTTTTTTATGTTAAAATCAGGTGTATTTCGCTGTCGTTACTTGTACGAGAGGGTTTTTTATGATAAATTAACCTTAGCGTAGTGCGCGTACTTTATCCCCGGTAATGCCAATCAGAAGGGATGAAGAAACCCCGCTGATTGATTATTACTTGGTGTAGGAGGTGTGTCTTAGTGCATACATTGCTGATTACTTTGCTAGTGATTGTTTCAATTGCATTGATTGTTGTGGTCGTTTTACAATCAAGTAAAACTACTGGATTATCTGGAGCTATTTCCGGTGGAGCTGAAACGTTATTTGGAAAACAAAAAGCACGTGGAATTGACTTAGTTTTACACCGTTTGACAGTAGTGTTATCTATCTTGTTCTTTGCGTTAACACTTGCTGTATCTTATTTCAAACTTTAATATGTTACTGGATAGACTGCCACCTAATGCATATGTACTTGGTGTATACCAACTTATGTATTAGGTGGTTTTTTAATGGGCGTGTTGAATACTTTAATTTCATTTTTAAGTAATGATATAATATAGCTTTAGAAAAAAGTACTAAATATAGTATAAAAGTGTAAAAGTTGATGGCCACATCTCTTGTTATTTGATGACCGTCACATAAATACATGTTTTTTTCTATTATGACTGCAGATATTATAACTAAAAGGAGTTAAATGATATATGAAAATTGCACAACCAAAGCCATTTACATTTGAAGGCGGCGAAAAAGCTGTTTTATTACTTCATGGTTTTACCGGAAATTCTGCTGATGTTCGTATGTTAGGTCGTTTTTTAGAGAAGAAAGGATACACATGCCACGCACCTCATTACAAAGGACACGGTGTAGCGCCTGAAGAACTTGTTCATACTGGTCCGGAAGATTGGTGGAAAGATGTCATGGACGGCTATGAGTTTTTGAAAAGCAAAGGTCATGAAAGTATTGCCGCTGTAGGTCTTTCACTAGGTGGCGTATTTTCACTGAAATTAGGTTACACTGTACCTATAAAGGGTATTGTGCCTATGTGCGCGCCTATGTATATAAAGAGTGAAGAAGTCATGTATGAAGGTGTTTTAGCGTATGCACGCGAATATAAAAAGCGTGAAGGTAAATCGTCTGAACAGATTGAACAAGAAATGGAAGAGTTCAAACAAACACCAATGAACACATTAAAGTCTTTACAGGAATTAATCGCTGAAGTGCGAAATTCAGTTGATATGATTTATGCACCGACATTTGTTGTACAAGGTCGTCATGATCATATGATTAATACAGACAGCGCCAATATTATTTATAATACCGTCGAGTCTCCTACAAAAGATATAAAATGGTACGAAGAATCTGGTCATACCATTACCTTTGATAAAGAGCGTGATCAGCTTCACGAGGATGTATATGCATTTTTGGAATCACTTGATTGGTAATAGAGATAATACGAATAAAGAAAAAGGAGGGACATGATGTGAAAGAAGAAAATCAGCCCTATATGAATGAAATATTGGATTTTATGAAAAGGGATAATTATAAACCTTTGACTGTCCAAGAGCTTGCAAAAGAATTTAATACTGAGGATGCAGAGTCATTCAAAGAGTTTGTGAAGGCACTTGTTATTATGGAAGAGAAGGGTTTAATTATCCGAGCAAGAAATGACCGCTACGGGCTGCCGGAACAAATGAATTTTGTCAAAGGGAAAGTAAGCGGACATGCAAAAGGCTTTGCGTTCGTAGTTCCTGAAGAAAAAGACGCGGGAGATGTATTTATTCCGCCTACTGAAACAAACAATGCTATGCATGGGGATATTGTGCTTGCAAGAGTGTTATCAGAATCATCAGGTGCTCGTCGTGAAGGAACAATTGTAAAAATCTTAGAACGAGGTACCCAGCAAATTGTAGGTACGTATACGCAAAGTAAAAATTTCGGCTTTGTAATTGCGGATGACAAAAAAATTGCAGGTGATATCTTTATTCCCAAAGCAGCAAGAAACGGTGCAGTTGAAGGTCATAAAGTAGTAGTAGAGCTGACAATCTATCCGGAAGGCCGCATGAATGCAGAAGGAAAAGTTGTTCAAATTCTTGGACATAAAAACGATCCAGGCATTGATATCATTTCTGTTATCCATAAGCACGGTCTTCCTCAAGAATTTCCTGCTGATGCGTTAACACAAGCAATTGATACACCTGAGACGATTGATGAAAAAGATATCGGCACCCGCCGCGATCTTCGTGATCAAGTTATTGTCACCATTGACGGAGCAGATGCAAAAGATTTGGATGATGCCGTAACGGTTACAGAGCTTGAAAACGGAAACTACAAATTAGGCGTCCATATTGCAGATGTAAGTCACTACGTTAAAGAAGGTTCTCCGATTGATGTAGAAGCAGCAGAGCGCGGAACAAGCGTCTATTTAGTAGACCGAGTTATTCCGATGATTCCTCACCGTTTATCTAATGGAATTTGCTCATTAAATCCAAAAGTTAACCGTTTTACGCTTTCTTGTGAGATGGAAATCGATCCACAAGGTGAAGTAGTCAAACATGAGATTTTTGAAAGTGTCATCAAAACGACAGAACGAATGACGTATTCAGACGTTAACAAAATCTTGGTGGATAAAGATGAAGAAGTTCTAGAACGCTACGAGCCAATCGTTCCGATGTTTGAGCGTATGGAAAAGCTGGCGGCTATTCTTCGTAAAAAGAGAATGGATCGCGGTGCCATTGATTTTGATTTCAAAGAAGCAAAAGTATTAGTAGACGATGATGGCCATCCGCACGATGTTATTTTGCGTGAACGCTCAGTTGCTGAAAAGCTAATCGAAGAATTTATGCTGGCGGCCAATGAAACAGTAGCGGAACATTTTCACTGGATGAACGTACCGTTCATTTATCGTATCCATGAAGATCCAGATGCAGAGAAGCTTACTCGTTTCTTAGAGTTTATTACAAACTTTGGTTACACGGTGAAAGGAACAGGAAACGATATTCATCCGCGGGCGCTGCAGGATATTTTAGAAGAAGTAAAAGGTACGCCTGAAGAGATGGTTATTTCAACTGTTATGCTTCGTTCGATGAAACAAGCGAAATATGAAGCAGAAAGTTTAGGCCACTTTGGTTTATCAGCTGAGTTCTATACGCATTTTACGTCTCCAATCCGTCGTTATCCTGATTTAATCGTTCATCGTCTAATTCGCACGTATTTAATTGAAGGAAAAACAGATCAGCAAACGCAAGAAAAATGGCGCGAGCTTCTGCCTGATGTTGCTGAGCATTCTTCTAATATGGAACGTCGTTCAGTTGACGCTGAGCGGGAAACGGACGATATGAAAAAAGCTGAGTTTATGGCTGATAAAGTTGGGGAAGTATTTAATGGTATTATTAGCTCTGTTACTAACTTTGGAATGTTCGTGGAGCTAGAAAATACGATTGAAGGGTTAGTTCACGTTAGTGACTTAACAGATGATTATTATCGTTACGACGAACGTCATTATGCGATGATTGGAGAAAAAACGGGCAATGTCTTCCGAATTGGAGACGAAATTGAAGTGAAAGTTGCCGATGTGAATAAAGACGAGCGTTCAGTAGACTTTATTATTGTAGGAATGAAAGAAAGTCGCAAACGCTTATCTAAAGACCGTCCTAAAGTGATTAAGGCAAAACAAAAGTCACGCAAAGATGACAAAGGAAAAGGTCGCGAGGGCAGCCGAAGCAAAAACGAAGAGTGGTCTACTCAAAAGCCAAAGAAGAAAAAGAAAAAGAGATTCTTCGAAGGTGCCCCAAACGTTAAGCGCAAAAAGAAAAAGCGTAAATAATCGACAGCAGTGAAGCAGAAGGATAGTCCTTCTGCTTCAAAACAGCTTGATTAAACGTTTTAGTTGTTGTTTAGATTTCCATACAGTAAAATGATACATAATATCATACATATACGTAAGTACGGCTGAAGGGAAGGAACGTTTTATGCCAAAAGGTGAAGGGAAATTAATTGCACAAAACAAAAAAGCCCGCCACGACTTTTTTATTGAAGAAACATATGAGACGGGTATTGTTCTACAAGGAACGGAAATCAAATCAATTCGTAATGGGCGTGTGAATTTAAAGGACTCTTTTGCTCGTGTGCAAAACGGAGAAGTATTTTTACACAATATGCACGTTAGTCCTTACGAACAAGGAAATCGATACAATCATGAGCCATTGCGTACACGAAAGCTATTGCTGCATAAGCGTGAAATCAGCAAGCTAATTGGCTATTCAAAAGAAACGGGTTATTCACTAGTTCCTTTAAAAGTGTATTTGAAAAATGGATACGCAAAGGTTTTACTGGGACTTGGTAAGGGTAAAAAGAAATATGACAAGCGTGAAGACTTAAAGCGGAAAGAAGCGAAGCGCGATATCGAACGAGCATTTCGTGATCGTCAAAAGATGTGACATTACAAAATCTTACAATTGCAAAATGCTCATTTTGTGATATAATAAGTATTGTTATCAGTTAGATTTCATTTTGCACACTGAAGTCGCTATCTGATGTAAGATTTTTTCTTACACATTCCGACTCCCTTTTATATGGGGACGTTACGGATTCGACAGGGGTAGTTCGAGCTTAGGTTGCGAGTCGAGGAGATGGCCTCGTTAAAACATCAACGCCAATAATAACTGGCAAATCTAACAATAACTTCGCTTTAGCTGCATAATAGTAGCTTAGCGGTTCCTCCCTCCATCGCCCATGTGGTAGGGTAAGGGACTCACTTTAAGTGGGCTACGCCGGAGTTCGCCGTCTGAGGACGAAGGAAGAGAATAATCAGACTAGCGACTGGGACGCCTGTTGGTAGGCAGAACAGCTCGCGAATCATCAATATGCCAACTACACTCGTAGACGCTTAAGTGGCGATATTTCTGGACGTGGGTTCGACTCCCACCGTCTCCACCAATACATATTTGTATGGTGGCTTACCTTACTTATAACAGGAGCTAATCAAATGCAGATCATACATTTGATTAGCTCCTTTTTAATTTATAATTTATGTAAAATTGAAAGCAGGACAGAAGTAAAAGGATGCCTCTTACACAAAGAGGCATCCTTTTACTTTTGTTTAAGCTGAACAAAAAGCAGCATAAGAAAGGAAAGAAAGACGATTGAAATAACCCATAGCCAAGCCAGATTCATGTTTCCAGAGTCAATCGCGATGTAGATAGCGGTAGGCACAGTTTGAGTTTCACCTGGAATATTGCCAGCAAACATCAAAGTGGCTCCAAATTCTCCGAGTGCTCTTGCCAGACTTAACACCCCTCCTGTTACGATGGCTTTAGAAGCTAAAGGGATGGAAATAAGGAAAAAGACTTTCCATTCGCTTGCACCATCTACTCGAGCTGCGTCTTCAATTTCGTAATCTACGCCTTGAAAGCCTGTTTTGGCAGATTGATACATAAGCGGAAACGCAACGACAACGGATGCAATAACAGCTGCCCACCATGTGAAAATAACGGGTTGTTGAAAGACCCATTCAATTGCCCGGCCGAGTAGGCTGTGTTTTCCGAAGATAACAATCAATAAAAATCCAACAACGGACGGAGGGAGAACCAAGGGGAGCATTAACGCCGTTTCAATCATCACTTTTCCCTTAAAATGTTTCCTGGATAACAGTTTTCCTATAACAGTGCCTAAAATAATAACGACAAATCCTGCTACTAATGCGATTTTAAGCGATAGCTGAAGAGGAGATAAAAATTCTTGAATCATAGCGGCCTCAATTTGCAGTGAAACCGTATTTCTTTAAAGTGTTAAGAGCGGTCTTACTTTGTAAAAATTGATAAAAAGCCTTTGCTTCTTGTGGATGTTTCGAATCTTTAATAACGCCTACAGGATATACAATTGGTTTGTGAGTGCTATTATCTGCAGTAGCTACAATCTTCACTTTTTTTGAAATCAAGGCATCGGTTTTATAAACCACCCCAGCTTCAACGTTTCCTGTCTCCACATAGGAAAGAACCTGGCGTACGTCTTTAGCATAGACGGTTTTTGGCTCAATGTTTTTCCAGAGATTCATGTGTTCAAAAGTCTGCTTCGCATACTGTCCGGCAGGAACGGATTCCGGGATGCCAAGCGCAATTTTTTGAACAGTCGGCTTTGATAGATCTTCAAAATTTTTGATAGCAGACGTATTATTCTTTGGCACGATAAGCACGAGGTCATTGCCAACCAAGTCAGTACCATTTTCCTTGGAGATAGCTCCTGCTTTTACTAGTGCATCAAACTTGTCTTCCGCTGCTGAAAAAAATAAATCAGCAGGTGCCCCGTTTGCAATTTGCTGTTGCAGCGAACCTGAAGCTCCAAAATTAAATTTTAAGTCTATATTCGGATGTTTTTTTTTATATTGCTTTTGCATATCAGTGAGCGCATCTTTTAAGCTGGCCGCAGCGGATATCGTTAAGCTGATGTTTTTGTGCTGAGCTGCTGATTGACTTGTATTTGTTCCGTTCGAACAAGCAGCAGTAAACATAATTAAAAATAATAGTGCGAATAAGGGTTTAAAGTATTGTTGCATCGTGTCACCTCAATTAGTTGTAGTAGAGTAATTTAGTATAACTATATCACGTTCGTTTAGAATTTGACTTCCTAAAAAGAAAACAGCGACTTGAAAGGGGAAAAACTTTCAAGTCGCTGCTTCATTTATTCTTCCAACGCTTTGCCCATTCCTTTTAAAAAGTGAAGTCCAAATCCGATTGCACGATTGACATCTGGATCGTTTAGCGCTTTTATAAGAGCTAATGCACTTACTTTTTTTCCTGTTTTTACATATTCATTAGCTTCGTTCATACCAGCTGTTGCGCTGTTCACAACTTTAGCGGTTACCTCTGGGTCTGCCTTCATCAAACCGCTGCTTGCACCCATAAGGGTATTAATTAAATTGGTTACCGGTTCTCTAGAAATTTGATGAAGCGCAATTTTTGAGATTTTTTCTTTCGCTTGAATCATTGAATCAGCAGCTTCAAGAACACCCATATCGTTAAGTTCACCAACAATACCGAGAATACGGTTCAATGCTTCTTCATTATCTGCCAGCAGAGAAGTTAAGTCTTCTAATTTTTGTTGTTTTTCTTCTTCCTCGCTTAGAAGAGGTTTCTTAATTTCTGTAATAGGTTGTGCCATCTTTTCTCCTCCTATTTACTTGTTAAATGGACGTAGCCCGGACGGTTCCATTTACGCTGAACCTCGACCCCATTTTGAGGATGACGTTTTTTGTTACGCGGATTTGTAGACGGTAAAGGCGTTTCTCCACCTTTGCTTAATACTTCCATCCGTACTTTTGTTTGTTTGTAAGCCGGCGTATTTGTTCGTCGGTCGACTGCAGGTCCCGTCAAGAAGTTAATAGCCGAATCTTTATGAACAGAGTGCATTGGAAGATACAGCTCATTTGCTTTTACTCGCTCTGTAATTAATGCCTGTACTTTTACTGCTCCAAACGGTGAGATTAATCTGACAAGCGAACCTTCTTCAATTTCACGCTCCTTGGCAAGCTGAGGTGAAATTTCTACAAATACTTCCGGTACTTTTGATTGAATACCACTCGATTTATTGGTCATATTCCCTTCATGAAAATGTTCTAACATTCTTCCATTATTAATGTGTAGATCATATTCTTCTGGGAATTCGGCAGGAAGCACCCAATCTGATAAAGCAAAGCGCGCTTTTTTATCTGGGAAATTAAACCCATCGACGTAAAGCAAAGGTGTGCTTTTTCCCTCTAAGCTCCCCCATAAAAAGCTATCCCAGCCTTCAAGGCTTTCGTAGCTGGCTTGGCTGAACAGAGGTGATAGACTAGCCATTTCTGCAAAGATATCACCAGGATGTGTATACGACCAGTTCGCACCTAAGCGGTTTGCAATCTCTTGAACAATCCACCAATCCGGCTTTGAATCACCAAGCGTTGGTAATGCTTGATACAATCTTTGTACACGTCGCTCTGTATTGGTAAACGTTCCGTCTTTTTCAAGAGAAGGAACAGCAGGGAGTACAACATCAGCATATTGAGCCGTTCTCGAAAGGAAAATGTCTTGGACGACAAAAAAATCTAGATTTGATAATATTTCGTGTACGTGGTTAGCATTTGAATCGACAAGAGCCATATCTTCTCCTACAAGGTACATGGCTTTCATTTTTCCTTCATCAATTGAATGAAGCATTTGAATATTATCAAGCCCTGGCTTGTCCTTAATTTTTACACCGTATGCTTTTTCAAATTTTTCTCGGGCGACTGAGTCTGTGACGTGC
This sequence comes from Priestia aryabhattai, assembly GCF_023715685.1. Lineage (NCBI taxonomy): Bacteria > Bacillati > Bacillota > Bacilli > Caryophanales > Bacillaceae > Priestia > Priestia aryabhattai. Next base: position 263,264 of record NZ_JAMBOQ010000005.1, read on the forward strand.
TGATAGCCTGGAAGCCAAGCAGGAAGAGTTCCCATATCACATGCTCCTTGCACGTTATTGTGGCCTCGGAGTGGATAAGCGCCTGCTCCAGGGCGTCGATAGTTTCCAGTAGCAAGCAGCAGGTTTGAGATAGCCGCTGAAGTATCAGAGCCTCCTGTATTTTGCGTTACGCCCATGCCCCAAAGCACACAGGTTCCGTCGGCGTCTCGAATCATTTCAGCTATTTGAATGAGTGTTACTGCTGGAATACCCGTAATTTGTTCAGCATATTCAAGCGTGTACTTTTCAAGCAAAGAGTTAAAGTCTTCAAAATAGTTGACGTTTTCTTGAATAAATTTTTCATTGTGCCATCCTTGATCAATCATGTATTTTGTTACAGCCATTAGCCATATTTGGTCCGTACCTTGTTTTGGACTGATAAAAATGTCAGAGCGTTCAGCCATTTCGTTTTTGCGCAAATCTGCAACAATTAGTTTTTGATCATGAAGCTTATGCGCGCGTTTGATGCGAGTTGCTAATACAGGGTGACCTTCAGCAGGGTTAGCTCCCACGATGATAACTAGTCCAGCTTTTGCGATGTCTTTTATCGTGCCGGCATCGCCTCCCATTCCCACTGTTCGAAATAATCCATCGGTTGCAGGAGACTGACAGTAGCGAGAACAGTTGTCTACGTCATTTGTTTCAAACATTTGGCGGGCCAGCTTTTGAATAACATAGTTTTCTTCGTTTGTAATCTTAGAAGAAGAGATAAAACCAACTGATCCATGTCCATACTGCTGATTGATAGAGCTTAACCTGCTTGCTACTAAATCGAGGGCTTCTTCCCATGACGATTCTACAAATGCGCCATTCTTTCGGATTAAAGGCTTAGTAATACGTTTTTCAGAGTTTACAAAATCCCAGCCGAATTTTCCTTTCACACAGGTTGAAATAGCATTTGCAGGAGCATCTGAGCTAGGCTGAACTTTAAGGATTTCACGGCCTTTTGTCCATACTTCAAATGAACACCCAACCCCGCAAAATGTACAGACAGTTTTTGTTTTTTTCGTGCGTGTTTCGCGCATAGCTGCTTCCACTTCTGAAACAGCAAAAATTCCGCTGTATCCGGGTTCTACTTCTTTAACTAAATCAATCATTGGATTCAGAACGTCTTTTGGAAGTCCAGTCATGAATCCAGCTTCTCCAAGCATGGATTTTTCCATTAAGGCATTACAAGGGCATACTGTTACACACTGACCGCAGCTCACACAAGAAGATTCATTGATTGCTACACCGTCATCCCAAAGAACGCGGGGACGTTTCGCTTCCCAGTCGATAGAGAGTGTTTCATTTACTTGAAGATTTTGACAAACTTCTACACATTGTCCACAAGCAATGCATTGATTAGGGTCATAACGGTAGAACGGATGAGACATATCAACTTCATTTTCCGAGGCCTTTGGCTTATAGGGATATTTTTGATGTTCAATCTCCATCATTTCGGCTGTGTTATGTAATTTACAGTTTCCGTTGTTATTATCGCAGACGGTGCAGTATAGCAAATGATTTTCTAATAAACGATCCATTGCTTCCGTCTGCGCGGCTTTTGCAGGTGCTGATTGTAATTCAATCTTCATGCCGTCTTCAGCCCTTGTGGAACAAGAACGAACTAACTCGCCATTCATTTCAACAATACATGTGTCACAAGTTTGAATAGGATCTACTTCAGGCACATAACAAATCTGTGGATGCTCAATGCTTTGTTGGTTAATAATTTCGAGTATGGTAGAGTCTGAAGCTGCCTTGTATTCGTTGCCATTTATATGAACAGTGATGGTTTCACGACTCATTTGTTTTCCTCCTTTATATAAAAACAAAAAACCACCATGAATACACACGCCTAATTAAATAAGGAAAGTGCAATCATGGTGGAATAGTTTACTAGCAGGTCTTACTAATATGCCAATCCGGCCCATTTATATCGTTAAGAAAAAGTGATAGAGTAATAACAATTCATTATTATTATTCCATCTCGGTTATTTATAATTATATCGCTACGTTTTTAAATGCACAACTCTCTTCAAAAGTTTTGCTGCAAAGATTTTAGGCTTTTATTTTTTGAAGTGTTGATTTATGATAAAAAAACTGTAGGAATAAAATGAAAAATTTAATTTTAATCGGTGGGAGAGTGTTGATTATGTCAAAAACCATTCATGAATTTAATGATATTATTCGGAAGCTTCGAAAAGATTTATTTGGAAAAGGACCGGAAAGAATACATACGGTTTTTGTTGAAAATATGGCTGTCTCAACACTGTATGGAAATTTAACTCCGACAGAAACATTTATTGCAAGCACTTCTGAAGGATGTGACATGGTTCATCTAGCTCGAACAAAAATGATCCAAGATGTATATGCATCTAATCCGCCGGAAGGGCTAGAAGAATTGGTAGGAGCAAAGCTGGTGAATTTATTTTCAGATATGAAAATAAAAGAAAATATAGCGGTTTCCGTATTCGTCTTTGATAAAAACATTATCTAAAAAAGGAGACATCACATGAACTCGACCGTTAAGAAGCGTACAGTTCTTAAATTTAAAAATGGTCAAATGGAAAGCCTGGAAGATAAAATTGTAACGGAGTTTCCTGTGACTGTGAAAATTAATGAAGAAGAGTTTGTCACGATGGTATGTAGCCCGCAATACATCGAAGATATGGTAATTGGCTATTTAGCATCTGAAGGGGTTATTCGAGAATACAAAGACATTAAAAACATATGGGTTCAAGAAAAAGAAGGGTATGTTCATGTTACAATAGATAAATTAAACCCTTATTTTCAAAACCTTCAAAATAAACGATATATCACGTCTTGCTGCGGGGCGAGCAGACAAGGGTTTGTATTTATAAATGATGCGCTGACTGCTAAAAAAATGAATAATATATCGGTAGAACTTTCAATTAAGGATTGTTTTCACTTGATGAATAAGCTGCAGCAATCTGCTGCTACGTTTCAAGAAACGGGTGGCGTTCATAACGCTGCCATTTGTGATAAAAACGGTTTTATGCTTAGCAGAATGGACATTGGTAGGCATAATGCTTTAGATAAACTATACGGGTATTGCTTAAAACACCATATTTCAATTAGGGATAAAGTGGTCGTTTTCAGCGGCCGTATTTCTTCAGAAGTTTTGTTGAAAGTAGCGAAGATTGGGTGTGAAGTGGTTCTTTCAAAATCCGCTCCGACTGAACTTGCTTTAAATCTAGCAGAAGAATTGGGAATTACAACGGTAGGGTTTATTCGAAATGATTCGTTGAATATTTATACATGCCCAGAAAGAATTTTAAGAGAGAGTTAATCTGCTGTGGAGAAGCTGACAGCTATAGAGAGGAGAGATGAGGCAGATGTCATACGCTATAGTTGATACTTTAAAGCGTCCTTTACGAGACTTGCGTTTGTCAGTAACAGATCGCTGTAACTTTCGATGTCGATATTGTATGCCTGAAGAAATTTTTGGGGCAGACTATCCATTTTTACCTGCCGAAAACATTCTTTCGTTTGATGAATTAGAGAGGCTCACTAGATTATTCGCATCACTAGGAGTAAAAAAAGTACGTATAACCGGAGGCGAGCCACTGCTAAGAAAAGACTTGCCAGATCTAATTAATCGTCTGAAGCAAATTGAGGGTATAGATGATATTGCCATAACAACAAATGGCTCACTGTTAAAGAAGCATGCAGAAGCCTTATCAAAAGCGGGATTATCAAGAGTAACCGTTAGTTTAGACTCACTTGATGAAGTGAGATTTCAAGAGCTAAATGGAAATCGAGGAAGCGTCAAACGAGTATTAGAAGGAATAGAGGCAGCAGCTCTTGTGGGGATTTCAGTCAAAATAAACATGGTTGTCCAAAAAGGCAAGAATGAGCAGGATATCCTTCCGATGACCAGATATTTTAAAGGCAAAAAACATACGCTGCGCTTTATTGAATATATGGATGTTGGAAATTCAAACGGATGGAAAATGGATGAGGTTATAACAAAGAAACAAATTCTTGATATAGTTGGACAAGAAATGCCTCTTGAAGAAATTCCATCTCATTACACGGGAGAAGTAGCCACCAGGTATCGGTATGTTGGGACAGAAGAGGAAATTGGTATCATTTCATCCGTGACGGATTCATTCTGTTCGACTTGTTCACGCGCAAGAGTATCGGCTGAAGGAAAGCTCTATACCTGTTTGTTTGCGTCAAAAGGATACGACCTCCGAAAACTGATACGATCAGAAGCATCTGATCGTACCGTTTGTGACACCATTTCTGATATCTGGAACCAACGCAAAGATCGTTACTCAGATGAACGAGCTAACGGAAGGCGAGTCCAAGGCGCTGAGAAAGTGGAAATGTCTCATATTGGTGGATAATTCAAAAAAGCTTTATAAATGCCAATCACTGCGATGATTCACATTTATAAAAGTGGGATCTTCTGCTGAAAAAGGCACGCGAAGGACGTTTGTCTGATTCAACAATCGTGTAAGCCTTCTTTCACCTTGTATAACGAGTTGTTCAATAAGAGGAAGCGTTCTACGGTGGTAGAGTGCTAGAAGCGGGTGAATGTGATCAGGCTGAACAGGAAGAACAATATCAGGTGAGTTCGTTTGAGTCAGTGTAATCATGTGATGAACAAACTCAGCATTAATAAAAGGAATATCGCAAGAAAGAATAAAGAACCATTCAGCACGGCAATCGATCGCAGTTAAAGCGTGATGAATTGCATACAAAGGTCCTTGATACGGACGTTTTTCAACTGCAAATGCAACATCTTTTCTTTGAAAATAAGGGAGTAAATCTTGATTGGTAGACACGAGTATAGGTGTGACGTGATTTTCTTTTAATGCATCTATACTATATTCGTAAAATGATTTCTTGTTATAGGTTTCAAACATTTTTGGTTGGCCGTAGCGAGAAGATTTTCCTCCTGCTAATATAATGCCGGCAATGGACATTTATTAAATACCTCCATCAAAATATATTTGTATATTTATGCACTTAAGCGTCCGTAAAGTAGCTTAGTGTTATGTGTATAATAGCATGTTTTTAAAGAAATATCTTTGATGAAGGAATAGATAGTGAAGTCAGAGATTGAACGAGAAAGGGAGAGAAAAGAGTGACAGAACGTTATTCACGTCAGCAGCTTTTCCAGCCCATTGGAAACAAAGGGCAGCAGCAGATTAGAAGTAAGCATGTTTTAGTTGTAGGTGCAGGGGCTCTAGGCAGCGCTAGCGCAGAAGCTCTCGTGCGTGCTGGAATTGGAAAATTGACTCTTGTAGATCGCGATTATGTAGAATGGAGTAATCTACAGCGTCAGCAGCTTTATACAGAACAAGATGCGCAAAACAAACTACCTAAAGCTGTAGCAGCAAAAAATCGTTTGCGTCAAATAAATGCAGAAGTGAAGATCGAAGCGTTGGTGATGGATGCTCAGCCTGCTAATTTAGAAAATATCGTCAAAACAGCTGATGCTATCATCGATGCGACAGACAATTTCGACATCCGTTTTATTTTAAATGATTTGTCACATAAGCATGAGGTTCCTTGGATATACGGCTCATGTGTAGGGAGTTACGGCACCACTTATACTATTATCCCAAATGTAACGCCTTGCCTGCACTGCATATTGAAAAAAGTGCCTGTCGGAGGAGCAACGTGTGAGACAGTTGGAATTATCAGTCCAGCCGTTCAAATTGTTGCAGCCTATCAAATAAACGAAGCATTAAAAATTTTAGTCGGAGATGTTGAAGCCTTGCGCCACACATTTCTAACCTTTGACACCTGGAATAATCAGCACGTTGAATTTAAGACGGGTAAAATGAAAAGTCATGAATGTTCTTCTTGCGGATCGGTTCGAACATATCCGTACTTAGCGTATGAAAATCAGCTTAAAACAGAAGTTCTTTGCGGCAGAGAGACGGTTCAAATCAGACCTTCGCAGCATCATTTGCACAACTTCGATGAATTGGAAAGACGGTTAAAAAAACAGGGGAAAGTAGACCGTAACCCATATCTTCTGTCATGTCAGCTTCCAGAGCAGCGCTTTGTTATTTTTCAAGATGGCCGTGTATTTATTCATGGAACGAATGATATTCAATTTGCGAGAAGTTTATATTATCGTTTACTAGGATGAGTAAAGGAGTGAAAAGAATGAGAGAAAAGCGAACTCCTATCCCTGTCGGAGAATGCGTTCAGCGAGTGATGCAGTATGCAAAAAACAGAAAGCAAGAAATCATTGCGCTTGAAGAAGCTCACGGCAGATTTTTAGCTGAAGATTTAATGGCAGATCATGATATTCCTGCTTTTAATCGTTCTCCATATGATGGTTTTGCCGTGCGGTCACAAGATACGAAAGAAGCATCATCACTTCATCCAGTAGAACTGGTTGTTCGAGGAGAAATAGGAGCGGGTTCTGTTTTTGAACATACAGTCAACGCGATGCAGGCTGTGCGTATTATGACAGGAGCCCCTATTCCAAAAGGCTGTGATGCGGTTGCAATGCTTGAAGTAACAAAAGAATATATGAGAGGCAATCAGCCAATCGTTCAAATCAAGCGTTCGTTTAACAGCGGGGATAACATTTCTTTTCAAGGAGAAGAAACAACAAAAGGGACTGTGTTAGCTTCAAAAGGAACGTATATCACTCCAGGAGTGGCTGCTCTTCTAGCCACATTTGGCTATAGTAACGTAGCTGTCTTCAAAAAGCCTGTAGTTGGATTACTTGCAACGGGAAGTGAACTAGTGGAAGTAAGTGATCCTGTTCAGCGGGGGAAAATTCGTAATAGCAATGCTCATATGCTTCGTGCGCAAATTGAAAAAGCTGGAGGCGAAGTGAACTATTTTGGTATTATGCCCGATGATTTAAGTCAGTGCTACAGTGCGGTAAAAGCTGCGCTATCAGAAGTGGACATGCTGATTACAACGGGCGGCGTTTCAGTAGGAGACTATGATTATCTACCAGATGTGTATAAACAATTACAAGCCGAAGTTCTTTTTAATAAAATAGCGATGAGACCAGGCAGTGTAACAACAGTTGCTCGTATGGAAGACAAGCTTTTATTTGGTCTATCGGGAAATCCAACAGCGTGCTATGTCGGTTTTGAACTTCTGGCTCGTCCGGTAATCAGTGCATATGCGGGTAAAAGAACCCCTCATCTTCGGAAAGAAAAAGCTTTGTTAGGAAAGGATTTCTTAAAGCCAAACCCTTTTATGCGATTTGTATCTGGCAGGCTTTCATACAGGGAAGGACAGCTGATTGCTTCTCCATTAAGCTTTACAAAATCTAGTGCTGTTTCGTCCTTAGCTCATGCGGATACGTTAATTATATTTCCTGGAGGGACGAGAGGATACAAAGAAGGAATGCTGGTTGACGTCTTATTGCTAGATGACGTACTAGGAAGTGAATGGCCTTGGTAGCTCGTTGCACCGTTTTACAAGTAGTCGGATTTCAAAACAGCGGTAAAACCACTTTAGTGGAAAAGTTAATTAAAAAAGCGAAACACTTCGATATACATGTAGGTTCTATCAAGCATCATGGACACGGCGGACCTCCAGATAGCAGCAGTCAGCTAAAAGACAGTCATCGTCACCAACAAGCAGGTGCCGATGTGGCAGGTGTAGAGGGAGATGGAATCCTTCAGCTTACGGCAGATATTAAAGACTGGAGCCTAAAAAAACTGATTGATTTTTATCAATTTTTCTCGCCAGATGTCATTTTTGTTGAAGGATATAAAAAGGAATCCTATCCAAAAGTAGTCTTGATTCGAAGTGAAGAAGATCTTGTTCTGCTTTCCTCTCTAACCAATATTATATGCGTGATTAGTCACGTTCCGCTTAAAAAAGAAGTGCGGCGAGCATATCCAATGTTTCATTTACAAGAAGACGAGCTTTATCTTAATTTTTTATTGAAAGAAGTGGGGGAAAGAAGATGAACCAGCACTTATTTGAAGTAGTAAATCAACCAATTGTGGTAGATGAAATAATTAAAAAAGTTTCTAGAAGAGACGCGGGAGCTATTACGACATTTATTGGAACGGTGAGAGAATTTACAAAAGGCAAGAAGACGCTCTCTCTTGAATATCAAGCCTATGTGCCAATGGCAGTGAAAATGCTTAGCCAAATTGGTGACGAAATTCAGGAAAAGTGGCCCGATGCTTTGACAGCTATTACTCATCGAATCGGGAAGCTTGATATAACAGAAGTTGCAGTAGTTATTGCCGTTTCTTCTCCGCATCGCAAAGCAGCCTATGAAGCGAACGAGTATGCCATTGAACGTATTAAGCAAATTGTGCCAATTTGGAAAAAGGAATTTTGGGAAGACGGAACAAAATGGATTGGAGATCAGTTAGAAACGAAAGAATATCCTGAAGGAAAGCCATTGAAGGAGATGTAAAAATGATTAACGTATTATTTTTCGCTGCTATACGGGAAGAGGCTGGAATAGAGCAGGTAACAATTGATAAGCAAGGTATAACAGTGAAGGAATTAAAGGAATATGTGCAAAAAACATATAAGCTGTCCTCTCTGAATCAAACGATGACAGCAGTCAACGAAGAGTTTGTAACAGATGAAGAAATCATTGGAACGGGAGATACCGTTGCATTCATTCCGCCCGTTAGTGGAGGATAAAAAAAGGTGCTGAATACACAGCACCTTTTTTATTATCTAAATTCAGCTACTTTTTCGATTGGTAAACGTACAGACGGGTAACCGCTATTTGCTGCTTTGCCGATTGAAAGTAACATAACCGGTGCATAGCGCTCTTTGTCTAAACCGAATGCCTCGGCAATTTGATCTTTTTCATAACCGCCGATAGCGTTTGTATCATAACCATGAGCACGTGCAGCAAGCATTAACTGCATGGATACTAAACCGCCGTCAATTAATACGGTTTCTTTATTTAATTCTTCAGAAGCAGCTGCGTAGTGCGCTTTGATTTTAGGAATTTGCATATCTCTAATTTCTTGTGGCATATAGCCTAGTTCAACAGCTTTATCGTAAATTTCATCTAAATTTTCTTCACTTTTTAAATCGCCGAATATCGCGATAACAGCTGCTGATGTTTCTACTTGTGATTGATTAAATTTAGCAAGCGGAGCTAATGTTGCTTTTCCTTCAGGGCTATCAATTACTAGAAAGCGCCAAGGCTGTGCATTAACAGAAGATGGAGCTAGCGTCGCTTCTGTTAAAATTTCTTTCATTTCTTCACGGCTGATTTTGACAGATGGATCGTAATAACGAATAGATCTGCGCCCTGTAATAATATCTTGGAAATCATTGTTTAGTGTTTGTGTTTGTGTCATGATGAACTCTCCTTTATGTTAAAAATGTTATGACCGTTTAATGGCCGAAATGTTTACTTTTAAACGCTCAAGCATTTTGAAAAGCAGCAGCTGTTCTTCTTCGCTGAAATCTTTAAATGCTTCATCAATAAAGCGAGCTTTTTCGTTTCGAAATGCACCGATTTTTTCATGTCCGCTTTTCGTAAGCTTTACAAATGTTACGCGGTTGTCATCAGGATTTTTACGGCGTGATACAACATCTCTTTCTTCCAGCTGCTTTAAATGTCTTGTAATTGCAGCATTGTCAATGTTTACTTGCTGTTGAAGCTCCTTTTGACTCATTTCACCTGTTTCATAAAGCTGATGTAAAATATCAAGACGTGATTGGCTAACACCGGTACAATGCTCAAACTTTTGATTAATTTGTTTATTAACTTCTTGCAGAGCATACAGAACATTTGCTTTTTCAGAACATGAATGTGACAAGAAAGTCGCTCCCTTTTTCTATGATATTTATTGATGGATTAATATTTGATACATCAATATTTGATACATCAACTAATATAAAATAAATAAAAATGAAAGTCAAGAAAGTGAACGCTCTTTTTTTTATAAATAACAAAAAAGCGCCTTAAAAGGCGCTTTTTAAGCTGAATGATTTTTTTTGCTAATTTGTTCGTGCGTATAGGGAGATAGAAACGGAATACGCTTGATAATCACATCGTGAATCCAGAATAATCGCTGAATAAGAGGAGCTGTTTTAGCTGAAACATATATAATAAAGCATCCGACAGCTCCCGCGATCACCATGCCTCCAAGTACATCTGCTGGATAGTGAACGCCTACGTAAATACGTGAAAGGCCTGAAATGACAGCCCATATAAAAATGACGCTTCTCCATTTGTTTTTTCGTAACCACATGATCCAAGCAGCAGAAAAGACTAAAATCGAATGGTCACTGACAAAAGATGAATTAGCCGGGTGTGGAATCAGCTTATGAACATGATGAGTCACAAACGGACGCGGGTGGTAATACACCAAGTGAATGACTTCATTGATACATAGAGAAAGTACGATTGTAAACAACATGTATAAAGCCGTATAACGGTGATAAATCGTTCTTTCTGTTTTTCCGCTGAACCAAAGCAAAAGCAAACAAGCCATTATAAAATAAGGAACGCTATTCGTGATCATAATCATTACAGAATCCATTGCGCTGGATTTACCAGCAAATGAGTTAATCCATTGAAATACTTCGTAATTGCTGTTCATTCGTTTTCTCCTTATGCAGTACTTTTCACCCTTAGTTTAGAGTGTCACTCTAAAAAAACGATGAATTTCACATTAAAAATCAATTAAAATCCAAAATTCATGGGCATTTAATGATATAAAAAAAGAGAGGAAGAAACTGCTTTTAGAATAGGAGATGAAACAGTTGAAAAAGGTTTTATTTTTACCTCTTCTAAAAATGCCTTCTGGCCATCATCAAGTGGCAGAGGCGTTAATGGATATATTGGAAAGAAGAACAACAAATATTTGTTATAAAAAAATAGATTTATTAAGTTATACAAACGAGCTATTAGAAAAAGTGGTCACAGGCACGTATTTGAAATGGATTCGTTATGCGCCAGAGACGTACAATATGGCATACAAACATCTCTTTTACGAACCGCCTGTTCATTCATTCAAATGGTATCATCATGTTTTTGCAAAAAAGATGGAGCAATTAGTTAAAGAAGAAAACCCGGATTTAATTATATGCACACACGGATTTCCTTCTTATTTGCTCAGCCAATTAAAAGCAAAGGGCAAGTGCAATGTTCCTATTATAAATGTCTACACGGATTTCTTTATTAATAATTTATGGGGAAAAGAAGAGATTGACTTTCACTTTCTCCCTAGTGAAGAAGTAAAAAAAGGGCTTCGTGCTCAAAGTGAAATTCCACTTCAAAATATGATGGTCACAGGGATACCGGTACATGAAGAAATAACAAAAACAAGAACTTTTAAGCATCCTGGTAACCGAAATATTTTAATTGCTGGAGGCAGCAGCGGCTTAGGCAATATTATGGATTTCTATAATGATTTAAAAGATGCTCGCCATTTTCATTACTTTGTCTTATGCGGCAAAAATCAAAAGTTATATGAAGAAATCAAGGGGTGGGAATTACAACACGTTACACCAATTCCGTACATTTCATCACGCACAGAAATGAATGAACTGTATGAACAAGTGGATGCTATTGTAACAAAACCAGGTGGTATCACGGTCAGTGAAGCTCTTCGCAAGAATTTACCGATTTTTGTTCATTCTGCTTTACCAGGTCAAGAAGAAGTGAATTTACGCTATTTAACAGAACGAAACTTAGTTCAAGAACTAAAGGCGGATCAATCGTTAGAAAGTCAACTGCAAGCAGTGTTGCAAGATGCTGATAAAATGAACACATTATATAACGCGATTACTGCTTATCATAAAGAAATCGAAGCACAAACGCCTGAAGAACTTTTAGCAGTAGTCAATTGGATTTTAGGTGAAAAGCAAACCATTGGCCTTCATGCGTAAAACATTCATGTTTACAAACAATAAGGATAAGCTAAAAGACAAGTATGTTGAAAAAGTAGGGTTTAGATAAAAAAACAAACATCTTTTGAAAAAGGTGTTGTTTTTTATCTAAAGAAGCTATTCTTTCACTTAAGACACGTGGTGAGAGGTGTATAACATGAAAGAGAAAATTTTAATTGTGGAAGATGAAGCGCAAATTGCGAAAGTGTTAAAAATTGAATTAGAATTTGAAGATTATGAAGTAGACGTTGAATACGATGGAAAAGCGGGGTTAGAGGCGGCAATATCCACTCCATATGACCTCGTTTTGCTCGACGTGATGCTTCCAAGCCTGAGCGGTATTGAGGTGTTAAGGAGACTTCGGAAAGCGGAAGTATTTACGCCCGTCATTTTATTAACTGCCCGAAATACGACGCTAGATAAGGTAATGGGCTTAGACCAAGGGGCTAATGATTATGTTACAAAACCATTTGAAATTGAAGAACTGTTAGCACGAGTTCGTTCTTGTATTCGCTATCGTTCACTCGTAGGAGCATCAGGAACGAAAGAAGCTGAAGCGGAGCGCTTAACGATCAGTGATTTGACCATTAATCTCGAAACAAGGGAAGTCCTAAGAAACAATGAATCCATTACGTTGACACCGAAAGAGTATGATTTAGTTGTGTATTTGCTTACGAATAAAAATAAAATTGTCACGAGAGAAGGAATTCTCACAAACGTTTGGGGCTATGAATATGAAGGAGAAACGAACGTAATTGACGTGTATATTCGCCACTTAAGAAAAAAAATAGATGAAGGTTTTTCTACTTCTCTCATTCATACGGTGCGGGGCGTAGGATATATGATGAAAGAGGAGAATCATGAAGATCACGACGAAGATTAATTTGCTGACAACAGCATGGCTAGTTGTTATTTTATTAATCATGAACATCGTTGTTTTTTTCTCCTTTACTAAATCTACGGTGAATATGGAACAGGACATTTTATTCGAAAAAGCACACGAGATTATTCAAAAAGGTCAACAAGATCATTCCGTTGAGCTCTCGCCGGATTTATTAAAATTTTATTTGACCAATCATTCATTTATCCGAACAGTCTCAGAAAACTCTACAGTCATTAATCAAGTATCAAATGATCCTCATCTTGTGAAAATTAAGCCCGAATTTTCAAAGAAAAAAAAGGTGAAGCTTCGAAAAATTAGAGAAAAGCAAGTATTGGTCATTCGCATGCCTGTCAAAGTCGATAATCAAGTCGTCGAAACGCTTGAAATTGGTGAACTCCTGACCGGTTTTGAAACCCGTAAAGATATCTTGCTGTCGATTTTGATTTTTTGTTCGCTTGTGTCCATTTTACTTTCTCTTTTAGGAGGAAGATGGTTATCACGCGTCATTATGCATCCTATTAAAAATATGGTCACAACGATGAAAGAGATCGAAGAGAGCGGTGTTCCTAAAAAAGTCCTCATTCAAACGGAGACGAGAGATGAACTGCAGGGTATGACCGTTACCTTCAATCATATGATTGACCGCTTGCGAGAAAATATTGAAAAACAAAATCAGTTTGTTTCCGATGCTTCTCATGAATTAAAAACCCCTTTAACCGTTATTCGCAGTTATTCTAATTTATTAAGAAGAAGAGGGATTAAAAATGAAGAAATTACGCTGGATGCGATCGACACCATCTATGCGGAAGCAACTAAAATGCAAAAAATGATTGAAACGCTGCTTGATCTGGCAAGTGTGGAAAAAGAACAAACGCTTGATATGAAGCAAACAGATCTTGTTCTTATTTTTGAACAAATCGTTAAGCAGCTGCAGCAAGTATACAAAAGAGAGTTAGTTCTTCATTATGATCAAACGCCAATTATGGTTGAAGTGGATGAATTAAAAATGAAGCAAGTGTTAATTATTTTGCTTGATAATGCGATTAAATATAGTACGGATAAAATTGAAGTGACCGTTACAAAAAAGCAGGAAGATGTCATTATCAAAGTAAAAGACTATGGAATCGGCATTCCAAAAGAAGACCTTGCACATATTTTTGAACGCTTCTATCGAGTCGATAAGGCTAGAAGCAGAGCCACGGGAGGAACGGGGCTTGGACTATCGATTGCACAAACTATTGTCCGTCAGCACAAAGGCGAGATTTTTATTAAAAGTGAAGAAGAACAAGGAACGGAAGTTGTGATTCATTTTCCTGTTTCATCTATAAACTGAGAAAGCCGCCGTTAACAGGCGGCTTTTGTGTGATTATGACGCTGATTTTTCTCAGACTAAAGTATGAAGGTATTTCATTATAAAGTCGTTCGAAATGTATGGAAAAAGCGAATAAGATAAGAGTATCAATAATCAGTGGGGGTTTTAGTATGAGTTATACTCTTTTTATAAAAGCAAATGACAGATCGGCAAGTGAAGCGGTCAGCGTAAAATTATATGATGCGTTTTTAGAAAGCTATAAACAATCGCACCAAGGTGAAGAAATAATAGAGCTAAATTTGTTCAAAGAAGAACTTCCTTATTTAGGTGCCGACATGATAAACGGTCAGTTTAAATTAGCAAGAGGGTTAGAAATGACAGCAGCGGAAAATAAAGCAGCAGAAATTGCTAATCATTACTTAGAACAATTTGTGAAAGCTGATAAAATTGTGATTGCCTTTCCGCTTTGGAATTTTACTGTGCCGGCCGTGCTTCATACGTACTTTGATTATTTGAATCAAGCAGGCAAAACGTTTAAGTATACGCCAGAAGGTCCTGTGGGATTACTAGGCCATAAAAAAGTGATGTTATTAAACGCACGAGGCGGAGTATATTCAGAAGGTCCATCAGCCGCTGTCGAAATGGCCGTTAAATATGTCAGCAGCGTACTTCAATTTTTCGGGGTCCCGGATGTGAACTCTGTTGTTATTGAAGGGCACAATCAGTTTCCAGATCGTGCTCAAGAAATTATTGAAAGTGGCCTAGAACAAGCAGAACAAGCAGCCAAAACATTTTAAATAACAGTAGTAAAAGAGGCTGGGGCAAAAGTATTTTAGTTGAAGGAAGATCCGAACGAGTTTGATTCTTGATTGAGAATCAACTTTGTTCGGATTTTTTCATTAGTATGGTGAATGTAGGTTTCATGTATGTAGTTACTTCTAGCGGTTGATTGGAGGGCAAGGCGAAGACTCCTGCGGGAAAAGCGGAATAGGTGAGACCCCGCAGGAGCGTAAGTGACGAGGAGGCTCATCGGCCGCCCGCGGAAAGCGAAGTCTTGCACGGAAATCAACCGCCGTGTAACAAGTGATCTATACTAGCTCCTTTATCCAATTTGTTCGTCTTTAGATTGAATTATGTCTCCATCTCTTCTTCATATTTTTGCTGTATATCTTAAAACATAATAGGTAAAATGAATAAATAAGGTAAAAGGTATTCGCTTTATCTATAGGAGGAGCAGAGATGGATATTCGTCAGCTTAATTATTTTTTAGAAGTGGCTAAATTAAGGAGTTTTACTAAAGCATCTCAAAGTCTTCATATTTCACAACCGACCTTGAGCAAAATGGTGAAAAACTTAGAAGAAGAATTGGAAGTAGAGTTAATTGATCGGTCCGCAAGACAGATTGATTTAACGGATGCCGGGGAAGTTGTATATGTGCAAGGACAAAAAGTCATGGCATCAATTGATGAGCTTTCGACTTATTTATATGATGTGATGAATCTGAAAAAAGGGATGATTAAAATTGGAATTCCTCCATTGATTGGAGTGCTGTTCTTTCCAAAGATTATTAAAGGGTTTCAGCAGCTCTATCCCGATATCACAATTAAACTTATTGAATACGGGGCCAATCGTGTTCAAAAAGCGGTAGAAAAAGGAGAGTTAGACCTAGGTGTAGCGGTGCTTCCAGTAAATGAACATCTTTTTGATGTTAATCCTTTTATCTCTGAAAAAATGCTTTTATATGTTCATCATTCTCATCCTTTGGCCTCTAAAACTCATGTGGAAATTAATGAACTAGTCCAAGAGAAGTTTATTTTATTTAATGAAGATTTTACGCTTCACGACCGGCTTATTCAGGAGTGTCAACAAGTGGGGTTTGAACCTAACATAGCCTATGAAAGCTCTCAATGGGATTTTATTGGTGAAATGATTGCGGAAAACTTAGGTGTATCTATCTTTCCACAATCCATTGCAGCAAAAGTGGATTCTGCTATCGTAAAAGCAGTTCCTATTACTAACCCTTCAATTTCATGGGATTTAGGATTGATTTTAAAAAAAGATAAATATATTTCATATGCCTCTAAACAATTCCTCCACTATATTAATGAACAGCATTCTGCTTTATATAGATAAAATGCATATATTGTATTGAATATATGTATTTTACGAAAGAAAGAATGTGCGTTAAAGTAAATAGTGTAGAAAACATATACGAAAACAAACATTGATTCCGCGCGGTGTCAGTAAAAAATACGGAGGCTGATTTTACATGGCACAAGATAGTTATCAAAAAGGTTTAGATAAATTAATGGAATATACATTAACGAGTAACGATGATATTTCGACTCATTTAAAAATTACAGAAGACTTAAAAAACCTAGCTCCTGATGTTGGGAAATATATTATTGAATTTGCCTATGGAGACATTTATTCACGACCAGGTTTAACGAATAAGCAACGAGCATTAGTTACCATTTCATCATTGGTCACTCAGGGTACAGAGCCTCAGCTTGAGCTGCATTTAAACACAGGTTTAACAGCTGGACTAGAGCCGAATGAAATTGTGGAGAGCATCATTCAATTAATTCCATACACAGGTTTCCCTCGCGTGTTAAATGCTTTAAGCGTAGCCAAGAAAGTATTCGCTCAGCGTGACGTGGAAGTAGAGACAGATGAAAAAGAGCTAGTAGAAAATAAATAATAAGCACAAAAAAGACACTCTAAAAGAGCGTCTTTTTTTATGCGAGCTGTTTTTGTTTGGTTTCTTTTCCTAGAAAAACAACCGAACCGACACCGATTAAAATAGCTGCACAAAAGATTGAGAACGTAACGGTTAAAGACGCACCTTGCGTTGACATATACCCAACTAACAGCGGCCCTAAGATTCCTCCGATTCGTCCAAAAGAAGCGGCCATTCCAGCTCCTGTGCCTCGAATAGATGTCGGGTATTGCTCAGGTGTATACGCGTATAAAGCTCCCCAAGCGCCTAAGTTGAAGAAAGACAACAGCATACCTGCTGTTAGCAGCAGCCAAAGTGACTCCGCATTTCCAAAGATATATGCACTGGCAGCCGTACCTAACAAATATGTGACCAATACGAATTTTCGGCCCATGCGTTCAATAAACCAAGCAGCCGTATAATAGCCAGGAAGTTGAGCTAATGTCATAATCAATACATATTCAAAGCTTTTGATTAAGCTAAATCCTTTAATGACCATGACGCTAGGTAGCCATAAAAACATGCCGTAATATGAAAATACAACGCAAAACCACAGAACCCACAGCATAATGGTAGATTGACGATAAGGCTTAGACCACACGCTTCTTACATTGTCCGCAATCGACGGTTTCTTTTCCTTTGTCGCTTCCACAAATTGAGGAGAATCGGGCAGTTTAATGCGCAAATAAACGGCATAAAACGCTGGAATAGCGGTTAGGATAAGCGCTAACTGCCACCCGTAAGCTGGAATCACAAAGTAAGAAATAAGCGCTGCCAGTAGCCAGCCAAACGCCCAAAAACTTTCTAACAGCACGACTACTTTACCGCGTTTTTCCGGCGCTACGGTCTCAGAAACAAGTGTAGAAGCAACTGGAAGCTCTCCTCCTAAACCCATTCCAATTAAAAATCGAAATACTAAAAAAGCAGCAAGGGTAGTAGTAAGAGCTGAAAGACCGCTTGCCACTGAAAAAAGAACAAGAGTCACAATAAAAACGGTTTTTCGTCCAATTCGATCAGCGAGTAATCCAAACACCAAAGCTCCAACGGCCATTCCAATCGAGTTGACGCTGCCTATCCAACTCATTTCAGTAGGGGAAAGCCCCCATTCAGCGTGAAGAGCTGCAATGATAAAAGACAAAATGCCAACATCCATTGCATCGAAGAGCCATCCTAGTCCTGCGATGCCAAGAAGCTGACGTTCTGATAATTGTTTTGTTTTCATGTCTTCCTCCTAGAAGCAAAGAATTTTGCTTTAAGTTTACACCTGTCTTGACATAATGTCACGTCTATTTTAAAGAAAAACTCAAACGGAAAAGCTCTATACCTAATGGTATAGAGCTAATTTTATTTTCACATTTTATCGTAAAGCATTTTTCCAGGCCATGTATAAGCCATATGACCGCCGTCTACAGTAATGCAATCACCTGTTACATACGAGCTGTCATCGGATGCTAAAAATAATACAGCACCGGCTACTTCTTCCGGTTTGCCTAGACGGCCCATCGGATCGACCCATTCATATGCTTTTCTGAATTTTTTTCCTTCTTCAGAGCCTGATAAATCATCAAGAAGAGGTGTTTCGATTGTTCCAGGAGCAATTGAGTTAACGCGAATACCTTCACGAGCGTAGTCAATTGCCATGCTTCTTGTTAAGTTAGTAATAGCACCTTTGGCCGCATTATAGCCAGAACGGTCTAAGTCTGCTGCTAATCCGGATACGGATGAATTATTAATAATCGATCCGCCATTTTCTAACATCAGCGGAATAACGTATTTGCTTACAAGAAATGTTCCGCGTAAATCTACCGACATTAAGCGATCCCAAAGTTCTACTGGATATTCGTGAAGCTTGCCGCCTTCTGTGTCTGTCCCCGCATTATTAAAAAGAATGTCCACTTTTCCAAATTTCTTTTCAATTTCCGCTGTGAACTCTTTTACTTTCTCTTCTTCAGCTACATCGATATAGTAGGCGTATGCTTCACCGCCAGCGTCTTTAATTTCTTGTGCTACTTTTTTTACACCGTCTAAATTAATATCGGCACAAATAACAACCGCGCCTTCTTTCGCAAAGCGTTCAGCAGTTGCTTTTCCTATGCCAGAGCTTGACCCTGTAATAACAGCAATTTTTGTTTCTAGACGTCCCAATTGTATCCCTCCGCAAAAATAGGTATATAAGTATGTATGTTCATGTACCCATCTATTATTTTGATAAAACGTCGCTAGTTTATACGTATGTGAATAAGAATAAAAAGGCGCAGCGAAAACAAATCCATTGTATAATGAACAGCAGTATGTCAGAAAAGATGAGGTGTTTGCATGAAAGCAATCATAAAAAGTTTTATTAATGGACTCTTAACGATTGTCCCTATTATCCTTGTTATTTATATTTTGGTAAGAGTGTTTAATTTTTTAGACAGCATTTTAGGGAACGTATTGAAGCCCTATATGAAGCAAGATTATATACCTGGGATCGGAATCTTGGCGACTCTTGTCTTAATTACCTTCTTAGGATGGTTATCTACTCGTTTTTTCGCGGGGAAAATTATTAACTTAATTGATCGATTGTTAGAAAAAATACCGCTTGTTAAAACGCTATATAGTGTCATTAAAGATACATTTCAATCTTTTCTTGGAGAGAAAAAATCCTTTTCAAAAGTAGCTTTAGTGACGATGCCAGGCACGTCAATGAAAGTCATAGGGTTTGTGACGTCTGAAGAGGTAGAAGAGGTTATTCACTCATTAAAAGACCATGTAGCCGTCTATGTCCCCCAAACTTTTCAAGTAGCCGGTTTTACTTTTTTGGTTCCAAAAGAAGAAATTGAGTGGTTAGATATTAAGCCGGAAGAAGCAATGAAGTTCGTGTTATCTGGGGGAGTATCTAGTTCGAAAACAGAAAAATAACAGAAGGCTTGTTGAAGCCTTCTGTTATTTTTGTTGGAGTAGGACTGTTAAAAGATTAAGTGGTTCTTCTAATGTCTTAAGCTCTGTTAAATTTCTAATCATGCCTTTTACAATAGCGGCGGTAGGCTTATCTTTTTTTAGCTCCGTTTTTAAAATGTGAAAGCTGTCTGCATGCTCTTCAGAAATATGATCGCTGGTGTCTAACAGCTGTTTAATTTCCTCGATAGCTTGTTTTAATTGCTCATTTTTACTTAGAAAAGTCATTCGTTCCTTTCCGTATATGTCTTCACCAAAAGAAGCAGGAATAAGGGGACGAGGTTGTTTAGTTAATAAATCTTCTACTAATACATCAACTCGGTCCATTATGTACTGCGCGACTTCTTTAAAGGTAAGTTCATATTGATTGAAGATAATAATTTCTAAAAAAGACTGATGAATACCTTCAATCATTTTTGTTAAATCCGAGATATAAGGCGTTACTTCTTCTCCGTATACGCTAACGAGACTTTTGCAGTGAAAGTAAAACGTTTCTCGCTGCATTTTATGAACAAAGTTCTCCACGTCTTTATTGAATGGAATAGACTTTTCACGGATTTGCATGATAATAAAATCTCTGTGCTCCGTAATAAATTCATAGAAATAGATGAGCTGATTCATATAGCGGCTGCGAGCATCGTTTACTGCCTCGTCGAGAGCATAAACAGAGCTAAAAAGCTTTTCATAGTAAAAGTTTAGAATCGATAATAAAAGTGCATCCTTAGATTTAAAGTGCAGGTAAAACGCGCCTTTAGAAATATTGCATTCATCTACAATTTCTTGCACAGAGGTAGCATTAAATCCTTTTTTTGCAAAAAGCTTAATCGCTGCTTCAATTATTCTTTTTTCTTTTTCTTTCAAGTATTCTACCTCCTTTATTGAACAATTTGGCCATTCATTTCGTTAGATAATAGTATCATACACTAAAAAAGATAAAGAGATATATCAAAGTTAAGACCGAGAGTCAGTTCCTTTAAAAAACGATTTATCGTAAATATGTCTTTATTATGAACATGTCAGGAGAGAGCCTGCTTAGGGTTGACACTGACTAGTTAGTCATTTATATTTTAAGTTGTTGTGACCGATCAGTCAATTTTATTAGTATACATATATTTGAAGGAGGATATGCATTGGGGAAGTTTATTAAATTTTCATTGAAAAATAAATTTGCAGTATGGCTGTTAACACTCTTTGTCATTATTGCAGGGCTGTATTCAGGATTTAATATGAAGCTAGAGACCATTCCTGATATTTCAACGCCTGTTGTAACAGTCAGTGCAACTTATCCGGGAGCCACTCCGGAACAAGTGGCAGACAAGGTGAGTAAGCCCATTGAACAAAAGCTTCAGGGACTAAGCGGTGTTGACACAGTTAGCTCGTCTTCTTATGAAAATATGGCTACCATTCAAGTTGAATATGGTTTTAGTAAAAATATGGAGAAGGCAGAAGACGAAGTTAGACGAGCTCTTTCAAACGTCGATCTGCCAAATGATGTAGAGGAACCAAATGTTTCAAGACAAAGCATTAGTGATTTTCCGATTATTTCATTAAGTGTTTCAGATGATAAAAAATCATTAGAAGAATTAACGAAGTATGTAAAAAATACCGTTGTTCCACAAGTTGAAAAAGTGCAAGGGATTTCTTCGGTCAGCGTGTCAGGAGAACAAGTTGAAGAAGCGGAACTTGTATTCAAACAAGACAAGCTCAAGCAGCTGGGACTCGATGAAGATACGGTGAAAAAGCTTATCCAAGCATCTGATGCAAAAGTGCCGGCGGGTACTTATACGATGGATGGATCTCAGAAATCTGTTGTGGTAGACGGAAAGATGACAACAGAAAAAGATTTGGAAAACTTAGAGATTCCAGCTGTGCCTAGTCAAGGAGCTGCTCAAGGTCAGCAACAAGGAATGAGCCAACAGCAGGCACCTTCCGCAGCTTCTATTCCAACTGTGAAATTAAAAGAAATTGCGGATATTAAAGTGACGGGGAAAGCAGAATCCATTTCTCGCACGAACGGCAAACCTTCAATTGCTGTGCAAGTTGTTAAAGCAACAGATGCTAACACAGTAAACGTGGTAAATGATATTAAAGAAAAAATGAATAGCCTAGAAAAGAAAAATAAAGACCTTCACGTTGACAATATTTTTGATCAAGGTAAACCGATTGAAGATTCTGTTCATACGATGCTAAATAAAGCCATTATTGGTGCGGTCTTTGCGGTTATTATCATTCTTTTATTTTTACGTGATATTCGTTCAACGGTTATTGCCGTTATTTCGATTCCGCTTTCGCTATTAATCGCCATTTTAGCGCTCAAATCAATGGATATCTCTTTAAATATTATGACGCTTGGGGCGATGACTGTAGCCATCGGAAGGGTTGTAGATGATTCCATTGTCGTTATTGAAAATATCTACCGCCGCATGGCTTATCAGGAAGAAAAGCTTAAAGGAAAAGATTTAATTGTCGCTGCGACGAAAGAAATGTTTGTTCCGATTTTCTCTTCTACAGTCGTAACCGTGGCCGTATTTTTACCGTTAGGTCTAGTAGAAGGGCCAGTAGGAGAGCTATTCTTACCGTTTGCGTTAACGGTTGTTTTTGCACTGTTAGCCTCACTGCTAGTAGCAGTAACACTCGTGCCAATGCTTGCTCATTCGTTATTTAAAACAAATGTAAAAGTAAAAGAAGAAAAGCCAAGCAAGCTAGCGCATGGATACAAGCGAATCTTGAACTGGACGTTAAACCATAAGCTTATTTCCTTTGGGTTAGCCTTATTACTATTAGTAGGAAGCTTATTCTTAGTTCCTTCTATTGGCGTGAGCTTCTTGTCATCCGATCAAGAAAAAACGCTGACGCTTACGTATACACCGAAAGCTGGACAGTCTCAAAGCGATGTAGAAAAAGCAGCGAATCGTGCAGAAGCGTACTTGATGAAACGCGATGGCGTCAAAACGGTTCAGTATTCGTTCGGTGAAGGTAACTCTTTTAATCCGGGAAGCAAAAATAATGTTTTAACATTTGTGCAATATGACGAGGATACAAAAAACTTTGATAAAGAGCAGGATAAAGTATTAAAAGCTCTTAATAAACAAGCGAACCAAGGTGAATGGGGCTCAATGAATACGGCGTCTAGCGGCAGCAATAATTCATTAAACGTCCTTATTTACGGAGATAGCTTAGATGAAATTAAACCTTATGCTGATAAAGTTCAGCGCGTTTTAGAAAAACATAAAGAACTAAAAAATGTCGATTCTACGCTTTCAGATACGTTTGATGAATATACGTTAGTACCGAACCAAAAGAAAGCAGCTGAACTTGGCTTGTCTGCTAGTCAAATCGGCATGCAAATTTCGAATCTTGGACAGCGTGAAGTATTAACGACCATTCGAAAAGACGGAAACGAAATTAACGTATATCTTCCAAAAGAAAAAGAGGATTTCTCTACTTTTGCGGAACTTTCAAGCACAAAAGTGACCTCTCAAACTGGACAGGAAGTTACATTAAATGAAGTTGTAGATATTAAAAAAGGGAAAACATCGAATACGGTAACTCGCCGTGATAATAAAATTTATGCAGAGGTAAGTGCTGATATTAAGAGTGACGATGTAGGTGGCGTTTCTTCTAACGTCCAAAAAGAAGTGAAAAAAATTGATTTGCCAAGTGATATGGATATTAACTTTGGCGGAGCATCAGAGCAAATTAATGACTCATTTAGTCAATTAGGAATTGCCATGCTTGCAGCCATTGGTATCGTGTATTTCGTACTTGTACTAACATTTGGTGGAGGTTTAGCGCCATTTGCTATCTTATTCTCACTTCCATTTACGCTGATTGGTGCGCTAGTGGCGCTTTTAATCTCTGGGGAAACGATTAGTATTTCTTCGATGATTGGAGCTCTTATGCTCATTGGGATTGTTGTAACAAATGCGATTGTCCTGATTGACCGCGTGATTCATAAAGAGCAAGAAGGTCTTTCAACGCGTGAAGCTTTACTAGAAGCTGGAATGACACGTCTTCGTCCAATCTTAATGACAGCTATTGCAACGATTGGTGCACTGCTTCCATTAGCTTTTGGATTTGAAGGTGGAGGCCTTATTTCAAAAGGGCTAGGGGTTACGGTAATTGGAGGACTAACAAGTTCTACACTACTCACGCTCATTATCGTGCCAATTGTCTATGAATTTTTTATGAAATTTAAGCGCAAAAAAGTAAAAGAGTAGAAGCAAAACAAATTTCCGCTTTTGAGGTGAATAGTGATGAAGTCAATTGATAAACTAATGAAACAGCTGATTCAACAAGGAATTAAAGCAAAGAAAGTGACGATTGATAAATCAAAGCGCCAGCAGTGGATGTCCATGTCATTGCCTAAAACGGCATGGCAGCATTCAAAATAAAAAAGAGCTGACATAGAGTCAGCTCTTTTTTATTAACGATCTGTATCTTCAAATGATCCTTCTTGATAGGCGTCACTTACTTGCTCATGTGTTTCTGCTAGGCCTTGTGAGAGTGCATCTTGTCGGTTATAA
Organism: Priestia aryabhattai; assembly: GCF_023715685.1. Lineage (NCBI taxonomy): Bacteria > Bacillati > Bacillota > Bacilli > Caryophanales > Bacillaceae > Priestia > Priestia aryabhattai. The sequence goes on from NZ_JAMBOQ010000005.1 coordinate 287,509, forward strand.
TCTTCCGTTTCGAACTGGCGGTCAGCCATTTCAGTTGTATTAGGTTGCTTTTTAGGCTGTTTTTTTGAATTCATTTTCACCACTCCTTTTTAATAAAGTGAGACCACAGTTAGTGTGCGATGAAAAGAAATACTTTATACATGTAAAAAGAGCTTCGATTCATCGAAGCTCTTTTTGCATATTATTGCTCTTTTTTATCTAAGAAGATTTTTTCAATGTCATCAAGTACGATATTAGCTGCTAATATACCGCCTGCTGTGTTCCAAGTAGCATCATCTACTTTATGAACATGGTCTTCTTGAGCTACTTTTAACTTTTTAAAGAGCGGATCGTTTATCCATTCTTTTTCAAGCTTTGTTGCTTCACCGTCTCCCGTTTCATAAGAGAAGTAGAATAACTGATCACCGTCCATTGCCGGAATGCGCTCTTTTGTTGCATTCATTTCAGCTAAATCATTCTTTTGCTGAGACTCAGGGCGAGCAAATCCAAGCTGATCTAAAATAACGCCTGAGAATGAGTCTTTATGATAGATACGAACGTCTCCAGCTGTAAAGCGTACAACTGAGATTTTTTGTTTTAACTGATCACCAAGACGTTTCTTTAAATCTGCTACGCGGTTGTCGTAGTCAGCTAATACTTCTTTACCTTTTTCTTCTTTATTTACAGCTTTTGCATATAGTTTAAAGTTTGATTGCCAATCTCCGCGCAGCTCTTCAGAAAATACAGTCGGAGCAATTTGATTCAGCTGGTCGTATACTTTTTCTTGGCGCATTTTATTTCCGATAATTAAGTCAGGTTTTAAAGCAGCGATTGCTTCTAAACTTGGTTCGCTTTCTGTACCTACACTTTTAACGCCTTTCATTTGACCTTTAATGTGATCATACCACGGATTTCCTAACCAGGATTGAACAGCACCAACAGGCTTTACACCCATTGCAAGAAGAGCTTCAGTACCTTCGTTTGTTAAAACGACAACTCGTTTAGGTGTTCCTTTAATATCTGTTTTACCCATCGCGTGTTTAATTGTATAGGTTTCGCCAGAACCTTCAGTTTTTTCTTTTTTATCGCTGTCAGCACTGTTTGAATTACCGCAAGCCGCCAGCACAAGCAAAGTCATAATTGTAAGAATCGATAACAAATATGACAGCTTACTTTTACGATATGTATTCACGTTTTTTCCCCCTCATAAGTGATAATGATTTTCATTAACAATTAAGATAATATTCTAACTTTTAAGCGGTGTCAATTAAAAAATGAAAATGATTCTCAAAATCATTGACACTTTTTTCAATGTTTCCTAAACTAAAGGTTAGATATATATAGGAATCATCTTAGAGGAGAGCAATGAAAATGATGCTACGCAGTGTTCAAATGAAAGTAATGGGGCTCATCATTGGAATCATGCTGCTTTTAATCTGTATTGGATTAAGTATCGTACTCGGATACACAGATACAAGTATCAAAACAGCATTTGAAGCTTTTCAAGCGTTTAACGGTTCGAATGAGCACATAGTTATTCAAAATATTCGATTGCCGCGCGCTATAATCGGTGCTGTGGTAGGTATTTGTTTAGGAATTGCAGGAGCAATGATGCAGGCGTTAACGAAAAACCCACTTGCTTCACCAGATATTATTGGTGTGAACGCTGGGGCCAGCTTTTTTATTGTTGTTGCAGTGATGATTTTTTCGGTCAATTCACTTCAAGCTTTTACATGGATTGCATTTGTAGGAGCAGCCTTAACCGTGGTGGTGGTCTATTTTCTTGGATCCATCGGAAAAGAAGGACTAACGCCTATTAAATTGACGCTCGCAGGAGCGGCTATTGCAGCCTTTTTCTCTTCTTTAACACAAGGGCTGTTGGCCGTAGATGAATCTTCGCTTGACCAAGTTCTCTTTTGGCTGGCTGGGTCTGTTCAAGGCCGCAAGGTAGAAATGCTGTATGGCATACTACCTTATGTAGTGCCGGCGGTCATTGTTACTTTTTTTATCGCTTCAAAAATTAATATTTTAACGATTGGTGAAGATGTAGCCAAAGGATTAGGTCAAAGAACGGCGCTTGTCAAAATTATAAGCGGCATCATTATTGCCATCTTAGCTGGTGGAGCCGTTGCAGTAGCCGGTCCAATTAGCTTTGTCGGAATCATTGTTCCACACGTTGTAAGAGCAATTGTAGGACAAGATTATCGGTGGGTATTTCCTTATAGTGCGGTTGCCGGCGGAATTTTAATTTTATTAGCTGATGTTGCGGCCAGGTATGTCATTATGCCTCAAGAAATCCCTGTTGGAGTCATGACTGCCGTTATTGGTACACCTTTCTTTATCTATATGGCAAGGAAAGGGGCGAAAGTGTCATGAAAACATACTTATCTCTTCGCTTAAAGCGGATTTCATTTTTAGTTAACATAAAAGCAGCTCTGATTATTACAGGATTTTCAGCTGCACTCGTGGCACTCTTTTTATTAAGTGCAGGTACGGGTGACTTATTCATCAATCCTTTTCGTGTGATTAACATTTTAGCAGGGCATGGATTGGAGTTTGAACGGTTAGTTGTTACATCTTTTAGACTGCCGCGCATTATCGTTGCCATTTGTGCCGGTATTTGTTTAGCCATTGCGGGTGCTATCTTGCAGGGACTTGTGAGAAATCCGCTTGCTTCACCAGATTTAATCGGATTAACAGGAGGAGCTTCAGTCGGTGTGGTGTTATTTTTGACACTATTTAGTGATAAAAGCAACTCATTAACCGTAAGTATTAATTGGATGCCTGTTAGCGCATTTTTAGGTGCAGTGGCAGTGGCGCTTTTACTTTATGTGTTTGCCTGGAAAAATGGCGTCTCTCCTATTACACTAGTATTAATAGGAATTGGATTAACAGCGTTAACGAAAGCTATGACCACGTTGTTTATGATCATGGGTCCTATCTACCGCGCCAGCCAAGCAAATATTTGGATTACGGGAACGGTTTATGGTTCAAATTGGGCCAGTGTTTCCATACTAGTTCCTGTTACAGCAGGGCTGGTTATGATCACGATTTTAATGATTCGAAATTTAAATGTTCAAGAGTTAGGTGAAGAAATTGCGACTAACGTTGGAAGTCGCGTTCAAAAAAATCGATTGGCACTATTGCTGATGAGCACAGCTTTAACAGGAAGCGCCGTTGCATTTGCCGGCGGAATTAGCTTTGTAGGATTACTTGCTCCACATATTGCCCGAAAGCTTGTAGGTTCATCATTCGGAGCTTTAATACCACTATCGGCACTAATCGGAGCGATTTTAATCACAGGAGCAGATTTAATTGGCCGAACATTCTTCTTGCCAATCGAAGTGCCAGCAGGTGTATTTACAGCTGCAATTGGCGCACCGTACTTCATTTATTTACTATACAAACAAAGAAACGTATAGCATTCTTTGTAGAAGGAGCGATTCGCATGCATTCGTTAGAAACAAAATCGCTAACATTATCATATGGAGAAGCGATGATTATAGATGAGCTTGACGTTACCATCCCAAAGGGTGAGATTACGGTCTTTATCGGCAGTAATGGATGCGGAAAATCTACGCTGCTGCGTTCACTAGCAAGATTATTAAAGCCACATGCCGGCTCTATTTTACTAGAAGGCTCTAAAATTTCCTCTCTTCCTACAAAGGAAATTGCAAAGCAGCTAGCAATCCTTCCGCAAGGTCCTGTTGCACCTGAAGGCTTGACAGTGCTTCAACTTGTTAAACAAGGGCGCTATCCGTATCAAAATTGGTTTCGTCAGTGGTCTCAAGAAGATGAAGAAAAAGTACAAAATGCACTCGAATCAACAGGGTTAGCAGACTTGGCTGATCGTCAAGTTGACTCGCTTTCTGGAGGACAGCGTCAGCGCGCATGGATCGCCATGACATTAGCGCAAGATACGGATATTATTTTACTTGATGAACCGACAACGTATTTAGATATGACGCATCAAATTGAGATCTTGGACTTGTTGTTTGAACTGAATGAAAAAGAAAATCGTACCATCGTGATGGTGCTGCATGATTTAAACTTAGCCTGCCGCTATGCTCATCATATTGTGGCGCTTCAAGATAAAAAAATCTATGCACAGGGAAGACCAGAAGAAGTCATTAACTGCGATTTAGTACAGCGAGTCTTTAATATGAACTGTGAAGTGACGGTGGATCCGTTATTTGGAACACCTCTTTGTATTCCTCATGGGCGCGGGCGATGTATTGTGAATAAGCTGCGAGTTGAAACGCAGCATGCTCAATAAGAAAGAGCAAAGCGAGTTAGCAGAAAAATTCCGCTGTACGTTTAAAGATAACTCGCTGTACAGGTTGTCTCCCTCCAGCTGCATGGATGAAAGCACGCTGAGGGTGCAATTGCTATGGATTCAACAGACGATGGAGGCCGCTAACTTGAGAGCAGCTGCTTCAATGTTAGCGAAGCGATATAGTTTTGTTGTGGTTGCAGCTTTGTATTCATTTATTGTGTTTCAAAAAAAGATAAACGCATCGACTAAAAATGTTTCTTTGCATACAGAAGAAGTTAAAACGATGTGGCTTCCAAAAGTGTTTATCTCAGAAATTGAAACGACAGAAGTAACAGAGGAGAATCACGAAATTCTTCTTGATGAACTTCTTGATGAATTGTTTGCTTATCAACTTGAGCCGATATGGTCAGCACTGCGTAAAGTGACAAAAATTTCAAAGCTGACGCTGTGGGAAAACGTAGCTGTTTATATCCACTGGCTTTATGATTTGCTTTTAGCAAACGAAGAAATAGATAACATGCAAGTGCAAAAAGATTTACGATACGTGTTAGAAGAAGCTGAGGGTCATCACTTTGGTTCATATCATAACAATCCGCTTGTTCGGTACAGTTCACCTCCTCAATATGTAGAGAAACAAAAGCAGGAGATAAGAGTTCGGCAAACGTGCTGTTTGTCTTACCAAACAGGAGCTAAAGAGACTTATTGTCGAACATGTCCGGTTATTTGTAAATCAAAGAAAGGAGTGAGTGTGCATGACTAAAACCTTTCAAGAGCAATTCGACGGTTTGATTGAAAAGTATACGGAACTAATGGTTGGTGAAAGTGACGAACAGCTGCAAGGAAAAGTAAAAATGTGGGCACTTTACAATCATATCTCAAAATCTATGCCGCCTTTAACAAAGCATTGGAATCAATTATATCCAGAAGCAAAAGCTGAAATGGTCGAGATTGTGAAGGAAATAAAAGAGCTGAATGAAGCGCATCGAGCGTCGCAGCGAAAACCAGAATAAAAACATTCATCACGAAGCTGATGGATGTTTTTTTATCAAAAAGCTCCCGGTCGCTTTTTGATTTTGTGTGCATATGTTAATAAAGGGTGCCTATCTATCTAGTTGAAAAAATGGTAAAATTAATGATAATTATATAAAATTTGTGAATTGTATGACAAGTGAAGGCGGGGGGTTGCTTTGGAACAAACGATAAGAAACTTTTTTTTATTGTTATCAAAAAGCAAAAAGTTAACAAAGCTAGCTAAGCGCTATGGCTTACGTTTTGGAGCAACACGGTTTGTTGCAGGGGAAACCATCGATGAAGCTGTTAGTGTAATAAAAAAGCTAAATGAACAAGGATTAAAAGTAACGATTGATTATCTCGGAGAGTTTGTGGAAAGTGAAGCTGAAGTCAATAATGCTGCCGCTCAATGCATAAAGGCCATTCACCTTATACACAAAGAAAGATTAGATTCAGAAATTTCTTTAAAATTAACGTCTATGGGACTGGATATTTCCGAAGATTTGGCGCTTCATAATATGCGGCGTATTCTGAGTGAAGCGGAAAAGTATAGCGTGTTTGTGACGATTGATATGGAGGACTATAAGCGATGCAGGAAGACGATTAAACTATTTAAACAATTAAAAAATGAGTATGAACACGTAGGGACGGTGCTTCAAGCGTACTTATATCGCACAGAAAGTGACGTTCGTGAATTAGATACTTATGCTCCTAAATTAAGGTTAGTGAAAGGAGCGTACAAAGAAGCGGCGGACGTGGCGTTTCCTGATAAAGAAGATGTAGACGAAAACTTCAAAAACATCATTGGGCTCCACTTATTAAACGGTCACTACACAGCAGTCGCTACTCACGATGAACGAATCATTCAGTATACAAAAGAGTTCGTTAAGAGGCATGGAATCTCAGTCGATCAGTTTGAGTTTCAGATGCTGTACGGCATTCGATCAGAAAGGCAGGTTCAGCTCGTAGCAGAACAATATAAAATGAGAGTGTACGTTCCTTATGGAACGGACTGGTACGGGTACTTTATGAGGCGCCTTGCAGAAAGACCTGCAAATGTCGCATTTGTCTTAAAAGGAATCGTAAAAAAATAATAATGAAATGGTCGTGATGACAAAGTAAGAAATAATCAAAAATCGAACATGATTCGATTACTCATGTTCGATTTTGAGGTTAATGTCCTTGTGTATTATGCTTTGTGTACTGTTGGTTTTGAGATGTCTTTTTGCCGCGTCCGTGCGGTTCATTGACTGGTCCTGCATTTCCCTTAACGCTTGCTGCGCTTACGCCTGCTGACGATGGATCCTTCTTTAATTTGCTCACAAAATCACCTCCTGTGTATTAAGATAACCAAACGCATTAAAAATAGTTAGAGATAATATTGTGAATATATTGCGAAAATTTAAAAAATGTTTTATAGTAAAATCAGAGATTAACAGTGACTCTCTTTTTTTACGCATAAAATGAATGACTGTTCATTCAATATATTAAAGGGGATGTGGGGATAATTATGAACATAAAAAAAGCCGCCGTTTTAGGTTCAGGAGTTATGGGCTCTGGAATTGCAGCTCATTTAGCGAATGTAGGAATTCCAACGCTTTTGCTAGACGTGCTTCCAAATTCATTAACGCCAGACGAGGAAAAAAAACAGCTAACGCTTGAAGATAGGCAAGTGAGAAATCGGTTGAGCACAACTGCTCTAGCTAAATTAACGAAGCAAAAACCGGCGCCTTTAACGTCGAAGTCATCGCTATCTTTAATTACGCCAGGAAATCTTGAAGATCATTTACAGCAGTTAAGCGACTGCGATTGGATTATTGAAGTAGTGGTCGAACGCCTCGATATCAAACAGCAGTTATTCGAAAAGATTGACATTGTACGAAAAAAAGGAAGTATTGTAAGTTCAAACACTTCGGGAATATCCATCCACGAAATGGCTAAAGGACGCTCAGAAGATTTTAAAGCGCATTTCCTAGGAACGCACTTTTTTAATCCACCGCGTTATTTAAAGTTATTAGAAATCATTCCAACTCATGATACAAAATTAGAAATTGTTGAATATATGAAAACGTTTGGTGAAGATGTATTAGGTAAAGGAGTAGTTATTGCAAAAGATACGCCTAACTTTATCGCCAACCGCATCGGTACGTACGGTTTACTTGTGACTGTTCAAGAAATGTTAAAAGGTAATTACAGCGTGGGAGAAGTAGACTCTGTGACGGGTCCCTTAATTGGAAGACCAAAAAGCGCAACGTTTCGAACGTTAGACGTAGTGGGACTAGACACATTTATTCACGTGGCCAACAATGTATTTGACAAAGTAGAAGGCAAAGAAAAAGAAGTGTTTGATGTACCTCTATTTATGAAACAAATGCAGGAAAATGGCTGGCTGGGAAGCAAGTCGGGGCAAGGCTTCTTTTTGAAGAAAGGAAAGGAAATTTTGGAACTCGATCCTGGTACACTTCAATACGTCGAGAGAAAGAAGTTAAAGACAGCTTCTACCGAGTTAAGTAAGCAGGCAAAAGGACTACAAAATAAAATGAAAGCGCTTATATATTCTGATGATCGTGCTGGACAGCTTCTTTGGAATGTTATCAGTCCCGTTCTTGTATATGCAGCCGAGTTAAAAAATGAAATCGCTGACGATATCGTGGCAATTGATCAAGCTATGAAGTGGGGATTTGGCTGGAAAATGGGTCCGTTTGAGACGTGGGATGCCATTGGTTTAGAAAAGTCAATTGAGAAGATGGAGCAGTCTGGCTTAGCAATTCCGCAGTGGATAAAACAAATGCAGGAAAATGGATTTACAAGCTTCTATAAAGAAATGGAAGGTCAAACGCTTTACTACGAAGATGATGAGTATAAAGTGGTAAAAGAAAATAAAAAGGTGATTCACCTGTCATCTTTACGCTCTCAAAATAATGTCATTTTAGAAAACAGCGGAGCGAGTTTAATTGATTTAGGAGATGATGTGGCGTGCCTACAGTTTACTTCTCCTAACAATGCAATCGGGCTAGATATTATTAGCTTATTAAATCAGTCTCTTGAAGAAGTGAATAAGAACTATAAGGGGCTCGTCATAGGAAACCAAGGGAAAAATTTCTGCGTTGGCGCTAACTTAGCTATGATTTTAATGGAAGCACAAGATGATAATTATGTTGAAATTGAGTTTGTTATTAAACAATTTCAGCAGGCAATGATGAAGGTGAAATACAATGAAAAGCCGGTTGTTGCCGCTCCGTTTGCGATGGCTCTTGGAGGAGGAGCAGAAATTTGCTTACCGTCAGCTAAAATCCAAGCCTCTGCTGAAACTTATATGGGCCTTGTAGAAGTAGGAGTCGGGCTAATTCCTGGTGGAGGAGGTAATAAGGAGCTTTATATTAAACAGCTAAATGGTTTACCTAACGGTATAACGCTCGATCTTCAGCAGATTGCCAATAAAACATTTGAAACAATTGCTACTGCAAAAGTTTCCACCTCTGCTGCAGAAGCTAGACAGCTAAACTTTTTAAATCGCCACGATGGCATCAGTGTAAACGGAGATCACTTGCTGAATGATGCGAAGAACTCAGTCCTTGCTTTACATGACACAGGCTATAAACCGCCTGTAAGAAGTAAGGTTCCTGTTGTTGGAGAAACGGGATACGCAACGTTGCTGCTAGGAGCTCAATCCATGAAGTATTCAGGATATATATCGGAACATGACTATAAAATTGCTAGTAAGTTAGCATTTGTGTTAGCTGGAGGACGTGTAGCGTTTGGTTCCGAAGTTGATGAAGAGTATTTGCTGGATTTAGAGAGAGAAGCATTTTTAAGCCTTGTTGGAGAAGCGAAGTCTCAAGAACGTATGCAACACATGTTAGTTAAAGGAAAACCACTGCGCAATTAAGGGGGAGAAAAGATGAGAGAAGCAGTTATTGTAGCAGGTGCTAGGACACCGGTCGGAAAAGCAAAAAAAGGTTCACTGGCAAGTGTTAGACCTGATGATTTGGGAGCCATTGCGGTTAAAGAAACTCTTCGCCGAGCAGGCGGATACGAAGGGCCAATTGATGATTTAATTATCGGTTGTGCGATGCCTGAAGCAGAACAAGGTTTGAATATGGCTCGAAATATTGGCGCTCTTGCAGGTTTGCCTTATACGGTGCCAGCAATAACGATTAATCGTTATTGTTCATCAGGTTTACAAAGTATCGCCTACGGTGCAGAAAGAATTATGCTAGGGCAAGCCAAAGCAGTGTTAGCTGGAGGGGCAGAATCAATGAGTTTTGTTCCAATGTTCGGAAACGTAGCGCGTCCGAATGTGCAGCTGGTTGAAAATGCGCCGGAGTATTATATGGGCATGGGACATACGGCAGAACAAGTGGCGATGAAATACGGTATTTCACGTGAAGACCAGGATGCATTTGCTGTACGCAGCCATCAAAAAGCAGCAAAAGCACTTCAAGAAGGGAAGTTTAACGACGAAATTGTTCCAGTGGAAGTGACGCTTCGAAAAGTTGATGAAGACAATAAGCTCCGTGAACAAAAGCTGATGTTCTCTCAAGATGAAGGAGTTCGTCCTGGCACAACTGCGGACGTATTAGGAAAACTTCGTCCAGCCTTTTCGATTAAAGGATCCGTAACAGCAGGAAATTCTTCGCAGACAAGTGACGGAGCTGCAGCAGTTTTTCTAATGGATAAAGAACAAGCTGAAGCAGAAGGCTTAAAGCCTTTGCTTAAGTTTCGCTCATTTGCAGTTGGAGGAGTTCCGCCTGAAGTAATGGGTATTGGCCCGGTAGCAGCCATCCCTAAAGCTCTTAAACTAGCAGGGCTGGAGCTTTCTGATATAGGATTGTTTGAATTAAATGAAGCATTTGCTTCTCAAGCACTTGGCGTTATTCGTGAATTAAATATTAATGAAGATAAAGTAAATGTAAACGGAGGCGCTATTGCTTTAGGTCATCCATTAGGCTGTACTGGAGCTAAGCTGACTCTTAGCTTAATGCACGAAATGCAACGTCGAAATGAGCAGTTTGGTATTGTCACAATGTGTATTGGCGGAGGAATGGGAGCTGCTGGTGTATTTGAATTGTTAGCATAATCATTTCAAAGGGGGATATGAACATGTCAAATAAAACAAAACAAATGATTAAAGGTGGAAGCTTTTTAATTGAAGAAGGCGATGCAAGCCGCGTCTACACGCCGGAGGATTATACGTCTGAACAAAAGATGATTGCCAAGACGACAGATGAATTTGTAGAAAATGAAGTGCTTCCACAAGTGGAATATTTAGAAAAGCATGAGTTTGATCGTTCTGTAAAGTTATTAAAACAAGCTGGTGAATTAGGTTTACTTGGTGCAGATGTACCGGAAGAATATGGTGGGCTCGGTTTAGATAAGATTACGTCGGCTTTAATTGCTGAAAAAATGTCTCGAGCAGGCGGATTTTCCATCACTCATGGTGCTCACGTAGGAATTGGGTCATTGCCAATCGTCTTATTTGGAACAGAAGAACAAAAACAAGCGTATTTACCTGCTTTAGCGGTAGGGGAAAAAATAGCAGCTTATGCGTTAACTGAACCTGGTTCTGGTTCCGATGCCCTCGGTGCTCGAACAACAGCTCGCCTTAACGCAGAAGGCACACATTATGTGTTAAATGGAGAAAAGCAGTGGATTACGAATGCCGGATTTGCTGATGTGTTCGTGGTGTATGCGAAAATCGATGGCGATAAATTTTCTGCTTTTATCGTGGAGCGCGAATTCCCAGGCGTTTCGGTTGGACCGGAAGAGAAGAAAATGGGAATCAAGAGTTCATCAACAAGAACGTTGATCCTTGAAGATGCGCTTGTTCCAAAAGAGAACGTATTGGGTGAAATTGGAAAAGGTCATGTTATTGCGTTTAACATTTTAAATATTGGGCGCTATAAGCTTGGAGTTGGAGCAGTTGGAGCAGGGAAACGTGCGTTAGAAATTACGTCTCAATATGTTAACCAGCGTCAGCAGTTTAAAACGCCAATCGCTAAATTCTCATTAACACAAGAAAAGTTAGCAACAATGGCTTCTAAATTGTATGCAACTGAAAGCTCCGTCTATCGTACGGTAGGACTTTTTGAAGACCATATGGGCCAGCTTTCAGAAGAACAGCAAAAAGACGGAAAACAAATTGCGGCTTCCATTGCTGAATATGCCATTGAATGCTCATTAAATAAAGTGTTTGCAACGGAATCTCTTGACTACATCGTAGATGAAGGCGTCCAGCTTCACGGAGGCTATGGTTTTATGAGTGAGTATGAAATCGAGCGCCTGTATCGTGATTCCCGCATTAACCGTATTTTTGAAGGAACAAATGAAATTAATCGTCTCTTAGTACCAGGCACATATTTACGCAAAGCGCTAAAAGGAGAGCTTCCACTGCTTCAAAAAGCACAAATGCTGCAAGAAGAATTGATGATGCTTATGCCGCAGGAAGTAGGAAATGAGCTGTTAGATCAAGAAAAAATGCTTGTGCAAAATGGGAAGAAAATTGCGCTCTTGCTTTTAGGTCTAGCTGCACAGAAGTATGGCAAAGAATTAGAAAAAGAACAAGAAATTCTTGTTAATATTTCCGATATGATCAGTAACGTATATGCAATGGAATCCACTGTTTTACGTACTGAAAAAGCCATTTCCAAAACAGGAGCAGATCAAAACAGTTTAAAAGTAAAATATACGCAAGTATTTTGCCAAGAAGCATTTAATCGAATCGAAGCAGATGCAAAAGAAACGTTAATTGGCGTTGAACAAGGTGATACGCTTAGAGTCATGCTTTCGTCTCTTCGCAAGTTAACGCGCTATACACCAATCAATGTGATTAGCGTAAAGCGCGAGATTGCGAAAACGCTTCTAAAAGTAGAGAAATTTACAGTTTAAACAAAAAGGAGCTCGTTTCGCGAGCTCCTTTTTGTTTAAGAAGCCTCTATCTAGGTAAATGATAAAGGATGTGTTAAAATACGAAAAAAGCTTAAAATAAAGGGTGGTTGACGAAATGTCATTATTTTTTTATTCATATCCAAAGTGTGGTACGTGTCGAAAAGCAAAGAAGTGGCTGGATGATAACGGAGTAGCGTATGAGGAAATTCATATTGTAGAAAACCAGCCAACAAAAGAGCAGCTGCAATCTTATTATCAGAACAGCGGCTTAGAATTAAAAAAATTCTTTAATACAAGCGGTAAAAAATATCGCGAATTAGGGCTTAAAGATAAAGTAAGTAGTGCGAGTGAAGACGAACTTCTGTCTATTCTTGCGTCAGATGGCATGTTAATTAAGCGTCCGCTGCTAACAGATGGACAAAAAGTAACGCTTGGTTTCAAAGAAGAGCAGTTTGAGAACGTGTGGAAGTAAGTTTTCAAATAGAAAATTTTTACCTTTTACGTTACACTGTTAATAGGAAGTTATTTTAGGTTGTAGAAAGTGTTCTCCACGTTGAAGGCGCTTTTTATATAAACAAATTACGATACATATTTTGGAGGGATTAAGATGAGTACACCAAAAGATTTGCGTTATTCTGAAGAGCATGAATGGGTAAAAACAGAAGGAGACGTTGTCCGCGTAGGTATTACACATTTCGCTCAAGCTGAGCTTGGAGACATCGTATTCGTGGAACTGCCAGAAGTAGGAGCAACAGTAGAAGCTGACGAGCCGTTTGGTAGCGTTGAATCAGTAAAAACAGTTTCTGAACTTTACGCACCAATTAGCGGCGAAGTTGTAGCAGTAAACGACAACTTAAGCGATAGCCCTGAACTTGTTAATGAATCTCCATACGAAGAAGCATGGATGATTACAATCAAACCATCTGATGCTTCTCAAGTAGACAAGCTAATGACAGCAGAACAATACGAAGAAATGACAAACGAAGGATAATATTCCTCCATAAATTGTCTTTATGAAAAGTTTTTGACTGGACACTCTATTAGTAAACAAGCTAAAGGAGTGTCTTTTTATGTTTGAACGACAAAAAATGGACGTTACAGATCGCGTTACAGCTAAATTTCATGACGGCGGTATGAAATTATATGTTGATAAGCAGCCAATTGGTGAAGTTAGTTACGGAACAAGCGGCAATGAATACCGTTTTGAAGAAGGATATTCGCAAGAAAATAATAAGTTCTATCAATATGCAGACGTACAAAAGCAAGGTGAAGCGCAAAAATATACAGACTGCGACGAAGAAGCAGGATGGTGCTAAACAGTGGCAACTGCCGCTGTTTTTCTTGTTTTATGGAAACAATATGGCCTAAGCTGCTTTTTAAAACAGTTCTTTCTTGCAAATTTCTTTTAAAAAACAGGTGAACTGTGATACATTAACGAATATTGTATAGCATAAAGAAATGATGTTACTATACAACTGATGATTATGGGTGATGAAAATGGGGCTAATTGAAATTGAAAAAGTAATTATTGTCGAAGGAAAATCAGATAAAAAACGTATTCAAGATATCATTCGAGAACCAATCGAAATTATCTGTACAAACGGTACGATTAGTTTATCAAAGCTGGATGAAATTATTGACTGTACGTTTAACAAAGAGGTATACATACTCGTTGACTCTGATGATTCAGGGAATAAGCTGAGAAAACAATTTAAACGAGAGCTTCCGGAAGCAGAGCATCTATATATTGATAAAATGTACCGAGAAGTTGCTGCCGCCCCTAGACATCACATAGCAACAGTATTACTGAGTGCCAATATCGATGTTAATGCAGAATTTTTAACATAAAAGGAATGAGCAACATGCAAGAATGGAGCGAAAAACAGCTTGATGATCAGTTAAAAGAAGGAGAAAGAGCGTTTATCTTTTTCCATACGCCTTTTTGCGGAACATGTCAGCTGGCAAAAAAAATGTTAACCGTAGCAGAAGTTATGCTTCCAGATATAACCATAGGAATGAGCAATTTAAATTATATGCCTTCAAAAGCAGAAGTATTTTCAATTGAAAGTGTACCCTGCTTGATTGAAGTGAAAAATGGCTCAATGGTAAAAAAACTCTATGCGTTTCATTCCATTGAGCACGTGCTTGAAGAGCTTCGGTAATCAAACGTTTGTTTAAAATGAAGAAATTGAAAGAGGGCGAACCGTTGGGGCTGTTGAAATCTTGGGATATTATCCCAAAGACAAAATCTGTTGACAGCCTATCTGACACATGCTAAAATCACACTCATGAATGTTCATAAATGAATGAATATTTCCCAAAAACAAAATAATTGTTGCGAACTCTTATCAAGAGAGGTGGAGGGACTGAGCCCTGTGAAACCCGGCAACCGTCAGACTAACTGAAATGGTGCCAATTCCTGCAAAGCTATGCGCTTTGAAAGATGAGAGAAAGGATTAAATATCGAGCCTTTCTGTCATGCGCAGAGAGGCTTTTTTAATGGGGAAAATTGTTTTACGGCTTTTTCATTCTATAGGGCAACCTAATATAATTAAGTTTTTACTAAAGAAGGTGAAGAAATATGATTACATTAACAGACGTTACAAAAATTTATCAGGCCAAAAGCGGTCAAGTAACAGCTGTTGATAATGTGAATCTAACCGTTAACCAAGGTGAAATTTACGGAATTATTGGTTATAGCGGAGCGGGGAAAAGCTCTTTAATTCGCTTGCTAAACGGATTAGAAACACCAACAACAGGAACGGTCGAAGTAGCAGGTAATGATATTGGAAAAATTAAAGGCGGAAAACTCAGAAAAGCTAGACAAGAAATCAGTATGGTATTTCAGCACTTTAATATCTTGTGGTCGCGTACGGTACGAGAAAATATTGCCTTTCCGTTAGAAATAGCAGGGATTTCAAAAGAGAAAAGACTGAAACGAGTAGATGAGCTCATCAAGCTAGTTGGACTTGAGGGTCGTGAAAATGCTTATCCATCACAGCTTAGCGGTGGACAAAAACAGCGTGTTGGTATTGCTCGAGCGCTAGCGAATAATCCAAAAGTATTGCTGTGTGATGAAGCAACATCAGCGCTTGATCCACAAACGACAGATTCCATTTTAGATCTGTTAGTAGATATTAATGAGAAGCTAGGGTTAACAATTGTATTGATTACACATGAAATGCACGTCATTCGTAAAATTTGTCATCGAGTAGCTGTTATGGAAAATGGCGCAGTGGTAGAAGAAGGACAAGTGCTAGAAGTATTCAGAAAACCTAAGCAGCCGATTACAAAACGATTTGTTCAACAGATTTCTGAACCAGAAGAAACGTTTGAAACGATTGAACAAGTACAAGAGTTATATCCAAGCGGTCAAATTATTCAGCTGACATTTGTTGGCGGAAAAGCAGAGCAACCGCTAATTACAGCGATTTTAAAACAGTTTGACGTAACGATTAATATTTTGCAAGGAAAGATTTCTCATACACAAACAGGTTCATATGGAACGTTGTTTGTTCATTTAGACGGGGAATTAACAGAAGTTGAAAAAGTCATTGCATACATTAATGAGCAGCAGGTAGAAGTGGAGGTAATGACAAATGCTTGAGAAACTATTTCCAAACGTTATTTTAGATGATTTTATTCAAGCGACAAATGAAACACTATATATGACGGCTATTTCAGTTGTAGCAACATTTGTTCTAGGTATTTTATTGGGCTTGCTTTTATTTTTAACGTCCAAAGGACAGCTTTGGCAAAACAAACCTTTATATGCCATTGTGTCAGCAGTGGTAAATATCTTTCGTTCCATTCCATTCATTATTTTAATTGTTTTACTGATTCCATTTACCAAAGCGTTGGTAGGAAGTATTTTAGGTGCTAATGCAGCGTTACCTGCTTTAATTGTTGGAGCAGCACCATTTTATGCGCGTCTTGTAGAAATTGGTCTGCGCGAAATTGATAAAGGTGTTATTGAAGCTGCTAAATCAATGGGAGCAACAACAAGCACCATTATCTTTAAAGTGCTGCTACCTGAATCGCTGCCAGCTTTAATTTCTGGTTTGACGGTAACAACTATTGCATTAGTTGGCTATACGGCAATGGCGGGTGTGATTGGAGCTGGAGGTCTTGGGAACCTTGCATATTTAGAAGGATTCCAGCGCAGTCATAATGACGTAACGCTAGCTGCTACGATCTTAATTTTGATTATTGTATTTATTATCCAACTTATCGGAGATGCGATTACTGCAAAAATTGATAAAAGATAAAGGGAGGATTATTTATTATGAAAAAATGGCTTTCGGCTTTAGCATTAACATCCGCATTAGTAGTAGGATTAGCTGCGTGTGGATCTAACAATGGATCAAAAGATGAAAAGAAAATTGTCGTGGGTGCATCTAATACGCCTCATGCTGAAATTTTAGAACAAGCAAAACCAATTTTGGAAAAACAAGGAATTGACTTAGAAATTAAAAAGTTCCAAGATTACATCTTACCAAACACAGCTCTTGCAAACAATGAAATTGATGCAAACTACTTCCAGCACGTTCCTTATATGAATTCAGTGCTAAAAGATCACAAGGGTGAAAAAGGTTATGATTTCGTAAGTGCCGGTGCCATTCACATCGAACCAATCGGTATCTACTCTAAAAAATACAAAAGCTTAAAAGACCTTCCGAAAAACGGCACGGTTATTATGCGTGATGCAGTAGCAGAGCAAGGGCGTATTTTATCAATCTTTGAAAAAGCCGGCGTGATTAAATTAAAGCCAGGCGTGAAGAAAATCGATGCCCAAATTAAAGATATCGTAGAAAACCCTAAAAATTTAAAGTTTAAAGCCGATGTTGAAGGCGGATTGTTACCTCAAATGTACAAAAACAATGAAGGTGACGCTGTTGTTATCAATGCCAACTATGCTATCGATGCGGGTTTAGATCCAGTAAAAGATCCAATCGCAGTGGAAAGCAAAGAAAATAACCCATATGCAAACATCATTACGGTTCACAAAGGTGACGAAAACAAAGATACAGTGAAAGCTTTAGTGAAAGTTCTTCACTCTAAAGAAATTCAAGACTACATTAAAGAAAAATACAAAGGCGGAGTCCTGCCTGTAAATAAATAATAGAAGAAAAGCGCTTGCCCACTGTGGGTAAGTGCTTTTTTTGTATGCGGGAAAACGAATAACTCTTATTTTTCTCACGTATACTAACCGTGAAAACTTTACTGATGATGGGAGCTGACGTTATGCAGCAAGAAGCACGTCATTCAACTGAGCAAGCACTTCATGATTATAAAATGGGTGTTGGGAAATTTAGCGAAAAATTGCCGGAAGTAACAAAAACGTTTAATGCGTTTACTGAAGCATGTTTTGGAGAAGGTTCTCTTTCTAAAAAAGAAAAGCAGTTAATTGCGCTAGGAATCAGCGTAGTAGCTCAAGACGAGTACTGTATGATCTATCATACAAAAGGCTGCATTGATCAAGGTGCAACTGAGCAAGAAATTTTAGAAGCATGCGGAGTGTCAGCAGCATTTGGCGGAGGCGCAGCGATGAGTCAGTCCGTTACGCTTGTCCAAGAGTGCATTTCTGAACTGACTAGCCACACGCACTAAGTAAATAAAGCGGGTGAAAAAAGCTTGTCTTAGAAGGCTCCACAGGGTCTTTTAAGGCAACTTTTTTATGATTGGATTTAGTCTTAAAAAACGTACATAATGGTTTAAAACCTTTTGGGTCAAAAGGTTGCTATAAATTTTCATTTGTTATAAGATTGTAATGAGAATAAAATGAGAATAATTAAAAAGATATAGGTATATCGTTTTTTACTATATACGTCTATAACTGGAGGTTTTAATATGGCAGGGTCAACTTTAACAATTAAAGATCTTCATGTTGCAATTGAAGGTAAAGAAATTTTAAAAGGTGTTAATTTAGAAGTTAAGGGCGGCGAAATCCATGCAATCATGGGACCAAACGGTACTGGTAAATCAACATTATCTTCAGCAATCATGGGACATCCTAAATACGAGGTTACACAAGGAAGCATCACGCTAGACGGCGAAGATGTACTTGAGATGGAAGTAGATGAGCGCGCTCGTGCAGGTCTATTCCTAGCGATGCAATACCCAAGTGAAATCAGCGGTGTAACAAATGCAGACTTCTTACGTTCAGCAATTAATGCTCGTCGTGAAGAAGGCGAAGAAATTTCACTAATGAAATTCATCCGTCAATTAGATAAAAACATGGATTTCTTAGAAATGGATCAAGACATGGCACAGCGTTACCTAAACGAAGGTTTCTCTGGCGGTGAGAAGAAGCGTAACGAAATTCTTCAATTAATGATGCTTCAACCAGGAATTGCAATTTTAGATGAAATTGACTCTGGTTTAGATATTGATGCGTTAAAAGTTGTATCAAAAGGCATTAATGAACTGCGCGGCAGCGAGTTCGGTTGCTTAATGATTACTCACTACCAACGTTTATTAAACTATATTACACCAGATAAAGTTCACGTTATGATGCAAGGTCGCGTTGTAAAATCAGGCGGACCAGAATTAGCACAGCGTCTAGAGGCAGAAGGTTATGACTGGATCAAACAAGAATTAGGTATTGAAGACGAAACTGTAGAGCAAGAAGCTTAAGAGTTAGGAGGATCTCTATGACTATTGATACGAAATTACCATTTGATCAAGAGTACATCAGTAGCTTTTCAAAAGAAGCTAATGAACCAAGTTGGCTGCTAGATCTTCGCTTACAAGCTCTTGCGAAAGCAGAAGATCTTGCACTTCCAAAGCCAGATAAAACAAAGATTTCGAAATGGAACTTTACTGCTTTTGACAAGCACGTTTCACAGGCAAGCACAATCTCATCTGTAGACGAGCTTCCAGAAGTGGTTAAAGCATTGATTGATACAGAAGCTGTTAAAAATTTATATGTTCAGCGTGACCAAACAGCTGCATATTCAACGTTAACAGAAGAGCTAAAGTCTCAAGGCGTTATCTTTACAGATATTCAAACAGCTGCTAAAGAGCATAGCGACCTTGTTGAGAAGTACTTCATGAAAGACGGAGTTAAAGTAGATGAGCACCGTTTAACTGCATTGAACGCAGCGTTATTAAACGGCGGTGTATTCGTGTACGTTCCTAAAAATGTAGAAGTACAAGAGCCGCTTCAAGCTGTATTTGTCCGTGAAGATGAAGAAGCAGCTTTATTCAACCATGTCATTGTTGTAGCTGAAGATAACAGCTCAGTAACATATGTAGAAAACTACATTGCTACTGCTGAAGAGTCAAACGGTGTTGTCAATATTGTGACGGAAGTATTCGCTAACAGCAATGCAAAAGTAACGTTTGGGGCTGTTGACTACTTAGCTAAAGGCACAACTACTTATGTGAACCGCCGCGGCGTAGCGGGCAAAGATGGCCGCATTGAGTGGGCTTTAGGCTTAATGAGTGAAGGAAATACAGTTTCAGAAAATACAACGTATCTAATGGGCGACGGTTCATATGGAGATACAAAAACGGTAACAGTTGGGCGTGGAGAGCAGTCTCAAAACTTAACAACAAGTATTGTACACTTCGGAAAACATTCTGAAGGTTATATCTTAAAACACGGCGTTATGAAAGAAAGCGCATCTTCAATCTTTAATGGTATCGGTAAAATTGAACACGGGGCATCTAAATCAAACGCTGAGCAAGAATCTCGTGTTTTAATGTTAAGTGAAAAAGCACGTGGAGATGCAAACCCAATTCTTCTAATTGATGAAGACGATGTAACAGCAGGACACGCTGCATCTGTTGGACGCGTAGATCCAATTCAGCTTTACTACTTAATGAGCCGCGGTATTCCACAAACAGAAGCCGAACGTCTAGTTATTCACGGGTTCTTAGCACCAGTTGTAAACGAGTTGCCAATCGAAACGGTTAAAAAGCAATTAACGGATTTAATTGAAAGGAAAGTTCGATAATGAATATCTCTGATATTCGTAAACAATTTCCTATTTTAGACCAAGAGGTAAATGGCAGCCCACTCGTTTATTTAGACAGTGCAGCAACTTCACAAAAGCCGCTTGCTGTAATTGAAGCAATTGAGAAGTATTATAAAGAATATAACTCAAACGTACACCGAGGTGTTCACACGCTTGGTACAAGAGCAACAGACGGATACGAAGGCGCTCGTGAAAAGGTTCGTAAGTTTATTAATGCAAAATCAACGGAAGAGATTATCTTTACGCGCGGTACAACGACAGCTCTTAATACAGTAGCTGCAAGCTATGGCCGTGCTAATCTCAAACCTGGCGATGAAATTGTGATTACTTATATGGAACATCACAGCAACATCATTCCTTGGCAGCAAGTTGCCAAGGAAACAGGTGCAACGTTAAAATATATTTCATTAACAGAAGATCATGCACTTTCACTAGAAGAGGTAAAAAGCACGATTACATCCAACACAAAAATTGTATCGATTATGCAAGTATCTAACGTATTGGGCACAATTAACCCAGTAAAAGAGATTGCAGAAATTGCACACGCCAACGGTGCAGTAATGGTTGTGGATGGTGCGCAAAGTACGCCTCATATGAAGGTGGATGTACAAGATTTAGATTGTGATTTCTTTGCTTTCTCTGGACATAAAATGGGCGGACCGACTGGAATCGGCGCTCTTTATGGAAAGAAAGAGCTTCTTGAAAAAATGGAACCAATCGAGTTTGGCGGCGAAATGATTGACTTCGTAAACCTATACGAATCAACATGGAAAGAGCTTCCTTGGAAATTTGAAGGAGGTACGCCAATCATTGCAGGTGCAATTGGTTTAGGTGCAGCGATTGATTTCTTAGAAGAAGTTGGTTTAGATAATATTCAAGCACATGAGCACAAGTTAGCGCAATATGCACTGGATCGCTTATCGCAAGTAGATGGAATTACGATCTACGGACCAAAAGAGCGAGCGGGTGTTGTGACGTTTAATATTGAAGATGTTCATCCGCACGACGTTGCAACAGTAGTAGATGCTGATGGAATTGCGATTCGTGCAGGTCATCACTGTGCGCAGCCGCTGATGAAATATTTAAACGTATCTTCTACTGCACGTGCAAGCTTCTATCTGTATAACACAGAAGAAGAAGTAGATAAATTGGTGTCATCATTAATAAAAACGAAGGAGTATTTTACAAATGGCTTTTAATAATTTAGATACTCTCTATCGTCAAGTAATTATGGACCATTATAAAAACCCGCGTAATCGTGGAACTTTGAATGAAGATACTGTGAACATTCATATGAATAACCCGACGTGCGGAGACCGCATTGAACTTTCTTTAAAAGTAGAGGACGGCAAAGTGGTGGATGCAAAGTTCGAAGGTGAAGGATGTTCAATTTCAATGTCATCAGCTTCAATGATGACACAAGCAATTAAAGGTCAAGAAGTAGACAAAGCGTTTAAAATGGCCCATATCTTCTCTGACATGATGCAAGGTAAAGAGTATGATGATAGTATAGATTTAGGAGATATTGAAGCACTTCAAGGTGTGGCAAAATTTCCTGCTCGTATTAAATGTGCAACACTAGCGTGGAAAGCGATGGAAAAAGGTCTTAACGAACAAAAATAAGACCTTCATTCATTCCCAATCCTATCAAGTAGGGGGTAATAAAAGATGGCTAAAAAAATGCCAGAGATCGGCGATTATAAATATGGATTTTCCGATAAAGACGTATCAATTTTCCGCTCTAAACGCGGTTTAACAAAAGAAATCGTAGAAGAAATTTCTCGTATGAAAGAGGAACCACAATGGATGCTTGACTTCCGTTTGAAGTCTTTAGAGCACTTCTACAACATGCCAATGCCACAGTGGGGCGGAGACATGGCGAGCTTAGACTTTGATGAAATTACGTACTACGTAAAACCATCTGAGAAGTCTGAACGCTCTTGGGATGAAGTTCCTGAAGAAATTAAACAAACGTTTGATAAACTTGGTATTCCTGAAGCAGAGCAAAAATATCTTGCGGGTGTATCAGCTCAGTACGAATCTGAAGTTGTTTATCACAACATGAAAGAAGATCTTGAAGCACAAGGTATTGTATTTAAAGATACAGATACGGCGCTAAAAGAAAACGAAGATATTTTCCGCGAGCATTTTGGAAAAGTTATCCCGCCAACGGATAACAAATTCTCTGCTCTTAACTCGGCGGTTTGGTCTGGTGGATCATTCATTTACGTACCAAAAGGCGTAAAAGTAGATACGCCATTACAAGCTTATTTCCGTATTAACTCTGAAAATATGGGACAGTTTGAGCGTACGTTAATTATTGCTGATGAAGGCTCACACGTTCACTATGTAGAGGGCTGTACAGCACCTGTTTATACAACAAACTCTCTTCACAGTGCCGTTGTAGAAATCATTATCAAAAAAGACGCGTATTGCCGCTATACAACAATTCAAAACTGGGCGAACAACGTATACAACCTTGTAACAAAACGCGCAGTTTGTGAAGCAAACGCAACAATGGAATGGATTGATGGAAACATCGGTTCTAAGTTAACAATGAAATATCCAGCTGTTATCTTAAAAGGCGAAGGTGCACGTGGTATGACATTATCCATTGCCCTTGCTGGTAAAGGACAGCACCAAGATGCTGGTGCAAAAATGATTCATTTAGCACCAAACACATCTTCAACAATCGTATCAAAATCAATTTCAAAACAAGGCGGTAAAGTAACATACCGCGGTATCGTACACTTCGGCCGTAAAGCAGAAGGCGCACGTGCGAACATTGAGTGTGATACGCTAATTATGGATAATCAATCAACTTCTGATACAATTCCGTACAATGAGATTTTAAATGATAACATCTCACTTGAGCATGAAGCGAAAGTATCGAAAGTATCTGAAGAACAATTATTCTACCTAATGAGCCGCGGTATTTCTGAAGAAGAAGCAACAGAAATGATTGTAATGGGCTTTATTGAGCCATTTACAAAAGAGCTTCCAATGGAATATGCAGTAGAAATGAACCGTCTAATCAAATTTGAAATGGAAGGTTCAATCGGTTAATAATAGATAAAAACTCGTTTGCTGTTTATGCAAACGAGTTTTTTTGTATAGTTTGTATTAAAATAAAGAAAAGCGATGCTAAGAAAATAGAGGAGGAATGGCATGATTTATATTGGAGTCACAGGCTGGGGAGATCATGATTCATTATATGAAGCGGGTGTTTCATCAAGAGACAAGCTTGCCGTATACGCAGGCCATTTTCCAATTGTTGAAGTCGATTCATCTTTTTACGCAATTCAACCCAAATCAAATGTAGAAAAGTGGGTGAATGATACACCCGAATCTTTTCGTTTTGTGGTAAAAGCCTATCAAGGCATGACAGGGCATATGAGAGAAGGAAATCCGTTTGATAGCAAGGAAGAAATGTTTAATGCATTTTTAGATTCAGTGAAGCCGTACGTAACCTCGAATAAGCTGGCTATGATTTTATTTCAAATGCCACCTTGGTTTGACTGTACCAAAGAAAACGTAGCATATTTGAGATATAGCCGTGAGAAGTTTGGAGATTTGCCAGTAGCTCTTGAGTTTCGAAATCAAACTTGGTTTAAGCCATTTTTCTATGATAAAACGCTAACGTTTATGGAACAAGAGAAGTGGATTCATGGTATTTGTGATGAACCGCAGGCAGGAGAAGGATCTATTCCAATTGTGATTCATGCTACAGATAAACAGAAAACACTCATACGTTTTCATGGACGAAACGTGCACGGCTGGAACAAGCCTGCAGAAGGCAATTGGCGAGCGGTAAGGTTTTTGTATCGTTACAATGAAAAAGAGCTCCTAGAGTGGAAAAAACGCCTTGAAAAGCTGCAAAAGCAAACGAAGGACATTTACCTGTTATTTAATAATAACTCCGGCGGAGATGCTGTACATAATGCCAAACAGCTCATGAGTATATTAAATATTGAATATGAGAATTTAGCTCCTAAACAATTAGATTTTTTTAACGAATTTTAGCACTGAGTCCTATAAAAGTTTATATAAATAAGGAAGAAGGAATATAAACGTCAAATAGGTAGAAAAGTATATGTAAAACCTCACTTTTTTCTTTAAATATCATAAATTGATTAAAGAAAGGAGTGAGTTACTATGATTACCTTAGCGCCTATCGTAATTGAAGGTCATACGTTTAATGCAGTTACCGTATTGCTGCCAAAAACAACTCTGTTAACAATCTCATCAGATAAAGGGTACATTATGTGCGGAGCACTAGACGTAGGTCTATTAAATGATAAATTAGCTGATCGTCAAATAATAGCAGGAAGAGCCGTAGGAGTACGTACAATTGAGCAGCTTCTTGAAGCACCGCTTGAATCTGTAACGCTTGAAGCTGAAAAAAGAGGGATTTTTAAAGGAACAATTGGTAAAGATGCGTTATTAAAAATGCTTTAATATAGTGGAGAATTTAAGATAAAACTTTTTAAAAGAAGCGTGAACCTCCTTATACATGCATACATATAGCTTGTAAGGAGGGATTTTTTTTGGTTAAACTTCGTCGGAAATTAACAAGAAAAGGCCCGCTTCCTTTTCGCTACGTTCTGTTGCTCACCTTTCTTTTTTTTATGCTTTCCACGGGTGTAGGATTATGGCTAATTAATAGAGGGATTGAACCGACGTTAATGAAATATGCTGAAGCACAAACAAAAGAGATTGCAACTTTAGTTATTAATAAAGCGGTGAATAAACAGGTACTTGATCAATTAGACGTAGATGTCATTAAAGTGGAATCTACACCTAACGGTCAAGTAGCCAAAATCGATACAGCGCTTGTAAATCGGGTTAGAGCTCAGACTACGTCATTTGTCCAGGCTAACTTGAAAGAAGCAGAGAAAGGGAATTTAGATGCACTTGAACTTCCAACAGATATTCGTATTGAAAAAAGTGCAAAGTTGCGTAATCAAGGAATTGTATACCAAGTTCCGCTTGGGCAAGCTACTAATAATGCGCTGCTTGGAAATTTAGGTCCGTTGATTCCGGTTAAGTTTCATGCTATTGGTGACGTTCAAACAGACGTAGTGCGGAAAATCGAGGAGTATGGAATAAATAATGCGTTTCTTGAAGTATCTATCAAAGTAAAAGTAAACATGCAAATCATTATCCCGTTTGCAACTAGAAAAACAACCGTTACGGCTACAATTCCGGTAGGAGGGACCGTTATCCCTGGAAATGTTCCTGACTATTTTAACGGTGGAAACTCGTCTTCTCCGGCCATTGAACTTCCGAAGAAAAATTAACAATATTATATTAACGTGATAAAGTATTATTGTAAAAGCAGGTGCGGAAGTTCAAAAAGACTTTCATACCTGCTTTTATTCATTGGATGATTTATCTGAATTTTCTATAATACGAATCGGATCATGGTGGAAAATATGTTTAGGAGTAGTTACACCACTTGTACTTGGGTATATGATGTTTGATAACTTCCGAAAAAATATTTCGGAAAATTACGAACAGTATGCAACGGCTTTTGTAGGTCCTTTTGGTTGGGGTGTGGCAGCTCTGGCTGTTATTTTAGGGATTACTTTCTCTTTTGCACGATGGAAAGATGGGACGATCCGTTTGTCAGTTAAAGAGAAAGGGATTTCTAAATAATGGATGGAAGTTCAATTACAATGATGGTTGTAGGGATGGTCATCATATGGGGCGGCTTGGCCGCGAGTATTGCTCATGCTGTGAAAAAAGCAAAAGAAAGTAAAGCATCAGGATAAAAAACAAGAAGCATTTGCTTCCTGTTTTTTATTTTTTCTTTAGCTCTAAACGATCATTTCTTTCCCACGTTCTTAACTGAGGATATGGGTCAAACGACCACTCATTTCTGCCGTTATCTTTATACATTCCATAATGCAAGTGAGGAGGGAATTTCCCAGAAGTTCCAGGAGGTCCATAACCGGAACTTCCTACTCCGCCAATGAGTGTTCCTGGTTCTACAATTTGTCCTACTTTTAAATTTTTTGCAAATCCGCTTAAATGAGCTAAATAGTGATAGTTATTATGAAGGTCCCGAATACCGATTCGCCAGCCTCCATATTTATTCCATCCTTTAAGTTCAATAATGCCATAGCAAGGGGATTTTACTGGAACTCCATAATCTGCAAAAATGTCTGTTCCTTCATGAATTCGTTTTCCACCCCAGCCGCGCGCATCTCCCCATGTACTGCGATAACTGTAGTTCGCACGGAGAGGCACAGGAAATGAAGAACCTTTTAAATCAATACGACCGTAATGGCGAAAAATTTTAGCATTCCCTAAAATAATATCAACCGCTTTAGCCCGGTGATAATAGTTCCAAAGCGCAATTTTAATATAGTCTTCGGACACCCCGAACGTCCGAATATAATCTGCCATTGTAAAAAGCATATCTTCATCATTAAATTGGTCTGCTTTTTTGTCTCCGTTCCCATCTTTGCCCATTCCCCCGAGGAGAGAAATAGTAAGTGGGTTTGTATCTTCCAAATTTGGATTTAAAGAACCTGACCATTTTTCTGGAGGATAATAAATGGCGATCGCACCTTTTTCTCTTGGAATATCTTTATGAGAGCGTCGAATATTTCTTTCATACTGGTCAATCCCAGCAAAGTAATACCAAGGAATCGTAGTAGCGGCTTCCATTTGTTTATACAGCTCTAATCTCTTTTGAATAAGCAGTTTTTCTTGATCCGCTGAAGATTCAGCTGTTACGTGGTGCCATCCTGTGAATATAGACATGAACATAAAAAGTAAGATAATCGTTTTGCGCATCGTGTTTCCCCCTTTCTAAAAATAGTGTGTAACACTAGTTTGCAGCGAGAAAAAAGATTTCATAAATATTAATTAATGGAAATTGCTTCAAAACTTTTTTAAAGAATTTTATTCAGAAGATAAATGGAAATTATATGGAGGATGAAAACGCACACATTGGCATGGAAAATAGAAGAAAACTGAGGGAAATAAAGAGCAGACAACTTGTCGAATCTCACTTTTTTATGATAAAGTGACATATAGTTATGTTTTTAATATGTAGTTAAAATTAAGCATATAGGTTATAGACATTTTCTAGATTGGTGGAGTTGATAATATGGCAACAAAAGAAGAGCATGTCCGCAAACCCGAGTGGTTGAAGATTAAGCTAAACACAAACGAAAATTACACAGGCTTAAAGAAAATGATGCGTGAGAAAAACCTTCATACAGTTTGTGAAGAAGCAAGATGTCCGAATATTCATGAGTGTTGGGCTGTTCGTCGTACGGCAACTTTTATGATTTTAGGAGAAGTATGTACACGTGCCTGTCGTTTTTGCGCGGTTAAGACAGGTTTACCAACAGAATTAGATTTAGAAGAGCCAGAACGCGTAGCGGATTCTGTTCAGCTAATGAACTTAAAACATGCGGTTATTACAGTAGTAGCTCGCGATGATTTGAAAGACGGAGGAGCAAGCGTATTAGCTGAAACAATTCGTGCGATTCGTCGTAAAAATCCATTCACAACAATTGAAGTATTGCCTTCTGATATGGGCGGTGTGGAAGAGAACTTACGTATTGTAATGGACGCACGTCCTGATATTTTAAATCATAATATTGAAACAGTACGTAGCCTTACGCCTCGTGTTCGTGCTCGTGCTAAATATGAGCGTTCTCTTGAGTTCCTTCGCCGTGCAAAAGAAATGCAGCCGGATATCCCTACAAAATCAAGTATCATGCTTGGTCTAGGAGAAACAAAAGAAGAAATTATTGAAACGATGGATGATTTGCGTGCGAACAATGTAGATATTATGACGCTAGGCCAATATCTACAGCCAACTAAAAAGCACATAAAAGTTCAAAAATATTACCATCCAAATGAGTTTGAAGAGCTAAAAGAAATTGCATTATCAAAAGGATTCAGCCATGTTGAAGCAGGTCCTCTTGTACGTTCTTCTTACCATGCAGATGAGCAAGTTAACGCTGCTGCAAAAAACAAAGCACAAGAAAGCAAATAAGGTAAAAAAGGTGATGATACGCTCATCACCTTTTTTGTTTATTCCACCATATCTTTGTCCGTCATCGATTCATTCAATTCATTTTTCTCTCTTCCATTTGCATCTTCTCCGCTGTTCATTTTACGCCCTTGGGGAGATTTTAGCATTTGTTGAATAACTCCATCGATTCGTTTTCTAGCATCGGCCGTTTGCGTATTCATTTCACTGATATTTTCGATTTGGTCCATATGTTTCGGATTATCTGAGACGTATACATGATAATAACGAGGAACTACAGACATGGCTGTACGTTTTACCTGATCGGCTGCGTTGTTCCTATTTTTAGGATCTGTTTTATAAGCAACAAGCACATCTTTATCGGTTACTAGCGTAGCGGCTTGCTTAATATTTGGAATAGCGGTGCTCAGTTTACTAATATTATCGGCTGCTTCTTCTCGATTAAATGTTCCTACTTGGTTCATATTGGAACTTTGTTCATTTGTGTTTTTAGTGTATCGGACATATCCATAATTTGTGCCGCTATTATTATTTGGATTATAATAATGATTAGGCTCGTTTACATTAATGGCATCTGGGTTGTTTGGTGATAAATTTTCATTTTCAGCTGTGTTTTTATTTTGACAGCCAATGGTTAAAATACTTGTTATCAAAGCGATTCCAAGAATAGATTTCTTCATCATTTCCACCTCCTGTAGTTAAATATCGTACGCCAGGTAAACCGGCAAACCTTCATGTAGAGCATAAAAGATCAGTAGGTATATCGATAAAACTCCTACAGGATTAGAGTGCTGCTTATACGTGAAAAATTTCATGTTAATTGATGGTTTCATCATCATAATTATGGTATGGTAAATTTTAAGAGAAGAGGTGTGAGCAATGGTCTGTATCAATAATATTTGTTATGAAGTATTAAAAGATGAGCGCGAGGCATTTAATGAAGAGGCGTTTAGAGGTCGCTTTATCGACGTGCTGAGCCGCTATGACTATATTGTGGGGGATTGGGGATACAATCAGCTTCGATTGCGAGGCTTTTTTGATGATCGTAACCAAAAGGCAACGTATGATACGAAGATTAGTACGCTTCAAGACTATTTACATGAATATTGTAATTTTGGCTGTGCGTATTTTGTCTTAAAAAAAGTCCATAAGTAAAAAAAGGCAAGCCGAAGACACTAATTGTCCTTCACGCTGCCTTTTTTTTTAGATGATTTCATATAAAAATTCGCGAAGTTCCTGACCATCTTCGCTGTTTAGTTTAAATACTTCTTCAAGATAGTGGGGTTCTTCAAGGTCATCTTGTCCAATAATGGCAAAGCGTCCTCCTTGAATATCAAGAACAACTTGTTTGCCATAATAACGGTCGGTTTGGATGATTGCTAAATCAAACCGTTGATTTTCGCCCATAAAGCTGACAAACCGGGTCTTTGTAGATACGACATCGTCATATAGATAAAAGCGTTCGCTCATAGGTATACTCCTTTCATAGGTTGTATTTGTATCATATCAAATAAGGCCAAAAACAAAAATGAATTTATCAAATGGATAATGGGTCATGATAAAATAGAACAGGAAGCCCGTTTGCTTATGAAAGAAGATTTATAGAGAGCTGACAACTAGGGAGGAAATAATATGTACTTTGTAGATCGTGAAAAAATAGAAGCCACGCTTGTTTTTTTTGATGAACATGTTCGTTTGTTTGCTGAGCATTCGAGCTGGAATACAGAAATAGAGAAAAAGGCATTAGAGAGAATTGTACATCTTTTAATTGAAAACGTTTTAGATGTAGGAAATGCAATGATCGATGGATTTATTATGAGAGATCCAGGAAGTTACGACGATATCATTGACATTTTAGTTGATGAGAAAGTGGTTAAAAAAGAAGAAGAAACGCCATTAAAAGAGATCATTCAATTGCGTAAAAGCCTTGTTCAAGAATATGTGGATGTTAATCATCAGGATATTTATCAAAAAGTGATGCAGCATAAAGACGTAGTGGCAGCATTTTCAGAGCGCGTAAGGATATACCTAGAAACAGAATTAGGACCTGTGTCTGCTTTTCGTAACTAAAAACAAGCAAGTTGTAGTAGTATAAAAAATAAGCTATGATTTCAAGTATGACACTTGAAAGGAGATCACACAACATGAAGGAATATAAAGGGTATTTGATTGATTTAGACGGAACAATGTACAAAGGAACAGAGCTAATTGCCGAGGCGCGTGATTTTGTTATTAAATTAAAGGAAAAAGGAATTCCTTATTTATTTGTAACAAACAACTCAACAAAAACGCCTGATAAAGTAGCTGAAAAGCTAGAGGCATTTGGCATTCCTGCAACAGAAGAGCAAGTTTTTACAACAAGTCAGGCAACAGCTAATTATTTGCATGAACGCAAAGCAAACGCTTCAGCTTATGTAATTGGTGGAGAAGGAATCCGACATGCTTTGCTTGAAAAAGGATTTACCATTGAAGAGGAAGATACAGATTTTGTAGTTGTTGGTTTGGATCAAGAAATTACATATGAAAAATTAGCAAAAGCATGTTTGAACGTTCGAAACGGCGCCTTTTTTGTTTCAACAAACGGAGATATTGCGATTCCTACTGAAAGAGGCTTACTGCCTGGTAATGGATCTATCACGTCCGTTATTACGGTTTCTACTCAAACAAATCCAGTATTTATTGGCAAGCCAGAAAGTATTATTATGGAACAAGCCCTTGAAGTCATCGGTACGCCAAAAGAAGAAACGATCATGATTGGTGATTACTACGATACAGATATTTTAGCAGGGATGAATGCGGGCTTAGATACATTATTAGTCCATACAGGGGTAACGACAAGAGAGTTACTAGAAGGATATGAAAAAAAGCCAACTTATACGGTAGATTCACTAAAAGAGTGGATGGAGCGAATTTAAAAAGCTGTCAATTGACAGCTTTTTTTGTTTTTTAAAACCTTGCTATTCTTGGCTAGCAGCCCGATGCGCTAATCGACTAGAAGCAGCGGCGGCAATTGCGCCTACTAAATCATCTAAGAAAGTATGGCACTCTCCAGTAGATTTATCGTTTAATCTTTCTAGAATACCTGGCTTTTGTTTATCGATATACCCGTAATTGGTAAAGCCGATTGATCCGTAAACATTTACAATCGATAATGCTAAAATCTCATCGATACCGTATAAACCTTCGTCTTTCTCAAGAATATCTAAAAGAGGCGGCTCAATAATTTTTTTTTCTGTAAGGACATCTAGTTGAATACCCGTTAAAATAGCATTTTGAACTTCTCGTTTAGAAATGACGCGCTCGACGTTATATAAACAGTCTTCGATTGTTAAGTTTGGGTGATACTTTTTTTGCAAGTAATAGACCAGTTCAGCAATGTCTGTAAGAGCCACGCCGCGTTCTATTAACCATTCTCTTGCTTTTTTTTCTAACTCACTTTGTGTATGTTTTTTCTCCAAGTATCATCACCTGTTTTCTATATATTTTTAAGTCTAAAGTTGTTTCATACTACTAACCCGGAGTAAATAACTATAAATGGTGTATTTCTAATCTATTCATTCCTCCGTAAATATTATGACAAGTAATGTTGTTTTCCATCATATAATTTCTTGAATGAATGAAGAGAGGGATTAAAATGATACAAACCATTTATGAGCATTACGGATTACGTCCAAACGAATTTATGCCCGTTGGTAAATTTGAAGGTTTTCAGTATCGAGATATTTTATATACGATCATTAATGTAAAGCAAATGGAACAAGACGAGTTAAATGAACTATATCAAATGAGTCAATTTCTGATGGGGCAAGGTGATCGCCATGTGGCAACATTTATGCCTAATTTGAATGGTGAAATGATTACAGAAACTGAAACTGAAAAATTTATCATTTGCCGCTGTCTTGCGGAAGAGAAAAACCCCAATTTTTCACCTGGGCACGAGCTAGCTGTTTTTCATCAAAAAGGGAGGCTGTTTCCTTATGAAGTGGAAAAAGCAAACCGGCTAGGGCAATGGAAGTCCATGTGGGAGAAGCGTCTCGACCAGATGGAGCAATTTTGGTATGGAAGATTACGTGCTTTGCCTAATCAAGAGATGGAAAAACGTTTTTTAGAAACTTTTCCTTATTACCTAGGATTAACGGAAAATGCTATTCAATACCTAGTAGACACGGAAATTGATGATTTGCCTCGGTCAGTTGACGCTGCGACGATTTGTCATCATCGGTTCGGGCAAAAAACATGGGGGGAAGACTACGTTTACAAGCTCCCAGCAGATTGGGTCTTTGATCATCCTAGCAGAGATATAGCTGAATATATAAGGGAACAATATTTATTAACATACGCTGTCGATGAAAGGCACATGCATCAGTTTTTAAGTGAATATGAAAAGGTAAATCCACTTTCTTCTTTTTCATGGAGACTGTTATATGCTAGACTTCTTTTTCCTGTTCATTATTTTGAGGTCATTGAAGGGTACTACAGTGTACAAGATGAGCAGCAAAAACAAAAGTATTATGAGAAGCTAGAAGGGGTATTAGCTCATTCTTCTCACTACGAAGCTTTTCTGAAGCGCTTTTACCAGTCGATGGGCATTTCAACGTCTCGTTATCACATTCCTGAATTAACATGGATTCATTAAAAAGCGATTACTATAGAATATGATAAAATAGAAAAATAGGTGTTGGATAATCCAAACCCGTTTTTCTATTTTGTTTTTATGCATGCAGTTTAAAAAGGATAAAGAGGTGGCGTACATATGGACAAGCCGTTTGTATTTATTACGAGAAAAATACCGAATGAGTCAATTGAACCTTTAAAGGCAGTAGCGAATGTGGAAATGTGGGATAAAGAAGATGAGGCAGTCCCTCATGAGCTGCTTTGTGAAAAAGCTAAGCACGCACATGCTCTATTAACAATGCTTTCAGATCGTATTGATAGTGAATTACTTACGCAAGCTCCTCACTTAAAGCTTGTAGCTAACTTGGCGGTCGGATTCGATAATATTGACGTAGAAGCAGCAACTAAACGAGGAGTTATCGTTTCTAATACGCCTGCTGTTTTATCTGATACAACAGCAGATTTAACGTTTGGTTTGTTAATGAGTGTAGCTAGACGTTTAGTAGAAGCTGCTGAATATGTGAAAGAAAATCAGTGGAAAAGCTGGAGCCCATTTTTGTTAGCGGGTAGAGATGTTCATCATAAAACACTAGGTATTGTTGGAATGGGGAAAATTGGAGAGACGCTTGCGAAACGTGCTACAGGTTTTGATATGGAAATCCTTTACCACAATCGAAGCCGCAACCTTCAAGCAGAACAAAAGCTTGATGCAATTTACTGTGAGTTAAATGAGCTGCTTGAACGATCTGATTTTGTTGTTTGTTTGACACCGTTAACGGAGGAAACCAAACATTTATTTAATGCTGAAGCATTTGAACAGATGAAAAAAACTGCGATTTTTATTAATGCTTCAAGAGGAGCAGTGGTTGATGAGCAAGCGTTGTTACATGCAATTCAATCCGGTGAAATTGCTGGAGCAGGCTTGGATGTATTCGATCAAGAGCCCGTTTCTACTGCTCACCCTCTTCTTCAGTTACCTAATGTTGTAGCTCTTCCTCATATCGGCAGTGCCAGTATCGAAACGCGCACGGAAATGATTTCTTTATGTGTAAAAAACATTAAAGCAGTACTTACAAACGGGTCTCCTATTACAATTGTAAATAAAGAAGCGTTTGCGAAAAAATCATAATAGAAAAAGGCAATTTCATTTCGATGAAATTGTCTTTTTTTTATTAAAAAACAGTGGTAGCCATGTTATGATAATAAAATGAAATATTTTAAAAATTTACATTTATCTTTATATACCGATTTTTTTAACGTTTTTATGAGAAAAGATGGCAAGTAAACCTTGTAAAAAAGAAAAATAAGGTCTATAATGTCCTCTATAAGAGAACAAATGTATACGTAGAAAGAACACAGAGGTGAGGAATATGACAAAAAGTATTTCAGTAGGATTATTAGGGTTAGGAACGGTAGGAAGTGGAGTAGTCAAAATTATTGAAAATCATCAGGATAAATTAAGTCATCAAGTCGGGTGTCCTGTAGAAGTTAAAAAAGTAGTAGTTAAAGATATTGATAAGAAACGTGGCGTAGAAATCAGTGAAGATAAATTAACAACGAATGTTGAAGACGTTTTACATAACGCGGAGATTGACGTTGTCATTGAAGTAATGGGTGGCGTTGAAGAAACAAGAGATTATATCTTAACAGCCCTTCGTAATAAAAAGCATGTTGTAACGGCAAACAAAGATTTAATGGCAGTTTACGGCTCAGAATTGTTAACAGTAGCTTCTGAAAACAACTGTGATTTATTTTATGAAGCAAGTGTAGCTGGCGGTATTCCAATCCTTCGTGGATTAGCAGATGGATTAGCTTCTGATCGTATTACCAAAATGATGGGAATTGTAAATGGGACAACAAACTTCATTTTAACGAAAATGACAAAAGAAGGAAGCGCTTATGATGAAGTGTTAAAAGAAGCGCAGGATTTAGGATATGCTGAAGCGGATCCAACTTCTGATGTAGGTGGTTTAGATGCTGCTCGTAAAATGGCAATCTTGGCTACACTAGGATTTTCAATGAAAATTGACTTGGATGATGTTCGTGTTCAAGGTATTACAGAAGTAACGGAAGAAGACTTGCAATATAGTAAACAACTAGGCTATACGATGAAACTGATTGGATATGCACATCGTGACGGTGACAATGTAGAAGTTAGTGTTCAACCAACTCTTTTAGCAGATACACATCCTCTTGCTTCAGTAAGCGATGAGTATAACGCTGTATATGTATACGGAGAAGCTGTTGGAGAGACTATGTTCTATGGACCGGGGGCAGGAAGTCTACCAACTGCCACTGCTGTCGTATCGGATTTAGTAGGTGTTATGAAAAACATGCGTTTAGGTGTGAATGGTAAAAGTGCGGTAACACCTCAGTATCCAAAACAGTTAAAAGCAGAAGATGAAATGTTTTCAAAGCATTTCTTACGTATTCATGTTAAAGATCAAGTTGGAGCATTTGCAAAATTAACAACACTATTCTCAGAGCGTGGCGTGAGCTTCGAAAAAATTATCCAACTTCCTGTGAAAGGAAGCGAATTAGCCGAGATTGTTGTTGTTACACATAAAACATCTCAAAAAGATTATGAGGAAATCCTTCAGCAGCTTCGGGATTTACCAATTGTAGAAAATGTAAAAAGCAGTTACCGCGTAGAGGGAGTTGGCACAGTATGATGTGGAAAGGTCTATTAGCTCAATATAAAGAATTTTTACCTGTAACAGAGAAAACACCTATGCTTACACTACATGAAGGAAATACGCCTTTAATTCATCTTGCTCATTTATCCAAAGAGCTAGGCATTGATTTACATGTAAAAGTAGAAGGGTTAAATCCAACGGGGTCATTTAAAGACCGCGGAATGGTAATGGCTGTAGCAAAAGCAAAAGAAGAAGGAAGCAATACGGTTATTTGTGCATCTACTGGTAACACATCCGCAGCTGCAGCAGCTTATGCATCACGCGCTGGTATGCGCTGTATCGTTGTTATTCCAAATGGGAAAATTGCGATGGGGAAATTAGCTCAAGCTGTTATGTATGGTGCAGAAATTGTAGCAATTGAAGGAAACTTTGACCAAGCGCTTTCTATGGTTCGTAAGCTAAGTGAAACATCACCGGTGGCACTTGTAAACTCTGTGAACCCATACCGTATTGAAGGGCAAAAAACAGCTTCTTTCGAGATTTGTGAACAGCTTGGAAAAGCACCTGACGTTTTAGCTATCCCAGTGGGGAATGCAGGGAATATTACAGCTTACTGGAAAGGATTCAAAGAATACAGTGAGCGTCACCAAACATCTCTTCCTCACATGCACGGTTTTGAAGCAGAGGGTGCAGCGGCGATCGTGCGTAATGAAGTTATCGAAAATCCAGAAACAATTGCAACGGCTATTCGAATCGGAAATCCAGCAAGCTGGGATTATGCTGTAAACGCAGCAAAAGAATCAAACGGAAAAATTGATGAAGTGACAGATGAACAAATCTTAGAAGCATATCGTACAATTGCACGCAAAGAAGGCGTATTTGCAGAGCCAGGTTCTTGCGCTTCAATTGCTGGTGTATTCAAAGATGTAGCTTCTGGTAAAATTGAAAAAGGTTCAACGGTTGTAGCTGTACTAACAGGTAACGGATTAAAAGATCCAAACGTAGCAATCGATGCTCATAACGTAAAGCCAGTGGTTTTACCAAATGATGAAGAAAAGGTATTTGAGTATATCCAAGGTGTCGTTGCTTCATGCTAGAAAATGAGCGTTTTGTCATTACGGTCCCAGCTAGCTCTGCTAATTTAGGGCCAGGATTTGATTCCATTGGAGTGGCTTTATCTCGCTATTTAAGATTAACAGTAGAGCGTCATGACGAATGGATTTTTATCCCTGAAACAAAAGAAGTGCAAAGCATTCCCACAGGTACAGATAACTTAATGTATGAAGTGGCACAGGACGTGGCTCGTCAATTTAACATTGACCTTCCAAGTGCGAAGGTATCTGTTTGGAGCAACATTCCATTAGCAAGGGGACTTGGAAGCAGCGCATCGGCTATCGTAGCCGGAATCGAACTGGCAAATGTATTGTGTGACTTGCGTTTATCTAAAAGAGAAAAGCTTCGCATCAGCAGCTTAATGGAAGGACATCCCGATAACGTCAGCCCTTCTATTTATGGAGGAATTGTTGTTGGTTACCATCATGAAAATGAAACATATATTGCTCAAATACCTGAATTTGATGTCGATATCGTGATGGCTATTCCAGAATATGAATTAAAAACAACAGATGCCCGTGATGTGCTGCCTTCCGATATTAATTATCGCCATGCAGTAGAAGCTGGAGCAATCGGCAACATGCTAGTAGCAGCTCTGTTAAATAAAGATTTACCTCTGGTAGGCGAATTTATGGAGAAAGATTTATATCACGAACCTTATCGTATGAGGCTCGTGCCAGAGCTTTCTCTTGTGCGAAAAGAAGCAAAAGCTCTCGGCGCATACGGTGTGTCACTAAGCGGAGCCGGTCCGAGTGTGTTATGTTTAGCGCCAAAAGGAAAAGGAAAAGCGATTGCTGAACATATGTATGCTTTACTGCCGAACTGCGAAATAGATGTTTTACAAATTGATCGCAAAGGTGTATTTGTAGAAGCTGAAGTCACAACGAGCTAATAAAAAATCCTCATTCATTTGAATGAGGATTTTTTATTAGCAAGCCCCAATGAAATGGGAAATTGCTTTTATAATAAAATCAAAGAGATTAGAATACTTGTTCTACTTCAACTACACCAGGTACTTCTTCTAAAAGGGCACGTTCGATACCAGCTTTTAGCGTAATTGTTGAACTTGGGCAGCTTCCGCAAGCGCCTAAAAGACGTAACTTTACAATACCATCCTCTACGTCTACTAGCTCACAGTCTCCACCGTCGCGAAGTAAAAACGGACGAAGTTTTTCTAATACTTCTTGAACTTGCTCGTGCATTTCCGACATAACTATCGACTCCTTTCTTCTACTCTTATTATAAACGGTCTTTCATGAAAAATCTATCGGAGTATACATGGTAATGTTACCTTAAAAGAAAAAGATGTGCAATGAATCAGTTTTGTGTAAAATAGTATTCAAATGAAGTAAAAGTGTTAATAATCGTACAGTTTGTATGTAAAGATTCAAGGGGGATGTGTTATGCAATCAACTGAGGTAGAAGTGTGCATTTATGGAGCTGAAATTGTTTGTGCAAGCTGTGTTAACCTACCGTCTTCAAAAGACACCTATGATTGGCTAGAGGCAGCTATTTCTCGTAAATATCCGAATCAACCGTTTGTTATCACATATGTAGATATAAATGAGCCGCCTGCGGATCCGAAGAAAGAAGCCTTTGCCAAGCGTGTGATTGAGGAAAATTTATTCTATCCTGTAGTGGCCATTAATGGAGAAATTGTTGGTGAAGGAAATCCGAAATTAAAGCGCGTATTTGAGGAAATGGAGAAGTATGGTTTCCGCGCATCATAACGAAAAAAGCCGTTAGATTGTCAGTCATCTAACGGCTTTTTTTTATCCACTGTGGTGTTTATACATCCAAAGAATACCTGATTTTAATAATCGAGCTACGCGCCCTGTAATCGGACGTTCGGCAACTAAGCCAAACCCATGCTTTTTGCCTAATGAACCAAGTATGCCTTTTAATTTAATGGTTGGCAATTCATCAGGAAGCGCTTCGCCTTTCCAGCGGTGAAGAAGTACTTGGACAATTTGTTCAGCCTGACCTTCTGCAAGCTGAGCACTTGGTGCATGCGGTAAGCTTGCGCAGTCACCTAAAATGTAGACATTTTCATCGTCAGGCAAGTTATGGTATTTTGTTAATACGACTCGTCCTTGAGGATCCTTTTCTACGTCTAAATCGCGTACCACTTTATTTGGCTGAATGCCTGCTGTCCACACAATTGCATCGCTTTGAATGGGCTCATCATGATTATAAAGAATGTTAGGTTCTACTTTTGTAATATTAGCACTATTTACAATTTCGACACCGTTTGAAGTAAACCAAGTTTGAACGTAATTGCTTAAACGTTCTGGGAAAGCAGATAGAATTAATTTACCGCGGTCAAATAAGATAATTCTTAAATCAGGTCGGCTTTCTCTGAGCTCACTTGCTAGTTCTACTCCGCTTAATCCAGCTCCTACAATTGAAACAGTCGCGTGGGCTGGCAAGTTGTTTAATGTCTGATAAGTTGCTCGTGAAGCATCAATGGATTGAATGCTGTATGTATGCTCAAGAGCACCGGGAACCCCATGATATTTATCTTCGCATCCGAGTCCTACAATCAGGTCATCGTAAGCAATCATTTGATTATCGACATAGACACATTTCTCTTTCAGGTCTATGCGTTTTACACAGCCGTAGCGAATTTTTAAGCGAGGGTGTTCAGGAAAAGCAACACGGACATGCTGATCAGAGATTGTTCCAGCTGCAAGTGCATAGAATTCAGTTTTTAGTGAGTGATAAGGTGCTTTATCAATAAGCGTTACTTCTACATCGTTAGGCAAGTGATTCGGAAAAAGGCGCTGCAAAACGCGCATACCACCGTATCCGCCGCCCAGTATGACAAGGTTCTTCATGTGAATTTCCCCTTTAGCTTCATGCATTTTTGTTTTCTCTCTATTATTCTTGCTTTTAAGAATAGAGGGTACAAATTACCGTTAATAAGGATGGTTGCCAAAAAGTTATGAAAGGCTATATAAGATAACATATTTTACTTAAATAATAATTTAATATAACCTCGTTTGGTTTTCTATACATAAAAGTATAACTAAATTAATAAAAAACCACAATATGTTTCAACATAATTTCAAGCCACCCCCGTAATAAAGCTTTACTTGTGCATTTTTTGAAAAAAGTCTTTAGTGCTAAAAAGCGTGTGCAAAATGAACGTGAATTTCTAAAGTTGACGTTGAAAATGAAAGGAGATAGGATAAACTAATAGTAGAGAGGTGAAAAACGTGATACAGCCAATTATTGAATTTTGCGTTAGCAATTTAGCCAGCGGTTCTCAAACAGCTTTAGAAAAGCTTGAAAAAGATCCAAATCTAGATATTATTGAATACGGATGTTTAGGTTATTGCGGAAAATGTTCACAATCTTTATTTGCCTTAGTAAACGGAGAGATTGTTACGGCGGAAACACCTGAGCAGCTAGTAGATAATATCTACATTCATTTAGAAGAAAACCCAATGTTTTAAACTATCCCCGCTGTCGTATCCCTTTTTATCAGGAGATGGACAAGAGGCTAATAGAATAGATGATGTAAGCACGGCTAGTTTTACCGTGCTTTTTATGCATTTTTGAGCAAATATCTGCGCTTTAACCATCCTCTTTGCAATCATAATGCTTATTTTGTTTTTTAATACTCCAAAGGAGGACAAAATAAAAAACCCCTTAATCTTTATGATTAAGGAGCTAAAAAACGGGGGATGATATTATTGTGTACAAAAGAGAATCACTTTATACTAGAGCTACATAAAAAAATAATGGGTGATAAAATGAAAAATTTTCAGTTTACAAAAATGCATGCGCTTGGCAACAACTATATCTACGTAAATATGTTTGAAGAACATATAGAAGAGCAAGAGTTAGCGCCGCTTGCTGTAAAAGTCTCAAATGTTTATACGGGAATCGGATCGGATGGAATGATTCTTATTTGTCCATCTGAACGTGCAGATGTGAAAATGCGCGTATTTAATAATGACGGCTCTGAAGCAAAAAACTGCGGAAACGGTTTAAGATGTGTAGCTAAATATTCATATGAACATAATTTAGTAACAAGCGAAAGATTTTTTATCGAAACGCTTTCTGGAATTGTAGAAGCAACGGTGCATCCACAAGGTAATGAAGTTCCAGAAGTAACAATCGATATGGGAGAGCCTATTTTAGCTAGAGAACAAATTCCAATGACGGGAGCAAGCCAACACCAAGTTGTTGATGAAGAGATGGAGTTTGGAAAAGAACGGTTAAAAGGGACGGCTGTATCAATGGGAAATCCTCACGTCGTCTTTTACGTAAATGATATTGAACAAGCGCCCCTTACTACATTAGGTCCTGTGGTTGAAAAAGATTC
This sequence comes from Priestia aryabhattai, assembly GCF_023715685.1. Taxonomy (NCBI): domain Bacteria; kingdom Bacillati; phylum Bacillota; class Bacilli; order Caryophanales; family Bacillaceae; genus Priestia; species Priestia aryabhattai. The sequence continues at coordinate 328,358 of NZ_JAMBOQ010000005.1, forward strand.
GCGTTTCCCAGAAGGAGTGAACGTTGAATTTGTCGAGGTAGTGAACGAAAGCGAGCTGAACTTTCGTGTATGGGAAAGAGGTTCGGGTATCACTCAAGCATGTGGGACAGGAGCATGCGCTGCCGTTGTTTCTTCTGTGTTAAATGAGAAGACGAAAAAAGATGTTCCTACTGTCGTACACCTCGCTGGAGGAGATTTAACGATTGTTTGGCAAAATAAAGGCAATGTGCTAATGACAGGTCCAGCCAATGTGATTTGTGACGGCACATATTATTATTAAAAAATGAAGAAGCAGACGATTTGTCGTCACAGACATTTCGTCGTATACTAAACAAAAAAGGAGGTCTGTTTAAAAATGAGTCAAGATATCCTAACAATTACAGAAGCTGCAAGCTTTCAAATAAAAGATATGATGAAAGAACATGAAGAAGAAAATGCTTATTTACGTGTTAATGTAAATGGAGGAGGCTGTTCAGGTCTTTCTTACGGCATGGGTTTTGCTCACGAAGTAAATGAAAACGATACGCTGTTTGAACAACATGGCATTAAGATTCTTGTAGATAGCGAAAGTGCTCCAATTTTAAAAGATGTAAAAATTGATTACAAGCAATCTATGCTAGGCGGAGGGTTTACAATTGATAATCCGAACGCCATTGCAGCATGCGGCTGTGGCTCTTCTTTCCGTACAGCGAGCAACGCAGGTGCTCCCGAAGAGTGCTAAGTATATTTTTAAAGAAAAGCTTTTTTCACCTCATCTGGTGAAGAAAGCTTTTTTAGTGAGAAATTTTTGCATGTAACATCATCTACCAAAGTCGTTGACTGAATAATCAGTCTTTTTTATACTCAATAAAAAAGAGGAGATGAACGGATTTGGTAGATGCGACTCGTTACGACGTGGAACAAGTAGGAGGGTACGGAAGTTTTCGTAAAAAAAACACCTTGCCTATTCTATGGAAGGGTTTTATAAATTGGTTAAAACTTGAAAATAGGAAAATGGAGTTTAAGGATGCAAAAAGTATTCACTTCAGTGAATCACATTTATTTGTTCAACATTTGCCTTTCTCCTCAGGTGAAGTCTGTCATCAAAACTCGTCCTCTACGCCCCTTAACCATTCTGAACCTTACATTCGCTATTATGAGAATGCTAGCGCATCTTTGGCCGCAAGCTACGGAGCAGTTGAAGGGGAGCATATTCTACTTATTGAACGTATTTTCGGTCAATCAGAGGTAGTAAAATATTTAAGCAAGCTCGAAGGCTTGAAGGCCTACAGAATGAGCGTAACTAGTCAAAAAGGGAACCATTCATTTTATGAAATCTGTTTAATAAGCAGTGATGCAGAAATGATGAGTGAAATCATTCACCGAATGGTTACACCAATCGAGCAATAAAAAAAGCAGGCGAGAGCCTGCTTTTTTTATGAGAACATTGACGTACTGTGCATAGGCTGTAAGCGAGCCTTTGGATCAATATATGCTTTAGCGTTATTAACGGCAGTCGGACCTTCGCCAAATCCTGCCACGATGAGTTTTACTTTTCCATCATATGTGCAGACATCACCTGCTGCATAAATGCCAGGAATATTTGTTTCTTGTTTTGAGTTAACAACAATTGCATTTTTCTCTAAATCTAAGTCCCATTCTTTAATCGGACCTAGAGAAGAAACAAATCCAAAGTTTACAATAACATCATCTACGTCTACGACTGTTTTTTCTTCACCTTTTGTATTTTCTAAAACAACTTGTGTGATGCGGTCATCTCCAATAAATTCAACCGGTACATATGGTGTTTTAATGTCAACTGAAGAATTAAGTAAGTTTTCTACGCTATGTTCATGAGCTCGGAATTTGTCTCGGCGGTGCGTTAACGTTACTTTTTCTGCAATAGGCTCTAACATAAGAGACCAGTCTACAGCAGAGTCCCCGCCTCCGCATACTAATACTTTGCGGCCTTTGAATTTATTCATATCATCCACAAAATAATGAAGGTTCGCTTGCTCGAACTGTTCTGCATTTTCTAGTTCAATTTTACGGGGCTTGAATGCACCGTTTCCAGCTGTAATAATAATTGTTTTTGAATAGTGGACTTCAGAATTAGTGGTTAATCGAAATACGCCGTCCGCTTGTTTTTCTACCTTTTCTACTGCTTGCTCTAGCGCAACTGCAGGTTTAAATTGATCCATTTGCTCTTTTAGGTTATTGACTAATTCTTGAGCGCGTACTTTTGGAAAACCAGCTACATCATAAATATATTTTTCAGGATATAAAGCAGAAAGCTGTCCACCAAGCTGTGGTAAGCTTTCGATAATTTTTACGCTTGCTTGACGCATACCGCCATAAAATGCTGTAAATAAGCCTGTAGGGCCGCCTCCGATGATGGTAATATCATATACTTGTTTATCTTCTTTCATTTATAATCACCTCTAGATTGTTCTGTGCCAATGCATATTCTACTTTATGATAGCATAGTAAATTATAAAATATCATTAAAACACGCTGGAATGTTTGAGAAACTTTCTCAACTTAAAGATCAGTATTTGCAATCATTAACATAACCACACGTTTTGGTCAAATATAAAACTGGGCATACAGGAAAGTAATTGAAAATTTAAAAGCTTGTAAATACAAAGTGAAGGGTTGAAAAACCGATTAAAAAAGCATAAGATGTTTGTGTAAATCAAGCTAGGACTTATGCTTACATTTTTTTGAAAAAGAAAAAATGTATTTTTTTAAAAAAGAACGTGAAGTGATTCACATTATTTTTCTTATATGAATAATAAATGGATAACGATGATCGTTCTTGCTCAAACTAACATAAAAAAGCAAACCAAATAAAATTGCTCTTATCATTATATTTGTAAGACATACTTGTGACTATAACTAAAAAAGGTGGATGACATTCCTATGAAAAAGCCTAAAATCGTCATTTTGGGTGCCGGGTATGGCGGCATTATGACAATTGTTAACTTACAAAAGAAACTGGGTGCTAGCGATGCGGAAATTGTTTTAGTAAATAAAAACGATTACCATTACGAAACGACATGGCTTCATGAAGTATCAGCAGGTACAATTCATCAAGATCGCTCTCGTGTTCCTGTTAAAAATTTAATTAACACAAATAAGGTTACATTTATTAAAGACACGGTCGTAGATATTAAGTTAGATGAAAAGCGTGTTCTTCTTGAAAACAGTGAGCTAACGTACGATTATTTAGTAGTTGCCTTAGGATATGAAGCAGAAACTTTCGGAATTAAAGGTTTAAAAGAACATGCATTTACCATTACGAGCATTAATGCAGCACGTCAAATTCGTGAGCATATTGATTATGTGTTTGCGACATACAACAATGAAGTGGAAAAAAGAGACGAACTTCTGACAATTATTGTTGGAGGTGCTGGCTTTACCGGCATTGAATTTGTGGGAGAATTAGCAAATCGAGTCCCTCAGCTTTGCAAAGAATTTGATATTCCGCGTGAAAAAGTACGCGTTATTTGTGTAGAAGCAGCGCCTACGGCTTTACCTGGTTTTGATCCAGAACTTGTAGAATATGCGGTAACACAACTAGAGCGAAAAGGAATCGAGTTCAAGATCGGAACAGCGATTAAAGAGTGTACAGAAGAAGGAATTATTGTATCAAAAGATGACCAAGTAGAAGAAATTAAATCAGCAACAGTTGTATGGGCTGCAGGTGTTCGAGGCAGTCATTTGATTGAAAAAGCTGGGTTTGAAAACATGCGCGGACGTGTAAAAGTAAGCAACAGCTTGCTGGCACCAGGACATGAAGATGTGTTTGTTATTGGAGATTGTTCACTAATGATTAACCCGGAAACAGAACGTCCTTACCCACCTACAGCTCAAATTGCTATGCAGCAAGGCGGTACATGCGCTGAAAATATTAGCCTTTTGATGAAAGGTCAAAAAGAATTAAGTGAGTTCAAACCAGATATTAAAGGAACGGTATGTTCGTTAGGGCATGATGACGCAATTGGCGTTGTATACGGTCGAAAACTATTTGGTTCAAGCGCATCTTTTATGAAAAAAGTTGTTGATAATCGCTCGCTTTTCCTTCAAGGCGGAGCAGGTCTTGTATTGAAAAAGGGAAAATTTAATTTCTTTTAAAACAAAAAGCAAAAGGTCTTTAAACCTTTTGCTTTTTTTGGTATTAACTTACTTTTCTGTGATTGACGCCTTCATTACTCTTAAGTAAACTGAAAGTATAAAGAGTAACGGAGGCGAAAAGCAATGGAAATGAGTGTGCCTGTACTAATTATCTCCATCTTGCTGTTTTTTGTTTTGTTTTTTGGAATCGGTTTCTTATTAAATATGCTGCTTCGCATGTCTTGGATTATGGCCATTATTTATCCCGTGATTTTTATTTTTATTATTGATGATGTACGGGCAGTTGATTACATTCAACATCCCGCTCAATCCTTTCAGCAGCTAGGGGAAAAAGTGCTATCTTTAGCTACAGCTGACATCGCGATTTTAATGGCAGGGTTTGTAGGTGCACTAGCTTCCGGCATTACCATTAAATCTTTACGAACAAGAGGGTACCAAATGTTTTAAATGTAAATTCTTCTCGCAAACGAATAATTTGTTTTTATGTTGGAAACAAATAGATTCGTGAGAGGAGTTGTGGAAATCACAATGATTGGAAAAATAGCAAAGCGATTCATTATGTGCCTATTACTGGTCGGAGCGCTGTTTACCACATATGAAGCAATTACTGGCGTCCCAATAACCACAGTCATCAAATATATGCCTTTTATAAACCGTACAGGGCATCCTCTAATGAATGAAAGGCTCTTGCCATCATTTCTAAAACCACTAAGAGCTGAAGCAGCTAGCAATGACAAAGAGCGTCTGACGATTGAAGAAGCATTTGATTGGTCGCGTTATCCATCTAAGAATGTATTGGCTACGGGCTACACAGCTGGCTACGAGTCAACTGGGAAAAATCCCAGTCATCCAGGGTATGGTATTACATATTCAGGCGTTAAAGTAAAACGTGACTTGTATTCAACCATCGCTGCTGATTTAACCATATTTCCAATCGGCACGATCTTGTTTATTCCGGGCTATGGCTACGGAGTGGTAGCAGATAAAGGTGGGGCTATTAAAGGCAATCATCTTGATTTATATTTTGAAACTGTTTCCGATGTGTATAACATATGGGGTAAGAAAGAATTAAACGTCTATGTAGTGAAATCAGGAGACGGCCGTTTAACTGAAGAAGAGTTAACAATGCTGAATGAAAAGAAATCGATGCAAGTTTTTCGTCAGCAGGTGAAATAAACGAGAAACACATGAAGAATTCTTCATGTGTTTTCTTATGTTTTATGGCCATACATAATACATCACAAAAGCAACCGCTATTCCTGTTAAGGCTCCAAAGAATACTTCAATGGGCTTATGCCCAAGCAGCTCTTTTAGTTTCACTTGTTTTTCTTCCTCTTCATTGGTCGTCCACAGCTTTGCTTCTTTTACTGCGCGCTGAAAGTCTTCAACTAAACGGTTTAAGACCGTTGCTTGCTCTCCTGCGTGTCTTCTTACTCCTTTAGCATCGAACATGACAATGATGGCAAAAATAGTGGAGAGAGCAAAAATAGGGGATTTAAGACCTTCTGCTAGCCCAATGGCAGTTGCTAAGGAAGTTACGGCTGCCGAGTGAGAGCTTGGCATGCCTCCTGTACTAAAAAATAAGCTTCCGTCTATTTTTTTAGTAGCTACAAAAGAAAGGGGAATCTTAATAAATTGAGCAAAGAAAATAGCGATTAATGAACTCCAAAGTGGAAAATTTGAGAATAACTCCATTGAGACGTCCTCCCTCAACTTAAAATGTCTGAAAGCTAAACCCGTATGATGAAAAAAAGTGGTAGATGAAAGTATATGTGTGAAACTAAGGTTTTTGAACTGTGATTAAAAATTGTATTTCTGCTATCATATGTATATAGATGAAAACAGTGGTGAATATGATATATATTCCACTTGCTGAATAGATTAAACAAAGCAGATGATAAATAAAAATAAAATATCTATACGTAAAAGGGAGGAATTTTATGTTTTCGCACGTAGAAACATATGGTGTTGATCGCCAAACAGAAGCGCTCGTAATCGGTTTATTTAATCAAAACCAACAGTTTGACGGCCTTCTAAAAGAAATTGATGATGCTTTGGGTGGACAGCTCATTCATTTGATTAAGGAAGGAGATATTCGTGTACAAGAAAAACGTATATCAACAATCCATACACTAGGAAAATTAGGAGCAAAACGTCTTTATTTTGTAGGACTCGGACGAAAACAAGCGTTAACTAAAAATGGGCTCAAAGAGAGCTTTGGACTTTTATTTAAAAAGTTAAAAGAAGCGAAGATTTCAAACGCATCGGTCGCCCTTCCTACATTTGATACGGGAGAGTGGTCAGAGCAAGAAACCGCAGCTTTACTAGGGGAAGCTCAACAGCTTGCTATGTATGAGTTTGAAAACTACAAAAAGAAATCAAATGAACCTGACAAGCAGCTTGAGAAAATTGAACTGTTTTCTTTACATAAAGACGTTGTACAATCTGCGTTGGTTGGATATACGTACGGAAGAGCAACAAATTCAGCGCGCACCCTCGTTAACTTACCAAGCAATATGCTAACAGCTACAGATTTAGCTAATTATGCAGTAGAAATGGCACATACATACGATTTTGAATATGAAATTTTAGAAAAAGAAGAGATGGAAACATTAGGAATGGGCGCACTGTTAGCAGTCAATCAAGGTTCCGCAGAGCCTCCTAAAATGATTGTGCTGAAATATCAAGGAAAAGAAAAATGGGAAGACGTTATTGGGTTGGTAGGAAAAGGGATTACCTTTGACACAGGTGGTTACTCTATTAAATCTAAAGACGGGATTGTAGGCATGAAAACAGATATGGGTGGAGCTGCATCTGTGCTTGGCGCAATGGAAGCGATTGGGGAATTAAAACCTCATCAAAACGTAGTAGCCGTCATTCCATCAACTGACAACGTTATTAGTGCACGTGCTTTTAAGCCAGATGATGTTATTACAGCAATGAATGGAAAGACAATAGAAGTGCTGAACACAGATGCTGAAGGGCGTTTAGCGTTAGCTGATGGTATTTCATATGCCAAACATCATGGAGCAAATTATTTAGTAGACGTGGCGACATTAACGGGTGGTGTAATTGTAGCTCTTGGTACACATACAACTGGGGCAATGACGAATGATTCTGCTTTTTTACAGCACATAGCGAAAGCGAGCATTGAGACAGGCGAACCGATTTGGGAGCTGCCTATTACAGAACGAGACAAAAAGCGTGTTCGGGGAAGTAAGGTAGCAGATTTAAACAACTCTCCTGGACGGGAGGGGCACGCAATTATGGCAGGAACCTTTATTGGTGAGTTTGCAGAGCAAACACCATGGGTTCATTTAGATATTGCTGGAACTGCAACGTCCGCTGCTTCTCATGAATTAGGACCTTCAGGTGCAACAGGCGTGATGGTGCGAACACTAGCTGCAATGGTTTGTTCATTTGAAGCCAAGTAATGAAAAGAATATAGCAGTGATATAAAGGAACGTAAAATAAAAAGAAGCATCGTGGATGCTTCTTTTTTAATATGTTTGCATAATGTTTTTTCTTTTTAGTGAGAAAAGATTATTTAGAAAAATCCTTATATTGTTAAGGCTGGAGAGAATTTAAACAAACGTTTATTTAGTAAGGTGATTGACTTTTTTTTATACCTAATATAATGAACATGTTGTTTATCTCTTTAATGTTTTAGTGCGATAAAGTTAAAAAGGGAATGGAGGTTTCAAAATGAATGCAGTATTAATAGCTGTGCTCGTGATGCTGATTTTGAGCTTATTGCGTATCAACGTTGTCTTTTCTTTAGCAGTCGGAGCGCTAATTGGGGGATTTGTTGGCGGTATCAGCCTCACAGATACAGTAAGTATATACACAGATGGTCTTGGAAACAGTGCCTCTGTTGCATTAAGCTATGCTTTGTTTGGAGGATTTGCAATGGCCGTTTCGCGGACAGGGCTGCCTGATGCCGTTGTTCAGCTAGCGTTAAAAATAGTAGGAAAAGAAGGAGAAACGAAAAAGAAGTCACTCTCAAAAGTACTAATTTTATTGATCATCCTTATTATTTCGTGTTTTTCTCAAAACGTTATTCCGGTTCACATTGCATTTATTCCGCTTTTAATTCCACCTCTATTAAAAGTATTTAATCAGTTGAAAATAGATCGCCGATTAGTCGCAACAGTTATTACATTTGGATTGGTTACATCTTATATGTATTTGCCGGCAGGATTCGGTAAGATTTATCACGACATTTTATTTACTAACATCAAAGAAAGTGGATTAACAATTGATAAAGGAGATATTACCACGGCGATGGCTCTTCCAGCTTTAGGAATGGTAGTGGGCTTATTGTTTGCTATTTTTATTTCGTATCGCAAACCGCGCAGTTATGAAGACATTGATATTGATCAAGGCACAGAGGAGCGTACAGGTTACACAAAAAGAGGAATTATAGTAGCTTTACTTGCGATTGTAGCGGCTTTAACTGTGCAGCTCTTAGTAGATTCTATGATTTTCGGAGCGCTTGCAGGGATTGTTGTCGTTTATTTCAGCGGGGCTTTGAAGTGGAGCGAAGCAGATCCAGTATTAACGAACGGAATGAGAATGATGGCTTTCATCGGATTTGTTATGCTGTCAGCCTCTGGTTTTGCAAAAGTTCTTCAAGAAACTGGAGATGTAGAAGCGTGTAAAAGACTCTGTTGCTCTTATTGATGGAAACCAAATGCTCGGTGCATTTCTTATGCTTGTCATCGGGCTTTTAGTCACAATGGGCATTGGTTCTTCTTTCTCTACCATTCCAATTATCGCGACGATTTTTGTTCCTCTTTGCTTAGAGCTTGGTATGAGTCCAATGGCAACGATTTGTATTGTTGGTACAGCTGGAGCGCTTGGAGACGCTGGTTCACCAGCTTCAGACAGTACGCTTGGACCAACATCTGGGTTAGCAGTCGATCGTCAACATGATCATATTTGGGATACGTGTGTACCAACTTTTCTTCACTATAACATTCCACTCATTATTTTTGGATGGATTGCCTCGGTTATCTTGTAAATAGAGAGCCGATAATTAAAAAAAGCAGCCGATCAAAACCGGCTGCTTTTTTTCATGCTTGAGAAAGAGTAGAAGCAGTGCTGTCACAAGCTCCTAATGCTTGCTCTACAGCGTGAAGAGATTGTTCAATGCGTTCACGATTTGAATCTTTCTCTACTGTTTGAAGAGCTTGTGCAAGGCTTGCCTTTGCCTGATTTAATGATGTACAAGAATCCTGTACGTAACCTCTAGCGTTTTTAGACATTCTTCTTCCTCCTAACCAAAAATGAGAATCAATAAGTAGTATGAGTAATTTGCAGGGAATTATGAGGGGGAATAATAAAAAAGGATTAACTCTTATGAAAGGAGTTAATCCTGTCAGCCTAACTGTTTAAATTGGTTGGAATGTAGAAGTTCAAGCACTTTCTTATCAAGCTCCTTAATTTTCTTTACAGCCAAATTATATTCCATTTCACGGTAATGGTGTTTGCCGCCTGGCTCTTCATCTGCTTCATCAGCTAATTTGACTACTTTTTGAAGAGGGTGTTGGTGAATGGTTCCTTCAGGCAAATACGAGTCTGTGTGTAGTAAAATAGCTAAAGCAATTTCTTTTGCTGCCTGGGGTTCCTCACCTAAACGAATGAGTAATTTATGTGCACGTTCAGCACCTTTAATAGCGTGAATATCATTTTGACGATACTTCTCATAATCCCACTGACCATTTGTGTACCATTCGTAGTGGCCAATATCATGAAGCAGCGCTGCTTTTGTAGCTAAATCGGGGTTTACATTATGCTGTACGGATAGACGAAACGCATGATAGGCGACGGATACAGCATGCGCAATGCCAGATCGAGTTAAATATTTTTGAGCGATAGGATGCGTGAAAATTTCTACTAGCGTAACATGTCTCATCATGTCATCCCTCCTAAAGAAAAAATATATTTCCAAATACAATATCATATTTATATCCTAAATACAATTATCGTGTAATTTGTTTTTACATCCAAAAAAGGAATATATTATAATATTCAAAATAAAACAACATGTACATCTTTTTTTAAAGAAAATAAGACTTTTTTTCTTGTATTTACCATCTAATATTTAACGAAACGTGACAGCAGTCAAATTGGTTATCGGGATGAATAAACGTAATTTTAATATAGTCTGGGGTATAAAAAACATCGATTTTTGTCTTAACACCAGTTGAAAGAATGAGTCTTTTTACTTCACTCATTTTGGATTCTTGAGCAGCAGCTTTTATTTTTTTTATTAAAGTTGGTGAAGTATTAGCTCTTTGAATAAATATAGTAGCGCTTTGCATGGTAGAGGGAATAACTTTAAGAGATTGCTGAAATGTCGCTATGTCCGCCTCAGGTAAGTTAGGTACCCTGTATGTATAAGGGTGAGGCATGTAATACGATGGCCAATAGTAAGACAAGGGAGCAAATGATTTCATATAAGAATCCTCCTAAAAAACGGATTTTTATTATGTATATGTAGAGGGTTCGTATATGTTGTAGCAAAACCGTTATTGTATACTAGATACAAAGGGAGGTAAGTATATGGAAACAAAAGATACGCTGTTAGAAGCATTAGGAATTGAGATTATTAGTGCGAGTGAACAAAGAGTGGAAGCGACGATGCGTGTTGATGAGCGAACGCGTCAGCCATTCGGGCTTTTACACGGAGGAGCATCGGTGGCGTTAGCTGAAACTGTGGCTAGTCTAGGTGCTATTAAAAGTGTAGATATCGAAAAGGAAATCTGCGTAGGTTTAGAAATTAATGCCAATCATATCAAAGGGAAAAAAGACGGAATAGTCACAGCTATAGGCGTTCCTTTACATAAAGGAAAAAAAACAGCGGTTTGGGAAGTGAAAATTCAAGATGAAGAAGAGAATTTAATCTGCATATCCAGATGCACGCTTGCCATTCTGCCTAAAGCCTAAACATAAGAATGCTTAGTCTAGAAGGTGTGAGGTATGCTTTTGGAGTCAGGAGGAGCCACCTCACACACTCGTGTTAGAGTTTAAAGAGAATTTGGAAGAGCGAATACATAAAAAAGTGAAAAAATAGGTAAAAAAAGAAGCGAAATTATGTCTATTCGTGACAGTTACCCTGCGCATAGAGACATGCTCTAGAATATAGTAGTAGTAAAGTATTCTTTTTATTCAGCAACTAGAATATTCATAATATTAAAAATAAGAACAGAAAATAGACCTTCCGATTGTTCAATCGTGCTATAATAGCATTAATATAGTAGGGCGGTTTATTTTACAAAGGGGTGATAATATTGGATAAGAACTCTCAGTATTTATTCATTGATTTTGAATTTACAATGCCAGAGTATAAGGGTTTTCCAAAAGGCTTTTTTCCGGAAATCATTGAAGTTGGTTTGGTGTTTGTTAAAAATCAAGAAATCATTGATCGTTTCTCCTCTTACGTACAGCCTACACACTTTACAAAATTAACTGAGCGCTGTAAATCATTTCTCCATATCGAACAAAATCAAGTAAATGAAGGCATTACGCTAGAGCAACTTGTACAGCGACTGGGCATGTATAAAAACAGCACGATTATTACATGGGGGAACATGGATATGAAAGTATTGAGGCAGTGCTGTCAAAAAAATAAGGTGCCATTTCCTTTTACAGGTAAAGAAATTGATCTTTCAATGGAGTATAAGCGCTTTTTTGGAGATCAAAATCAAACTGGCCTTTGGAAAGCTGTGCAAGAGTATGGTAAAGAAGGAACTGGAAAGCACCACTGCGCGCTTGATGATGCGATGACGACACTCAACATCTTTAAGCTTGTAGAAAAAGATAAGCGATACCTTCAAAAACCGGAGCCAACGACCATAGGAGATCGAATCGATTTTTCAAAAGTATTAAATAAATTCGCATTATAAAAGCCAAATCACTTCTATGTGAATTTGGCTTTTTGCTTAATAAATACCGTATTCTTTTTTTAACTCTTCTAAACAGGCAATACTTGCTTGAGCAAAAGGGCTATCTTTGGCTTGTTGTTCAGCTATCTTTAATTCAAGTGCTTTTTTTAGTGAATTCTTATAATCAGGAACGCTGTCTTCATAGAGATGAACCATTTTTTGAGGAATATTGGCCTGCTCTCGAAATGCAAGTGCTTTTCGCTCGTGAAAAAAAGGTACGTCCACTTGTCCAGGGTTATGTAAGTCACCTTGTTCAGGATGCTTTAACACAGCTTGAATCCGCACAACATAATGTAAATCTCGAACTTGTGTAATTTCACCGATGTATTTCCCAGTTTTATAAAGTGCCGTAACGGTTTGACCAATTTTGAATGTCATATTGCCAGATCTCCTTTAAGTAAAGTGTTTGTTATCAACAGTATAAATCAAAACCCCCTACCGTTTCTATGAAAGGATGTTGTACATGATGTATTTAATGTTTTTGCTTTATTTTCCGGAAGATAAAACAGAGTATATTCCTGCTTTTGCTACAATGGCGATTTTTGTACTAGCAGCAGTTGCAGTTTGGCGTTTAATCATTAAGGTTTCTAAAAAAGAAGAAGAAAAAACGAAGGAATTAGAAGCAAAGCTGAAAGAACAAGAAAATAAGAAATCACTGTAATGAAATGCAAATAAAATGTAAGCGTTTAAAATGATATGTTGCTGGACAATCTATGGAAAGACATCTAAAACTTTCGCTAGTGCATATGCGATTGGAGGGCAACATGAAAAAACTACTACTCATTGGAACCGTGCCTTTTTTCTTGTTAACGGGGTGTATGGAAAAAGAAATATCCAATAAAGAAGTCAAAGTCTATAACGCAGATGGAGATAGCATCGGTACAGTCAAGTTGAAAGAGCAGGCCGATGGAATTGAGTTTACGTACAACTTAAGCGGACTTCCACCTGGCGAACATGGCGTACATATTCATGAAATGGGAATTTGCAAAGCTCCTAACTTTAAAAGTGCGGGAAATCACCTTGATCCTGATAAAAAGAAACACGGACTGTTAAATCCAAAAGGACCGCATTTAGGCGATATGAAAAATATTGTGGTAGAAGACGATCAGACGTATACAGGAACAGATATGGTTCCTCAAGTCACGTTAAAAGAAGGAAAGACATCTCTCGTTAAGCGTATGGATGGTTCATCCCTTGTTATTACAGAACAAGGTGATGATGGAATGACAGAGCCATCAGGTAATTCTGGCAAGCGAATCGCCTGCGGAGTTATTTCAAAAAAACATTAAAAAACAGCGTTCTTTCTCACGAAAGAACGCTGTTTTTTACGTTAAAGCTACTTTTAAGCGATTTAATCCTTCTTGAAGTTGTTCATGTGAACAACCAATGTTCAAACGGATAAAACCTTTTCCATATGTGGAACTGTATTTTTCGCCTTTTTCTACAGCGATTTTACCTTTTTCTAATAAGCGTTCATGTAATTCTTCTTCTGATAAATGTAGCTTGTTGCAGTCAATCCATAGTAAATAAGTTCCTTCTGGCTGAATGACTCGCAGTTCAGGCAAGTTCTCACTTATAAACAGCGTCACGAGATCTACATTTTTCTTCAGATACACAAGCAGTGCTTCTAGCCACTCTTCACCTTCTCTATAAGCTGCCTCTAATCCAATTATTCCGAATGTGTTTAAATTAGAGAACCCTTGTTTTTGCTGCTGCTGAACATACTGTGTGCGCAGTTTCTCATTTGGAATAATAATAGCTGAAGCCTGAAGTCCCGGTATATTAAATGTTTTGCTAGGGGCCATACACGTAATGGTTCGATTGGCTGCATCTTCACTCACCATGCTGATGGGAACGTGTTTATAAGGCTGGTAAATTAGATCAGAATGGATTTCATCTGAAACAATTAACACATTGTATTTTTGACAAATATTAGCAATGTTCTTCAGTTCTTCTTTTGTCCACACGCGTCCTACTGGATTATGAGGATTGCAAAGAATCATTAATTTTACGCCTTCTGCAAATTTGTTCTCTAAATCTGCAAAGTCAATTTCGTATTTATCGCCTGCAAGTTTTAACGGATTTTCAACAATTTCTCGATCATTTACCTTTATCATGTTAAAAAATGGAGTATAGACTGGAGGTTGAATTAAAATTGAATCTCCGGGTTCCGTAAACGCTTGAATAGCCATACTCAGGGCAAATACAACCCCTGGACTGTATGTAATCCATTCATGATCAATGGTCCACTGATGTTTTTTTTCTACCCAAGAGGATAAAGCATTTGCCGTAGATTCAGTAGGGGAAGTGTAGCCGAAAATACCGTGTTTGACACGCTCATTAATGGTTTGAAGAACATTGGGCGGCGCTTGGAAATCCATATCAGCTACCCAAAAAGGCAGAACATCTTTTGCCCCAAAAACGATATCAGTCTTGTCCCACTTTACGGACTGCGTACCTGTACGATTAATTAATTGATCAAAAGAATAAGTAGACAATAAAAGTACCCCCTTTTTTAATATAATAGTTTGATTATTTTTAATGCGTTTGTCAACGAAGTTAACTTGAGAAGGAAATAAAGAAAGTGAAAAAATTTCTGAAGCACCAATAACAAACTTTTTATTAAAATTAGCGCCTCGTGTGAAATATAAGAACCCGCCCCGTCATTATTGAGACAGGGCTTTTTCACCGTACAAGAAATTGACCATATGTGACTGCACAATGTCCGGACACTCTTCTGGTAAAAGATGTCCAATTTCCTTTAAAGATATAAAGGTAGAGTCTTTTAAATCATCTCTTAACTTACGTCCGAGATGTAGAGGAACCACTCGGTCTTCTTCTCCCCAAATGAGTAAACTCGGTTTTTTTATGTGCTGCAAATCCTTTGATGGTAGGTCTCCTTCTCGATCACGAATCATTCTTGTTAAAGCCATAAATGTACGGTCATCCAAAAACGGTTCAGTATAGCCATCAATCATTTCTTCGTCGATTAACTTATGATCAAATACGACATTTTGCAAGTTACCTAGTACACCTTTGCGAGACAGCCACGTTTTTACCCACAGATAAAAGAAGGGAACATAAGAAGACATGACCAACCCATAATGTGAGGGGCCTAAATAAGCTGAGCTGCACAGGAGAACTAGTTTTGATACGCAAGAAGGCTTTAATTTTGCTACATTTAAACAAACCTGCCCTCCCATTGAGTGTCCCGATAGTACAACATCTTTCAACTTTAAATACTCAATTAACTCGATGACAATTCTGGCTAAATTTTCATATGAATATTGAAAGGTCAACGATTTTTCACTTCGTCCAAATGGTGGAAGATCCAGCGTAATGATAGAAAACGTATCTTCAAATAAAGGAATTAAACGCCGAAAGCTAAAACTGGATGATAAAAAGCCGTGAATAAATACAATAGCTGGTTTATCAGGGTGGTAGTTATGGCATTCGTAGTAAACATTGACTCCATTAAAAGTACGTTGGTGGCAAGTAATTTTAGATTCAGTCAATTTGTTTCACTCCATCTTTTTCTTTCTAGTCTGTCCTAATTTCCAGCAATCTATAAAATGAAACTCAATTACCGGTATAGATTTCACATTAAAGATGTGTTTAAATTTGATATAATGGAAAAAGTGAAAAAATTTAATCGTTGTAGGAGGGGAACGCGGTGTTCTTAGAAGAAAAAGAGTTAGAAATTTTAGAAATTCTAGAAAAAAATAGCCGTATTTCAATAGATAGTATTTCAAAAATGGTGGATTTAACGTTTGAAGAAACCTCTAATATTGTTAAAAAGCTAGAGAGAGAAAAGGTAATTGTGCAATATTCAGCTGATATTAACTGGAGACGAGTAGATGGACATGAGGGCGTCACGGCTATGATAGATGTAAAAGTTGCGCCAAAGCGAGGAGTAGGCTTTGACGAGATTGCAGAGCGCATCTATCGTTTTCAAGAAGTGAAATCCGTGTACCTAATGTCAGGAGCATATGATTTGTCTGTTATTATTGAAGAAAAATCAATGTCTGAAGTAGCATTTTTTGTTTCCGAAAAGCTTTCTACACTAGACTCTGTTTTATCTACAACGACTCACTTTATTATGAAAAAATACAAGCACGATGGTACCATCTACGACCAAGGCGATGAAGATCGCAGAATCGTGGTGTCTCCGTAATGAAAGAGCGTTTGTCAACAACTGTACAACAGCTGAAACCTTCAGGTATTCGCCGTTTTTTTGATTTAGCAGCAAGTATGGATAACGTCATCTCTCTTGGAGTAGGTGAACCTGATTTTGTCACATCTTGGGCTGTTCGAGAAGCGAGTATTTTATCGTTGGAAAGAGGATATACCTCTTATACAGCAAATGCGGGGCTTTTAGAGCTCCGCTTTGAAATTATGAAGTATATGAAAAGGAATTTTAACGTCTCGTATGATTATAAAGATGATATTATTGTGACCGTTGGAGGAAGTCAGGCTTTAGACATTACAATGCGAGCTTTGATTAACCCTGAAGATGAGATTATTGTCGTGGAGCCAAACTTTGTGTCTTACAGCCCGTTAATTTCTCTAGCAGGAGGAGTTCCTGTGGCAATTGAAACAACGGAAGAAACAGAGTTTAAGCTACAGCCTAGACAGATTGAAGAAGTCATTACAAGCAACACGAAAGCCCTTCTTTTATGCTCTCCTAATAATCCAACAGGAAGCTCACTATCTAAAGAAGAGCTGCAGGCTATTGCGGATATTGTAATAAAGCATGACTTGCTTGTTATCACGGATGAAATATATGCAGAATTAACATATGATGAAGAATTTACATCTATTGCTTCTTTAGAAGGAATGAAAGAACGAACTATTATTATTTCTGGCTTTTCTAAAGGGTTTGCCATGACTGGATGGCGTCTTGGGTACATATGTGCACCAACTGAGATTGCTAAAGCAATGCTGAAAATTCATCAGTATACAATGATGTGTGCGCCTACCATGGCACAATATGGAGCAATTGAAGCACTACAAAATGGGCAGCATGACGTAGAAGAGATGAGAAAAAGCTATCGCAGAAGACGGAACTTTATGGTGAAGTCATTAAATCAAATTGGTCTGGAATGCCATTCTCCCGGAGGAGCGTTCTATGTGTTCCCGTCTATCAAGAAAACTGGATTGTCATCAGAAGAATTTGCTGAGCAGCTTTTGCTTGAAGAGCGAGTAGCCGTGGTACCAGGCAATGTATTTGGAAAAGGCGGAGAGGGACATATTCGCTGTTCATACGCCTCTTCAATGGAATCATTAGAAGAATCCATAAAACGGATTAGCCGTTTTGTTGAAAATAAGTTATAATAAAAATAAGATATTATGTCATATCGTATAGACGGTTTGATATAATATCTTTTTTGCTATGATGAAATGTAGTGTTAGTTTATATTTGTGACGAAATTGGTAAATAATAAATATAGTATAACTACTTTTTGATTCAATCTATGAACTGTGCTATAATTTTAAATTGGCTATAATGGTGAAAATAATAAGGTATCTAGGAGTGTTTATATGTCAAAATTTGAAATCGGTACTGTTACAAAAGGTAAAGTAACAGGAATTCAACCATACGGTGCATTCGTTGCATTAAATGAAGAAACTCAAGGATTAGTTCATATCTCAGAAGTAAAACATGGCTTCGTTAAAGATATTAACGAACATTTATCAGTAGGAGACGAAGTAAACGTTAAAGTTTTATCTGTTGATGAGTCAACTGGTAAAATTGGTTTATCTATTCGTGCAACTGAGCCAGCTCCAGAAAAAACTGAAGCTTCTGCACCTAAAAAACCTGCTAAAAAGCGTCAAGGTCAAGCAACAGTTCATACTGAATCTACTCAAGGATTCAACACATTAAAAGAAAAATTAGAAGAGTGGATTGAGCAATCAAACCGCGAAGATCTAATTAAGAAATAAGAAAAAAAGAAGGATAGCTTAGCTATCCTTCTTTTTTTAATGTTCCGTTCTAGGTTCTGTACGCTCTACTTCAGCAGAAGGTTTAAATAATAGACCTAGGTTAATCAGTCCTGCGATTCCAACCAATCCATAAATAATGCGTGAGAAAGCAGATGTTTGACCGCCGAAGATTGCTGCTACTAAATCAAATTGAAAAAAGCCAATAAGTCCCCAGTTAATTGCTCCAATAATCGTTAATACGAGCGCAATACGTTGAATACCACTCATGATGAACCCTCCTTATTTTTTAGTTCACTTATTAGCCTGCTTTTTTTTAGAGGGAAATATGCATATTTACTTTTGGAAGATACAGACAAATAAACGTTCATTTGGGTGGGGTGAGCGTCTAGTCAACAGGGAATAATCTCTAGGAAGTCAATTTTCTTTACAATCAAAAAGTTGTTCTTCATAATGATGCATGTAATAAGGCTCGTAAGGAGGAGTTTATAGTGAAGAATTTTACATTTTATAATCCTACAAAATTAATTTTTGGTAAAGGTCAATTAGAGCAATTAAAAACAGAAGCAAGTCGCTTTGGTAAAAAGATATTATTAGTATACGGTGGAGGAAGCGTAAAACGCAGCGGTTTATACGACCAAGTAATGGATGTACTGAACGATATGAATGCAGAAGTACATGAGTTAGCCGGAGTAGAGCCGAATCCTCGTCTAACAACTGTTCGCAAAGGAATCGATATTTGTAAAGAAAACGATATTGAATTTTTACTTGCAGTAGGTGGAGGAAGCGTAATTGATTGTACAAAAGCAATCGCAGCAGGCGCAAAATATGATGGAGACGTATGGGACATCATTAACCGCGACGTATTCGCAGCTGAAGCTCTTCCATTTGGAACAGTGCTAACGTTAGCAGCAACAGGTTCAGAAATGAATGCTGGTTCTGTTATTACAAATTGGGAAACACAAGAAAAATACGGTTGGGGCAGTCCGGCAACATTCCCTCAATTCTCTATTTTAGATCCAGTTAATACATTTACTGTACCAAAAAATCAAACAGTTTATGGTATGGTGGACATGATGAGCCACGTATTTGAACAATATTTCCATGATACAACAAATACGCCGCTTCAAGATCGCATGTGTGAAGGAGTACTGCAAACGGTTATTGAAACGGGACCAAAATTATTAAATGACTTAGAGAACTACGAGTTACGTGAAACGATTTTATACAACGGTACAATCGCATTAAACGGTATGTTACAAATGGGACACCAAGGCGATTGGGCCACTCACAATATTGAGCATGCGGTATCAGCTGTATATGACATTCCGCATGCAGGTGGATTGGCAATTTTATTCCCGAACTGGATGAAACACGTAATGGATGAGAACGTAGATCGCTTCAAGCAAGTAGCTGTACGCGTATTTAACGTAGACACGGAAGGCAAGACAGATAAAGAAGTAGCACTTGAAGGTGTTGATAAGCTTCGTGAGTTCTGGTCAAGCCTAGGTGCACCAACTCGCTTAGCTGATTATGATATTGGTGAAGACAAATTAGATCTTATGGCTGATCGTGCGATGGCTAAAGGTGAATTTGGTAAATTTAAAAAATTAAACAAAGAAGATGTACTAGCAATCCTACGCGCTTCTTTATAATGTTCTCGATAAAAAATGCCGTGCAAACCGCACGGCGTTTTTTTTATTCATGATGGGTAAGCTTTTTCTGCTGTTTTGTTTTCAAATCATCCCGAACGGTCTTATCAGAAAGAGGAACTCCGCTGTAATAAGCCGCTCTTCCTAGTAAATGTCCAGCAATAGGAGAGGTGATAAACACAAATACAATCGCTAAAATTAACCGTGCACTAATGTGGCCAGTGTCAATCCAAAAGTAGAGTAAGCAGCCCACTAATATAAATAGGACGCCTAAGGTAGCACTTTTAGATGCAGCGTGGCTTCTTGTGTACGTATCAGGCAAGCGAATAAGCCCAATCATGGTCACAACTGTTAGAAGAGCCCCTATTAGTACCAAAGCTCCTACAACGATTTCACTGATCACGTTCATATTCAATCACTTCTCCTTTCTCTAAAAACTTAGAAAAAGCAACGGTACCTACAAAGGCTATGATGCCTAGCAGTAAAATTACTTCGAAAAAAGCCTGGGTTCGAAAAATAATCGAGATGATAGCCGTGATGGCAATGATGTTAATACCAATAGCATCAAGGGCCATTGCTCGATCAGCAGTTGACGGACCTTTTACAACTCGATAAACAAACCCAATAGTTGAAGCAGAAATGAGAAGGAGCGAAACGTTTAGAAAAATATCGAGCATTTAACGACTCACCTCCATAATAGCTTTTTCGAATGTTTGCTGAATATCTGTAATAATGTCATCAATATCGTCTGTATTGATTGCATGAATATAAATAGTAGAATTATCATCTGACACATCCATCACCAGTGTGCCCGGCGTTAGCGTAATTAAAAGAGAAAGAATGGTAATTTCCCATTCGCTCTCCAGTCGGGTTGGCATTGCAAAGATGGCTGGCTGAATATTTAATTTAGGACGTAATACGTCTTTAGTAACTGCAATATTGGCTTTGAATAATTCTCGTATGAAAATAAACAGTAGCTTAATAATCGCATACACTTTATGCAAGTAAAAACGTCTGTGAAAAAAACGGCGGAAAACAAACAGCAGTACCGCTCCCCAGAAAAATCCTATAATAAAAGAAGGTAGTGTCCAAATCCCTCTCAAAAACATCCATGTGAATGCAATGATCACGTTTAATAATAGTTGAAATGACATGCAGATCTACTCCTTTAACACCGATTGGATATAAATTGAAGGATCCATAAGCGTTTGAGCGGCTGTTGACACATAAGGAATAACAGCTTCTGCACCTAGTCCTAAAAAGACAGAAACAGCAAGTAAGATAGCCGATGGGTATAGTATGCATTTAAGGGATACTTTTTCCTGCTCAGAAGAAAGCTTAGGTTCACCCCAGAAGCAGCTCATGAAAATCTTAATGGCAGAATATAAAACGAGCAGGCTTGAAACTAGTAAAACCGCTACAAACGTGTAGCTCTCTGATTCTAAGCCGCCTTGAACTAAAAGGAATTTTCCAATAAAGCCGCTTAGGGGAGGTATTCCTGCCAACGAAATAGTAGCGATAAAAAACATCCAGCCAAGCAGCGGATAATCTTTAATTAACCCACCCATTTTCTTTAATTTTGTTGTTCCAGTTATTCGAATGATGCTTCCAGCAAGAAGGAATAGAGTTGCTTTAATAATCATGTCGTGAATTAAATAATAAATGGCTCCTTCAAAACCCGCTTTTGTTGTTAAAGTCACACCGTAGACAATTACTCCTACAGCAATAATAATGTTATAAATTAAAATTTTATTAACATCCGAATAAGCAATGGCGCCTACTGCCCCAACAACGATAGTCAAAAGCGCAACGTAACCGATAATTTGATGAGTGAATTCAGGATGGTGATAAAACATTAAAGTGAAAGTCCTGAAAATAGAATAAACTCCTACTTTTGTTAGCAAAGCACCAAACAATCCGATAATAACGGGTGGAGGCGCACTGTACGAACCTGGAAGCCAAAAATACATTGGAAATAAAGCTGCTTTTAATGCAAATACAATAAATAAAAGCATCCCAATGGTTGTTAAAATTCCTGGCTGGTTAGCCTCTGCAATTCGTTGTGAAAGGTCTGCCATGTTGAGAGTTCCTGTTACGGCGTACAAATAAGCAACAGCAATTACAAACAAAGCGGATGAAATTACATTGACTAAAATATACTTAAGAGACTCTCGAAGCTGTGCTTTTGTACCGCCAATTACAATAAGAGCGTACGAAGACATAAGCATGACTTCAAAAAAGACAAATAAGTTAAAGATATCACCTGTTAAGAAGGCGCCAAATACGCCTACTAATAAAAACTGCACAAACGAATAAAAGTAAAAACGTTCACGTCTTTCGCCAATTGTATGAAAAGCAAAAAGAACGCAGCATAGTGTTACGATACTAGCAGCAAGTACGAGAAGGGAAGCAAACATGTCCGCTACTAGAATAATTCCAAAAGGAGGTTTCCAGTTCCCAAGCTCGTGAGTTAAAACACCTTTTGATTGAACCAACTGTACTAAATATGCAGCAAAAACGGTGGTGGTGATTAATGATAAAACACTGACTATCCTTTGAAGTTTAATATTGTCTTTGAAAAAAATGAGCACAACACCTACAACAAACGGGATAAGCAGTGGGATGATTACAAGATTACTCGTCATGTTCATTTCCCCCTTAACTTGTCCATATCGTCTGTTCCGAGTTCTTGATAAGCCCTGTAAGCTAGTACAAGAAAAAAAGAAGTGACGCCAAAGCTTATGACAATGGCAGTTAAAATTAGTGCTTGAGGTAAAGGATCTGTATAAGAAGAAGCCTTTTCTCCTAGAAGGGGAACGCTTCCCCCTTTTAATCCGCCCATCGTTAAAATCAATAGGTGAACACCGTGGCTTAATAAGCCTGTTCCAATAATAATTCGCAGTAAACTGCGGGATAACATGAGATATACAGCGGCAGTGAATAGAATTCCCGCCACTATGGACATTAATATTTCCACTATTCACTCTCTCCAATCGTTTGAATAATGGTCATTGTAACACCAACAACTACTAGATATACGCCTAAATCAAATAGTACCACTGTAGCTAAAGATGTTTTCCCGAGAAGAGGAAGGTTAAAATAGCTGTACGTGTGAGTTAGAAATGGAACTTTGAAAATAAATGACCCCAGCCCCGTTAAAATCGCTAGCAGCAATCCGGAAGCCGCAACTTTCTTATAATCAAGTGGGATGACTTTCGATACGGTTTTTATATCGAAAGCCAGCAGTAGTAATACAAGGGCAGCTGAGGTAGTAAGTCCCCCAACAAACCCTCCTCCAGGTGTATAATGACCTGCAAAGAAGAGATGAATGGCAAAAATGATAATAATGAACGTGACTACTTTCGTTGTTGTTTGTAAAATCAAATCATTTTTTTTCACTCTTCTTCCTCCTTTGTTAACCGAAGACGAATCATACCATAGATAGCAAGAGCTGCTATACAAAGTACGGTAATTTCAAATAATGTATCAAATCCGCGGAAGTCAACAAGGATAACGTTCACCATGTTTTCGCCGCCTGCTTTTTCATAACTGTTTTCAATAAAGTAATGTGAAATGGATTCAAACAGTTTCGTACTGTTTGCTGATATGCCAAGCAATGTAACGGTCGTTCCTACAAGAAGAGCAACCAATAAGTTTGGCAGTTGAAACTTCACCCTTACTTTTCGTTTCCGAAACTCCGGCAAGTAGTAGAAACATAGTAAAAACAGTGATACTGATACAGTTTCAATAACTAATTGAGTCAAAGCTAAGTCAGGAGCACGGAATAATACGAAAAATAAAGAAAGCGTATACCCAACAACTCCCAGCGAAATAATTGCTGTGAGGCGTGATTTTGCCAATAAAGTTGTAATAGTAGCCGCAACCATTACAACTGCTAGTATGGCTTCATAAACGCCGATAGAAACAGTATCTTTTAGATCAATAGCAAAGGCATTCTGAGAAAAGAGCGTCACGAGAATTAAAATGCCTATAAAAGTAAAAATGATTAAAAGATAGTCCCTAATAAATCCTGTCATTAATGTTTTCATTATACGTGTTGAGCCTTTTTCCATCCCTTTAATTCCATAATTATATCCGTTATTAAGCGTTAAAGAAGAAGGAAATCGTGTATAAATTTTTGACCACTTTTGAAGCGTCATAAATAACAAAATACCAAATGTGATGACCCCTAGCGTCATAAATAATTCTGGCGTAAATCCGTGCCAAAATTTAATATGCACTTGATATTCTTTACCTTCAGCTAGCAGGCTAGGTGCGATAGACGCCATTGTTGGCTCAATAAGGATTGATTCTAATAAATTAGGAGCAAAGCCAAAAATAACAACCAGTGATGCTAAAATAACAGGTGAAATAAGCATGCCTACTGGTGCTTCATGCGGCTTCTTCTCCAACTTTTCGGGCTGGTATTTGCCTGTAAAGGTTTTAAAGACAAGAATCATACTATAGACGAAAGTGAAAATACTTCCCACCCAAGCGGTGATAGGCAGCAAAATTCCCCACGTCTGCATGCTATACATATCCATTTTTGTCACGTTTACCATGCCTGTAAAAAACATCTCTTTACTTAAAAATCCGTTAAAGGGAGGAAGACCTGCCATTGAAAATCCGCCGATGATAGCCATGGTAAATGTTACAGGCATGAAGCTCATTAACCCGCCTAACTTTCTAATGTCACGCGTGCCTGTTTCATGATCGACGATGCCTACTACCATAAACAAACTGCCTTTGAAGGTAGCGTGGTTAATCAAATGGAAAACCGCTGCAGTAAGAGCCACTAAGTAGATATTATCGTCTAAAAAATCATAGTGAATAGCTGCGCTACCTACTCCTATAAGTGACATAATCATCCCAAGCTGACTAATTGTTGAAAAAGCTAAAATCCCTTTCAAGTCTTGTTGTTTTACTGCTGAAAACGAGCCCCAAAACAGTGTAATTAGTCCTACGATTGAAATAACAAAAAACCAAGTGGCGCTTATAGCAAAAACAGGGCTGAGTCTTGCTAAAAGATAAATTCCCGCTTTTACCATTGTAGCTGAATGAAGGTATGCACTGACTGGGGTTGGAGCTTCCATTGCATCTGGCAGCCAAATATGAAAAGGAAACTGAGCAGATTTTGTAAAGGCCCCTAATAAAATGAGGACTAGAGCTGGAATGAATAGATGACTTGATGTGACTACATCTACGTTTGAGATAATTTCGCGTATGCTGAAAGTACCTGTCATAACGTATAAAAGCACAATTCCTGCTAATAGGGAAAGTCCTCCGAATACGGTAATGAGCATAGATTTTAAGGCTCCGTATTGAGATTTCTCTCGTTTGTACCAATAACCAATCAATAAAAAAGATGAAAGGCTTGTTAATTCCCAAAAGCTGTAAAGGTTCATTAAATTGTCTGATAATACAACTCCTAGCATAGAACCCATAAAAAGAAGCAAATAGACATAAAACGAATGCAGTGCTTCTTTTGTCTTAGAAAGATAATAAATGGAGTAAAGAATAACAAGTGTCCCAATTCCGGTGATTAATAGAGAAAATAGAAGACCAAGTCCATCCACATAAGCATCAAAGTTAATGCCAAGACTAGGTATCCATTTCATCGAATGTAGATATGTTTCCCCCTTAGAAACACCACTAATATATTGTGTGAAATAAATGAACAACACAAGCGGAAGAGGTAGAACGAACCACCCTGTATGAATACGCTGGAATTTCCTATACAGAAGCGGGACAACAAAGGCTAATAAAAAAGGCGATAAAATCACCAAGTGCAACCAGGACAAAAGACAAACCTCCTTGTGATATTCAATTCTGTAACCGATTATATAATAATTTAATTATGCATGCATCCATGCTATTTCTTAGTATCAGCGGATTTTTCAAACCTTATTAAATAAATAGAAACTCGTCACAAAATCCATAAAAAAAACATAAAAAAATTTTTTTAGGCGTATAAAAATCATTCAAAATTGTCACTCTAAGAGTGAGGTGATGGAAATGTATAGAAAACAAATAGCCATCAGTTTTCTCATTTTTACCGCATTATGTATGAGCGGATTTGTGCTGAATAATCACTTGGAAATGAAAGAAGAAAACAGGATGCTAATCACTTCTAAAAACCAAGCTGAAAATTCCATATCAATAGACTCTTCTCTGTTAAAAGCCTCTTATAAACCGAGACAATATGTAAAGATAGGTGAAATGAACTATATTGCACCACCCGATAAGCAAATAAAAAACGATTGAAGACCACTCTTTAGTCGTTTTTTATTTGCTTATTATTTGCGTAATGGTGCATGCATTACGTTCTGTAATCAAAGAACATTAGTTGACTTCATAACTGAATTTATCGTTAAATAAAAGGGTACATACAATGATTGCAGTTTCAACAAACTATAATGATTGTGTCAAATTGTAAGTGGATTCACTTGAATTCAGCTAACAGTTTCGATAAAGTGAAAAATAAAGATATTTTAATGGAGGAACAGACTATGACACATGTTCGTTTTGATTATTCAAACGCGTTATCATTTTTTGGTGAACATGAACTTACATACTTACGTGATGCCGTGAAAGTAGCTCACCATTCAATTCATGAGAAAACAGGTGCTGGGAACGACTTTTTAGGATGGGTAGACCTTCCTACGGAGTATGACAAAGAAGAATTTGCACGCATTCAAAAAAGTGCAGAAAAAATTAAATCTGACTCAGATGTATTAATTGTTATCGGTATTGGAGGATCTTACTTAGGTGCTCGTGCTGCTATTGAAATGCTTCAGCATTCATTCTATAACACATTATCAAAAGAACAGCGTAAAACTCCGCAAGTTATTTTTGCTGGTAACAACATCAGCTCAACATACATGAAAGACTTAATGGATGTTTTACAAGATAAAGATTTCTCTATTAATGTTATTTCAAAATCTGGTACAACAACAGAACCGGCGATTGCTTTCCGTATCTTCCGTAAATTATTAGAAGAGAAATACGGCAAAGAAGAAGCACGCAAGCGTATTTATGCAACAACAGATAAAGCACGCGGCGCATTAAAAACATTAGCGGACGAAGAAGGCTATGAAACATTTGTTATTCCAGATGATGTAGGCGGCCGTTATTCAGTATTAACAGCGGTTGGCTTATTACCAATTGCTGCTGCAGGTCTTGATATCGAACAAATGATGAAAGGGGCAGCTGATGCTCAAGAAGCATTCTCATCATCAGAGCTAGAAGAGAACCCAGCTTATCAATATGCTGTAGCTCGTAATGTTCTTTATAATAAAGGAAAAACAATTGAAATGCTGATTAACTATGAGCCAGCTCTTCAATATTTTGCTGAGTGGTGGAAACAGTTATTTGGTGAAAGTGAAGGAAAAGACCAAAAAGGTATTTATCCTTCATCTGCTAACTTCTCAACGGATCTTCATTCTTTAGGTCAATATGTACAAGAAGGTCGTCGCGATATTTTTGAAACAATTGTACAAGTTCAAGATTCTCGTCATGAGCTAACAATTGAAGAAGATGCAGCGGACTTAGATGGATTAAATTACTTAGCTGGTGAAACAGTTGACTTTGTAAATAAAAAAGCGTTCCAAGGTACAATGCTAGCGCACACAGATGGAGGCGTTCCAAACTTAGTTGTGAACATTCCTGCGTTAGATGAGTATACATTCGGATATGTTGTATATTTCTTCGAAAAAGCATGCGCAATCAGCGGCTATTTATTAGGAGTAAATCCATTCGATCAGCCTGGAGTAGAAGCATATAAAGTAAATATGTTTGCTCTTCTTGGGAAACCTGGTTTTGAAGAGAAAAAAGCAGAATTAGAAAAGCGTTTGAAATAAATAAAAAGTTCACCTTCTTGTTAGAAGGTGAACTTTTTTGCTTTTGAGATAAAGGATAAAATGCTGGAAAAAGGACATGTTAAAACAGAGGAGGAATAACATGATTGAATTATCTTCAAGATTAGACGGGACATTATTCAAACTTTATGAATTAGAAAAAACGCTTAAGCCGCTTGGGTATAACGTCGGAGGAAATTGGGATTATGACCATGGTTCATTCGACTATAAGATGGATGATGAAGTCGGCTATCAGTTTTTACGTATCCCGTTTACAGCTACGAATGGGGAACTGGATTCTAAAGGAACAACCGTACAGATTGGTACGCCATTTTTACTTTCACATAAATATCAAATTGGCCTAGATGACAATGTTCACAATGGAAATGTGAGTGCTTCATTTAATCAATTTGCAGAACCCCAAGACGCAGACGGTTCATTTCGAGAAAAGTATATCAGTTTAGGAGAAGAGCTGATCAGAGAGGCAGAAGAGGCGCTGCTTCAGTAATTGAAGGAACTATTCTTTTTTTAAACTCTCTAATTTCTTCACAAAAATATGTTCATACATGACCTGACTGATTAACTCGTTTGTTTTAATCATTTCATTTACACCCAAATTTTGCGCATTTTGAATATGCTTTTTTGTTAACAATTCAACGATGCTGTAAATAGAAGGGTTCACTCCTTGCAGAGCGACTAGCGTAACAATAGTGTTCATATCTGCATATTCTTCTGCCTTATGCTGATCCGCTGTAATCAGCACTTTTTTTGCGTACCGAGCGTTGGCAAGCTCTAATACTTCATAGTGAGAAGGACTTCCTTTAATAAAATGAACGCGATCACAAATCATGGGGTTTTTAGTCAGAGATTCGTCAATAAGAACAATTTCTTCTTTATGAAATGCGTCGCGATAAGATTCTAATACTAGCTTGGCGCGCTCGTTCCACCCGACAACGATGAAGTGGTCTTTTCCATAGAATTTTAAATTTCCTTCTAAATAAGCGCTCTCAGTGGAAACAGCAATTTTAGAAAGCGTGACAAAATAAGTAGTAATGAAGCCCGTTCCGATCAGGACTAAAATAATTGCAGCTAATCTTCCAATCGTAGTGGTTGGAGCGAAATCACCGTACCCTATAGTAGAGATTGTAATAATAACCCACCAAATTCCTTCAAACACATTTCCAAACGTTTGCGGCTCTAGGAAATGTATAAGCGTGCCAAAAAGTAGAACAAGGCAGCCGATAATAAAAAGAAGCCGCACTAAAATAGAACGACGAAAAAGTCGAAATAATAGCCATTCCATCATAAAAAACCTCCAGTGATTAGTCATAGCCACAGTATGACCATTTTTCATTGAAGGTATAAGATATCTTTATCTTTTTACTTCGTAATATTCAATCCATTCTTTGTCTGGACCATAGAAAAATAAGTATCTTGCTCCATTTGGCAAAGTTACAATGTTTTCTTCCACAAATGAAACGCCTGCTGATTTTAAACGCTCAAACTCCTCTTCAATTCCGTCTACTGCCAGCGCAAAATGATGAACTTTACCTTCGTTAGGTAAGCTTGAGTTATACCCTTGAATTAACTCTACGATTACATTGCCTTCTAAACCTAGAAAAGCTAGTTTCAAAGACGGATCGGTATGTGGTAGTGTTTCGATGAGCTCTAATCCCACTTTTTGTGTATAAAACTCAATAGATTCTTCTATATCCTTTACTTGAACGCCTACATGTTCAAATTTTAAAATTGCCATATGCATCACCCGTATCTATAGTATGTAAAAACTATGAAATATATTAAAGAGAAAGGATATAGAAGTCAAGATAGGGCTGCTTATCAGGAAAGGGCTCTTAAATCATATTTTTGCTGGAGTGAATAGGGTAGAGGCTTCCATCAAGAGCAAACGAAATTTTACCTGTTTCTTCAGATACAACTAAAATTAATGCATCCGATTTTTCCGACATTCCAATGGCTGCACGGTGACGTGTTCCTAATTTTTTGTTCCTTGAAATAATAGACGAGAGAGGTAAAACATTAGCAGCTGAAATAAGCTGATTGTTTCTAATTAGGACGGCTCCGTCATGTAAGGGTGTCCCTGGATAGAACAGCGTCTCAACTAGCGTAGCGCTGACAGGAGCTTGAATAGGCATTCCTTTTTGAATAAGAGGGTCTACATTTTGTTCCCGTTCAATGACAATTAAAGCGCCGTGACGTTTCTCAGAAAGGTTATGAATAGCTAAGGACAGAGCAGCATATTCAAATGTATAAGGCGATAAGTAATGACGCAAGTAATAAGAGGCGGCCGTAGCTTGAACATCTTGAAATAACCTTCTCATCTCCTCAAAATCACATAGGATACAATGATCACTCGTGTCTAAATGTTTAATTAAATTAGAGGCTTCAGTTGAAATCTGCTGTAAATATGTTCGCACGTTATTTTTAATTGTATCGTCTAATTGAAAGGGTGGTCTCTCCATCTTATACAGCTCCTATCTGTCAGTGTTATCTGTAATGTGTGCTAATGGGGGTGAATTATCCGTAAAGCTTACAAATCCCTTATTAATTTTATAGAGAGATTTATTTTGTGTTTTATTTAGCAAGAGAATATAAAAAGTTGGAGAAAAAAGAAAGCGTTTCATAAACTGATATGTTCACATTTGGGTTAAATTTACATATGTTGTTTTAAATAAAAGTATAGATATTTCTGTGAATTTAAAGTATAGTTTTCTTATCGGATATATGATTTTTAATGTTGACAAATATTCTAAATATGCTAAAATTTTTAAAAAATGCTTATCAAGAGTGGTGGAGGGATCTGGCCCGCTGAACCCCGGCAACCTGCTTAGCAAGGTGCTAATTCCAGCAAAGTGTGTATCATTTTGAAAGATAAGGTGAAAATTTATTGCCTACCCAGTCTTTCAATATGGAAGACTTTTTATTTTGATATAGCGCAAGCAATAATTTAAGGAGGGACACCAATGACTGTAACCCCGACTTAAAACAAATCTTTGAACACGTCGAAGCAAAGTAAGAATTAAATAGTTTCGCTGACTAGACACACTAGAGGCGGTTTTATCCAATTCTAGTGGGTAAAACCGTCTTTTTTTATTGGATAACGCGGATAACTAAGAATTGGAGTGAAGAAAATGGCAGATTTATATACGTACGAAAACTGGAGCGATACATTTCCAGAGTTCGACAGTGAAGATGAAACAAAAGGAGCCCTTTCAGCATTGCAGTGGGCGTATGATACCTACGGAGATTCAATTATCTATGCATCAAGCTTTGGGATCGAAGGAATCGTGTTAATTGATTTAATTTCAAAAGTGAAAAAAGATGCTGAAATTGTCTTTTTAGATACAGGCGTTCATTTTAAAGAAACATATGAAGTGATTGATGCAATTAAAGAACGCTTCCCTGATTTACGTATTCATATGAAAAAACCGGATTTAACTCTTGCAGAACAAGCTGAAAAACATGGAGATGAGCTTTGGAAGAGTCAGCCTAACCTATGCTGTCAAATTCGAAAAATCATCCCATTAAGAGAATCTCTTGCTCCTTATGATGCGTGGATTTCTGGTTTGAGACGCGAGCAGTCTGAGTCTCGTGCCAACACGAATTATTTTAATAAAGATGAGAAATTCAAGAAAGTTAAAGTTTGTCCGTTAATTCATTGGTCTTGGAAGGAAATTTGGCGCTATGTGTATAAGCATGATTTGCCATATAACAAACTTCATGATCAAGGCTACCCAAGTATCGGCTGTGAGCCTTGTACCGCACCTGCCTACAATGTAGACGATTTACGTTCAGGAAGATGGGCAGGTACGCAAAAAGTTGAGTGCGGATTACACGAATCTTAAATACGAAAGAGCTGAATAAATGATGCTTTTATATGTTGCCTTTATCATTGCACTTTTTTTTGCAATGAATATTGGGGCAAGCGGTGCAGCAGCTGCTATGGGCGTTTCATACGGCTCCGGTGCGATTAAAAAGCGAAGAGTGGCCCTGTTCATCTGTGCTATAGGTATTGTGCTTGGAGCCATTACCGGAGGCGGTGAGGTGGTGAAAACCATCAGTTCAGGTATCATACCTGAAAAATTACTGTCAGTAGAGTTAGTTATTATCATTCTGGCTGCTGCAACGCTGTCACTCTTTTTCGCGAATTTGATTGGTATCCCTCTATCAACAAGTGAAGTAACAGTTGGCTCAGTTGTTGGAGTAGGAGTAGCTTATCAATCTTTGTATGTGGAAAAACTTTTAGTTGTCATGTCTTTTTGGATTATTGTTCCGCTAGTTTCATTTGTGATTGCTTTTTTGATTGGAAAAGTGATAAAGCGCAGAGCGCATAAAAAAGAAGCAGAGGGAAAGTGGAAAAGAGTTTTAACGATTTTAGTTATAGTGACGGGATTCTTTGAAGCTTTCTCAGCTGGAATGAACAACGTGGCAAATGCTGTCGGTCCTCTAGTAGGAGCTGGATTAATGGATGCTAAAACGGGTGTTGTATCAGGAGGGTTGGCGGTCGCGCTCGGAGCTCTTTTACTAGGCGGCCGAGTTATTGAAACAAACGGAAAAAAAATTACTCGCTATTCTGTAGGAGAAGGGTGTATTATCTCAGGTACTGGTGCTTCTCTTGTCACAGTCGCTTCATTGTTTGGTTTACCAGTACCTCTTACACAGGTTACTACGTCTTCTATTATTGGAATAGGCGCAGCGAAAACGGGATTTACGAAAGAACAGCGCGAAGTGGTTATTCAAATGTTGAAGGTTTGGGTGGTATCGCCTGTATTTTCACTCGTAATCTCATATGTTCTTGTGAAATTAGTACTTGAAAGCGACTTATATTCATTTATGGTGCTAGCTAGCGGATGTATTGCCACAGCAGGTATTCTAAGCTTAGCTAGAACGACTAGAAGAAAAAGAGCAAGCTTGCAGTCGGAAAAAGAAAAAATGACTGCTTAATTCAAGTGCTTTTTATTATATTGTGTTAATTATTTAAGGAGGATTTTACAAAATGACAACAATTCAAGCACACGGTGGAGAATTAATTAATTTATATCAACCAACATATGACTACACTTCACTAACAAAAGAAATCGAAGTAGATAACATGGCTCTAAGTGACTTAGAACTAATTGGAATTGGTGCTTACAGCCCAATTACAGGGTTTTTAGGAGAAAAAGATTATCAATCAGTTGTTGAAAATATGCGTCTAGCAGATGGAACAGTATGGAGTATTCCTATCACTCTTCCTGTAACAGAAGAGCAAGCTAAAGAATTAAACATTGGCGACAAAGTAAAACTTGTTCAAAACGGCGTAACGTATGGTGTTTTAGAAGTTTCTGAAGTATATACGCCAAATAAAGAAAAGGAAGCAGAAAACGTGTACCGCACAGCAGAACTTGCTCATCCTGGCGTGAAAAAAATGATGGAACGCCCAAATGTATACGTAGCAGGTCCAATCGTACTTGTAGAACGTACACCTAAAACGCGTTTTGAAAAGTATTACCTAGATCCAACTGAAACAAGAGCAGCATTTGAAGAACGCGGTTGGAAAACGGTTGTTGGATTCCAAACTCGTAATCCTGTTCACCGTGCGCACGAATATATTCAAAAAACGGCATTAGAAATTGTAGACGGCCTGTTCTTAAATCCTCTTGTAGGAGAAACAAAGTCAGACGACATCCCAGCAGATATCCGTATGGAAAGTTATGAAGTACTTTTAGAGAACTATTATCCTAGCGATCGTGTAGCTTTAGCAGTTTTCCCTGCTGCGATGCGCTATGCTGGACCTAGAGAAGCTATTTTC
Source organism: Priestia aryabhattai (assembly GCF_023715685.1). Classification (NCBI taxonomy): domain Bacteria; kingdom Bacillati; phylum Bacillota; class Bacilli; order Caryophanales; family Bacillaceae; genus Priestia; species Priestia aryabhattai. The sequence goes on from NZ_JAMBOQ010000005.1 coordinate 361,680, forward strand.
CATGCAATGGTTCGAAAAAACTTTGGATGCACGCATTTCATTGTAGGCCGTGACCACGCTGGTGTTGGTGACTACTATGGAACATATGATGCACAAAAAATCTTCAGTAACTTTACAGCAGATGAATTAGGAATTACACCTTTATTCTTTGAACACAGCTTCTACTGCAAGAAGTGTGAAGCGATGGCATCAACGAAAACATGCCCTCACAGCAAGGAAGATCATATGATTCTATCTGGAACAAAGGTACGTGAAATGCTTCGTAACGGAGAAGTGCCACCAAGCACATTCAGTCGTAAAGAAGTAATTGAAGTGTTAATTAAAGGATTAGCAAAACAAAAAGTATCTTCAAAATAAGGAGCGGTTGAAGTGAGCAAATCAACAAACATTACGTGGCATGATGCTGGAATTACAAAAGAGGAAAGACGCGAGCAAAATAATCATCACAGTTTTGTATTATGGTTTACAGGTCTTTCGGGTTCAGGTAAATCTACCGTAGCAAACGCAGTGGCAAAAGCGCTTTTTGATAAAAATATTCGCAACTATGTATTAGATGGTGACAATGTTCGTTTCGGCTTAAATAAGAATCTAGGGTTTTCTGCTGAAGATCGTACAGAAAATATTCGCCGTATCGGTGAGGTTTCTAAGCTATTTGTAGACAGCGGTCAAGTGGTACTAACAGCATTTATTTCTCCATTCCAAGAGGATCGCGCTCAAGTGCGTGAGATCTTAGAGGGGAATGAATTTTTGGAAGTATACGTGGAGTGTCCGTTAGAAGAATGTGAAAAAAGAGATCCAAAAGGCCTTTACAAAAAAGCAAGAAGTGGAGAAATCCGTGATTTTACAGGAATTGATTCTCCGTATGAGTCACCGGCTAACCCTGAATTAACAATTAATACAAGCACACAGTCTGTAGAAGAATGTGTACAAACTGTTATTGAATATTTAGCTAACCGAAAATTTATCTAAATGACAGCGGACTTTGTCCGCTGTTCTAATTCAAATTAAAATGTGGGAGCACTGCGGAGACGTGGAAATGATGGAAGGGTGAAAGGCATTCATGGGGAAAGTATATCTAGTCGGTGCAGGACCAGGAGATCCAGATTTAATTACATTAAAAGGGTTGAAAGCAATTCAGCAAGCAGATGTTATCTTATATGATCGTTTAGTGAATAAGGACCTGCTGGAGTATGCTAAAAGTGATGCAGATATCATTTACTGCGGAAAGCTTCCGAACTACCATACTCTCAAGCAAGAAACAATCAACAACTTTTTAGTGAAATTCGCTAAAAAAGGAAAAATTGTAACGCGCTTAAAAGGCGGAGATCCATTTGTATTCGGACGCGGAGGGGAAGAAGCAGAAGCTCTCGTGCAACAGGGCATTTCATTTGAAATTGTTCCAGGAATTACATCAGGTATCGCAGCCGCTGCTTATGCAGGAATCCCTGTCACTCACCGGGAATACAGCGCAAGCTTTGCTTTTGTAGCAGGCCATCGTAAAGACAGTGAGCATGATGCAATCAAATGGGATAGCCTAGCCAAAGGTGTAGATACTCTTGCAATTTATATGGGGGTGCGGAACTTACCGTACATTTGCCAACAGTTAATGAAACATGGAAAAACTTCAGCTACGCCAATTGCATTGATTCACTGGGGAACATGTGCGGACCAGCGCACTGTAACTGGAACTCTTGGTACAATTGTTGATATTGTTAAAGAAAAACAAATTGAAAATCCAAGTATGATTATCGTTGGTGAAGTTGTAAATTTTCATGACCGATTAAATTGGTTTGAGAAGACTGGACAGCATTACTATTCGTATGCACAAGAAGCTTACTAAAGAGGTTGATTATATGGATGCAGTTTTATATGTTTGCCATGGCAGCCGCGTAAAAGAAGGCGCTGATCAGGCAGTTGCTTTTATTGAAAGATGTAAAAAAAATCTAGATGTACCGATTCAAGAAGTTTGTTTCCTAGAACTAGCTTCCCCTACTATTGAACAAGGATTTGAAGCATGTATTGAACAAGGTGCTACTCGTATTGCAATTGTGCCTCTTCTGTTATTAACAGCTGCGCATGCAAAGCATGATATACCCGAAGAAATACACCAAGTGTATGAACGTTATCCACAGGTAGAAGTGCTGTACGGAGAACCGTTCGGCGTGGACGAACGAATTGTTGATATCTTGGTAGAGAGAATCAATGAAACCAATGTGGATAAGCAAGAAGATTCGATGGTATTGTTGGTCGGCAGAGGAAGCAGTGATCCTGCTGTAAAAAAAGATTTTAACGAAATAGCTCAACTGCTAAAAGGTAAAGGAGCTTTTAAAGAAGTGAGCACATGCTATTTAGCTGCCGCTGCACCTAATTTAAAAGAAGGCCTACACCTTGCTAAACGAACTTCGTATAAGCAAGTATTCGTTCTTCCTTACCTTTTGTTTACCGGTATTTTAATGAACGAAATTAAGGAAGAATTGGAGCAGTTATCAACAGATGACCAGCAGTTTATCTTAGCCAACTACCTAGGTTATCATGATGGACTTGCACACATTTTAAGTCATCAAGTAAAAACGTTATTATTGAGTAAAGGAAATCAATACGATGTATACCGTTATGCTTGATTTAAAGGATCGTTCGGTCTTAGTAGTTGGAGGCGGAACAATCGCAACTCGTAGAATTAAAGGTTTTTTACAAGAAGGAGCAGCCATTACAGTGGTTGCTCCAACTGTTTCAGCTGAAATAAATGAGTGGGAAGCTAAAGATCAGCTACGTGTAAAAAGAAAAAAAGTAGAGGAAGAAGACTTACTGAATGTTTTTTTTATTGTTGTAGCTACAAATGATAAAGCTGTGAATAAGTTTGTTAAGCGGCATATTAAAAATGATCAGTTGGTTAATATGGCCAGCAGTTTTTCTGATGGAAATATTCAAATTCCTGCACAGTTTTCTAGAGGGAGATTATCGCTAGCAATATCCACAGATGGCGCTAGTCCTTTGTTGACAAAACGAATTAAAGAAGACTTATCTTCAAATTATGATGAGAGTTACACACAGTATACACAGTTTTTGTATGAATGCAGAGTTCTTATCCACAGATTGAATGTGTCAAAGAGCCGTAAACATGAGTTATTAACAGAAATTATCGATGATCAATACCGGCTGTCTCTAGTAAAACAGAGGGAATTTTTACAACAGATTGAAATGTATAAATAAAAAACGGCCAATTGGCCGTTTTTTATTTATACATTTTCAACTTCAATGCTACGAATACCGCTGATTTTTTGAATCTCGTAATACACTTCTGTAGTAGGGCGCTGGTTATTAACTGACACTTTCATACGTATATATAATTCATTGGTGTCTAAATCTTTGATTCGAATATTTTTTATCGTAATATTCTTTTCCCTAATGCTGTTAGTTGTATCAAAGATATTGTGCTTATCAGCCAGCTTGAGTTGAAGAATAAGCTCTTTCTCACGCAGTTGCCTAGGCCCTAGAATAGTAATAAGGAAGGGGAGAAGTTCAACGCTGATGATGAGCAGTACAACTCCGGTAATAGCTTCAGGATAAAACCCTGCGCCTACAGCAATGCCTATACCTGCTGCCCCCCAGATAATAGCCGCTGTTGTAAGCCCGGAGATGCTGTCATTTTCTTTTCGTAAAATGACACCCGCTCCTAAAAAACCAATTCCAGAAACAATTTGAGCAGCCAGACGAAGCGGGTCCATTGTGATATGATCACCTTTATTAAAAATTTGAGAAGACTCAATCGAAACAATCGTGAGTAAACAGCTAATAATGGAAATTACGAGAGATGTTTTTAAACCAACAGGCTTTCGTTTTAGTTCCCTTTCAATTCCAATAATAAGACCAAGTACAGCGGAAATACCTAATTTGAGCAACATTTCATTTTCCATTATTTTCACCTATTTCAATAGACATTGTTGTTTATATCTGTATGAAAGAAGAAAAACAGATATGTATCAGTATAGTAAACTTTTCTTCATAATGACAGGTGAAATTCAAAAAAATCTGATTATTTATAAAGCGCTACGATCTCTTCTTTTAATTTATATTTTTGAATCTTACCGGATGCCGTCATTGGAAAGTCGTCTATAAAATAAATATGTTCGGGAATTTTGAAATGAGCAAGCTTACCTTTGCAAAAGTCTTTGATTTCTTGAGCGGTAAGAAAAGAATTTTGCTTGAGTTTAATGCATGCAGCAACTCGTTCTCCATACTTTGGATCAGGAATACCGACAATTTGCACATCTTCTACCTCGGGTATTCTATATAAAAACTCTTCAATTTCTCTTGGGTAAATATTTTCTCCGCCTCTAATAATCATATCTTTTAGGCGTCCTGAAATTTTTACATAGCCATCTTTATCGATGGTAGCTAAATCTCCTGTATGTAGCCAGCCTTCTACAATTGTTTTTTCTGTTTCTTCCGGCATTTTATAATACCCTTTCATTGTTAAATATCCTTTTGCACAAAGTTCTCCTTGTTCTCCAAAAGAAGCTTGTTTACCTGTAACTGGATTAATAATTTGAATCTGTACATGATTATGAACTTTGCCAACCGTTTGTACTCGCCGCTCGATAGAATCTGTTGGAGTTGTTTGGGTGATTACAGGAGATGTTTCGGTTTGACCATAGGCGATGGTAATTTCGGTAATGCCCATTTCATTTATAACTCGCTTCATTACTTCCGCTGGACAATTAGAACCAGCCATGATTCCTGTGCGAAGAGTAGATAAATCATATTGTTTAAAATCAAGTGCATTTAATTCCGAAATAAACATAGTTGGTACACCGTGAAGAGCTGTACATTTTTCTTTCTCTACGGTGCGTAAAACAGAGGCAGGCTGAAATTCAATAATCGGTAGCATAGTAGCACCTACAGATACGCATGCTAGAACACCCAGCACACATCCAAAACAATGAAAGAAAGGAACTGGGATGCATAAACGGTCTTCGTTAGTCAGTTTCATAGACTGAGCAACTAAAAAGCCGTTATTTACTATATTATGGTGACTTAGCATAACTCCTTTTGGAAAACCTGTTGTTCCGGAAGTATATTGCATATTGATAACTTCATGGGTATGTAGGGATTGTTCATGCTTATCGAGAACCTCATTTGATACCATTAAGCTACTCATTAAAAACTCGTTCCAAGATGTATGTTCGCTTGATCCACTTAAGTTTATAAGATGTTTTAGTTTGGGAAGATTATGTTCAATACCGGTGATAATAGACGTATAAGAAGTGCTTTTAAATTCATCAATGAAAAATAGCGCTGTTGTATCAGAATGACTCAATACATACTCTAACTCAGAGGATTGATAACTTGTATTAAGGGTAACCAAAACAGCGCCTATTCTAGCCGCTGCGAATTGAAGAAGCAACCATTCCGGCACATTGGTAGCCCAGATAGCGATATGGTCGCCTTTTTTGAGACCGGTGGCTAGAAGTGCCTTTGCAACTCGAGAGGTTTCTTTATAAAACTCTGCGTACGTATAGCGAATATTTTGTTCAGAGTAGATAACCGCTTCTTGATGCCCAAACTTTTTTGTACTTTCTTTTAAAAGTTCTCCAACCGTTAATTCAAGCAATGGTTTCATTTGGTTTCCTCCTTGAATAATGTTAAAGTACATATGAAAGCGTTTTCTAAAAGTAGTTTATCAAATTTAAAGAAAGTGTTCTAAAAAATCATTCGACAAATTCCTTCACTTTCTACTGTAAATATGAAGAAGGGGAGTAACTGAGTTTATCGTATTGATTTCAATAAGTAAGTATACCGAATGCGAATATTGTAATAAAATAAAGAAATGTCTCCTTTTTATAAGAAGACAACGTAACATCATGTTAATAAAGAATTGTATAAAAATATGAGGTAAACAAACAAAAAATCATGCTGAATGCTGAAAGTGAAATAAATGAAACGCCGTTGACTTTGCCTTCTTTATTAGACATTTGAATTGATTCCCAATAAGCAAGTGAAATTAAGAGAATAGACATACAAAAAGACAAATAAAGTGCAGCTGCAATTAAGGTATCCAAGTGAACGCCTCCTTGGCGGATGATGATTTAATAGACATTATGCTAGTGTGGATCTAGATATGCTAGTATCTATTAATTGGCTAACGTTTCATTTGCAAGAAAATAGTTTTTGAAAATATATTAAAAAACTATTGCACAATAAAAGAAGGTGTGATATATTATTAAATGTCGCTAAGATGAACTGCTAAAGCAAATATCGAAGTGATAAACAAATAAAAAAACTTGTTGACAACTAGGTTGCAACTTGTTATGATAGTAAAGTCGCTTAAGGGCGGCGGTTGAACTTTGAAAACTGAACAAAGCGACAAACGTCAACGTTAATTTTTATTTTTTTAAATTGAGCAAGTCAAATATTTCTTCGGAGAGTTTGATCCTGGCTCAGGATGAACGCTGGCGGCGTGCCTAATACATGCAAGTCGAGCGAACTGATTAGAAGCTTGCTTCTATGACGTTAGCGGCGGACGGGTGAGTAACACGTG